>BOBI01000168.1 GCA_026002305.1 Spirochaetia bacterium
GTGTAGCTTTTTTTGAAGCCATGCGATTTTGCCTGCGTTATGCTTACCATGATTCATGGCAAGCCTTCCTGATTTTTCTCTACACGGACGGCGGTTTGGTTGAGCCGGGGTAAATTTAGAATTGCTGATTTTAATTGCGCTTTCATTGACAGTAAAAGCCTTTATCTGTTACAGTTTTGATATGAAAACCATGCGGCACTCAAGCCGTTACGTCGCATAACGCACGGTTTACGCCGCGCCCGCAGTAGCGGGCTTGGCTGTAGTAAACCTATTGACGTTATGTGCCATGCCAGCCTTGAACTTTTCGGAATACTGCCCGCCGTCCTTGGCGGGCAGGAAAAGAAAAAGGTTGTTGTGGCAAAACCAAACATAACACCTAAAAAAATGGAGTGTAGTTATGGAGCCTACAAAAGAGTTTGACAAATTGTTTTTGCTGGGTTTAATGGCAATGATGGTGCTATTTGTTGGTTGCCCGATGGATAGCGATGATTCTGGCGGCAGTGGCGGAAATGGCGTTGTTGCGCAAAATATAACGGCGGCCGAAATTGCGGCGTGCCCAACGACTGGAACGTTCAAAGATATTGATGCTTTGATTGCGACAAAATTGGCCAGCGATACAAACGATACGTTTACATTCCCTGCGGGTGTTAATGTTGCGGTTTCGGTCAGCAATCTTAACAATGCGCGGATTATTATTCCGGCCAGCATAGTCAAGGGCGTCAAAGGTGTCAGCACGGAAGCGCAATTGAATACTTATAAAGCGACTGCGACATGGATTGATACATTGGGCGGGATGAAGATTCCGTATACTTTGCCGGCGGCGCAAGTGGCGCACAAGGTTGCATTTGCAGAACTTGCCGGTGCGGAATTAGTTCCGGTTTATGTTCATTCCGGAATGATTGGCCAAGTCAATACGTCAACTGGTGGCAAAGTGCAGCGTCAGTTTGCAAACAATGTTGCGTTGTTCTTCTACAATGATGCATCTATAACAAGTGCCGCCGCAGCTGAAGCCGCATTGAATGCACAGAATTTGCATTTTGCGGCAGGACAGCCGACAGCAATTGCAGATCAATATCATATTGATGAGCATTTGGAAGGTAAGGTTGCTTGGTATAGGGCAGATGTTGCTGGCGATATTTCTGTGTTGAGATTTGCAGTTATGGCGTCAAATGTGTCCGGCTTCCTCGGAATGACAATATCTGGATTGGGAACTATAACGTCTGGTGGTTCTGCTGCATTTACGTATGACACTACAGTTGCTTCGTTGATGAACAAACAGCCGAAATATACCCTGAAGTCTGTGTTGGGTGATATTGAGGTTTCGCAAGCAACTTATGTTGCCGCTGTTGAAAACGTAAAACACAGTACAATAGCCGTATGAGGGTTTAACATAAATTGGACACTTGACACATTTACCTCGGTGGTATACTATGATGATATGAGCCATGAATTGTTGTCTCCGACACAGGATATAGTATTTAAGAGTATATTTGGTGATAGAAAAAACGCCGATATTCTTGCCAATCTGCTCTCGACTATTCTGCCATTAACTGAGGAGGAATGTAGCAGTCTATCATTTGTAGACACGCATCAAAATCCGCTTACGGAGGATGGTAAGCTTGCAATTCTCGATGTAAAAGTTGTCACAAAGGAAGGGAAAACTATAGATATTGAGATTCAGGTATATCAGGTTAAAGCTATGCGAGCGCGTATTCTATATTATGGCGCAGGAATGATTACTGAACAACTAAAAAGTAGTGATAGGTACAGCGAAATAAAGCCGGTGGTTTGTATTGTGATTTCAGCTTTTGATATGATACCGGAAGAAACTGATTTTCACAACAAATATAATATTGCTAATGAAAAGAGCCATAATATATTTTCACCATTGTTTGAAATACATACGATAGAATTACCGAAGATTCCAAAAGATGGTTTATTGGGTAAAGATGTTGCGTTAGGTTATTGGGTGTCTTTTCTTGGAGCAAAGACGAAGGAGGAGTTAGACATGCTTGCACAACATAATCCGATGATTAAAAAGGCAGTAGGCGTATTAGTTCATTTGAGTGCAGATGAACAATTTCGTATGCAAGCGGCCGCCCGTGATAAAGCTATGCGTGATTATAATACACTTATGGGTGAGGCTCGTGCAGAAGGCATTGAAGAAGGTATTGAAAAAGGAGCGCAAATAAAACAAGATGAATTTATGAATTTACTTGATAGTGGCAAGTCAATAGAAGAAATAAAAAACTTTTATAAGAATCATTGAGAAATAATGGGCTCGCCGCGCGTTCATGCGCGGCGCTTCGACGCAAGTCTGGCACAACACATAACAAACGGTATCTGCATCGCGGCAGTAGCCGCTCGGGCTACGCACTGGCTAGGTCGGTCGGACTGCGCCCTCACTCCCACGCCATTGCTCCGCCACATTTTCGAGCGCCTGCAAATGCTACGCATTTGCAGGCGCTCGAAAATGTCAGATACCTTTCACGTTAAATGCCATAAAAAAGCAGAACTGGTAGGAAGATTTCGCCGCGCGTCCGTGCGCGGCGAGGAAAGAAACGGTTTTGTAAAATAAGGCAGGAGACACCAAAAATTGTTTTGGAGGGTTGTAATGAAAACTACAAAAAAAAGGAGCAAAATGTTCCTGATGGGAATGTTCAGCTTGGTGCTGGTATTCGGAATCGTAACAGGTGTGAGCGCACAAAGTGAGAAAGTGTACTGCCTAAGCGGAACTTGCCGTTTTTAACGGTAGCTTATTAGGTGGTTCGGAGCGCGGCGGTTTGGTTTTGCCAGTAGCTCCGTCTGTTAATATTTGCAGTATGCAGTTTTTCCCTGCGCTCC
>BOBI01000169.1 GCA_026002305.1 Spirochaetia bacterium
AGGGAATTGTTTTGCATGAATGGTAATTCGTTAAATCTTAGGGCAAGAACCGCTTGGGAAGCGGCGGATTCGGGTCTTTTATTATGGAGGCAGAATCTTATTCACCTTATTGTTTTTTTTTCCGCTGTCCCCATTGCCGCTATTATAATAGGTGGGGTTGTTCCGTTTGGAATTCATTTTTTATTTTTTTTCGGTTTCCTCTGGTGGTTAAAACCTTTATTTGAACGGTTTGCTTTGCACGTAATTAGCATTCGTTTTTTTAACAAGACGGCTTCTGTAAAAGAACTTTTTAAAGGATTAGGCAAAACGCTTGTAAGATCGCTTGCCGGTGATTTATTGTGGCGGCGGTTAAGCCCTAAGCGTTCTGTTATCATGCCGCTTAGAATATTGGAATCGTTACATGGTGCAAACTTAAAAAAACGAAAAGCAGCATTGGAACGCGGCGGAATAAACTTTGGTTTTTTTCTGACAATAATATGTATGGCGTTGGAGGCTGTCTTGTATGTGGGCGAGGTGTTATTTTTTAGTTTAACAACACAAATATTTAATAGTAAATTTAAAATGTTTGATGATAATAATTTCTGGTCGTTTTTTATACCGTATTTGTTTAACTTTATCATTGTAGAAACACTTTATGTGTGTATGGGTTTTGCTGTATATATAAACAGCAGGGTTGTTGTAGAGGGTTGGGATTTGCAGCTTATGTTTAGTAAAGGTTTTGAAAATAATAATAAATTATGATGATAAGAACGATAGCTGAAAAACTATTTATAACTCTATTTTTTTTCGCATCCTTCTGTTTGTTTCCCGAAGCAAAAGAAACTTCTGCCGCGCCATATTCCGATTTGGAAGAAGTTTTACAATCGCCGGACTTTGGCATAGAGAAAAAAGTTTGGGATATTAGATTTAAAGATCTAAAAAATGATGAAAAAACAAACGGCCGGATACTAGCCCCTTGGATAGAGAAATTAAGGGGAATTTTAGCTTTTATTTTGCGTATAGTCATAATTGTTTCAATAGCTGTCCTTATATTTGTTTTGGTATTTTTAATATTGCGCTTGGGAAAACATAAATTTACCGCGACGGGGAAAAAAGCCCAATCTGAAGAAATATTTTTAGAAACCGGTGAAGAACCTGAAACTTTATTAAATGATGCAATGCGGCTTTATTCAGGCGGGTTCAAACGCCTGGGCTGGGTTAAATGTAATGCCTGTGCTATTACAGCTTTTAATAAAAAAAATATTGCGATTCCAAAAAATGCCACGGAGACAGAATGTTTGGATATTGTCCGCAAATTTTTACCGCAATTTGAAACGGCGTTTAATCAATTTATTAAAAACTGGATATTCGCCGCCTATTCAAGGAATACTTTAAACGACGCGGATTTTGAAGAAGCGTTGGTTTTTTGCCGCAGCATACTTAAAGACGCGAATGAGCAGAAAAAGATATAAATGATGAATAAAGGTGCAAATATAATAAGCATAATAGCGGTAGCGGTTTCAATTATCATTATTCTTGGTGTTCTTGCCGCTACTTACCTTGAAACATTCCAGAGAACAAAGAAAGTAAATCCAAGCAGGGAAACAAAAGAGAATGTATACCTTGCGTTTGATAGATGGCTTCTAGCTACGGGACACCCTGTTAGAATATTAGAAAACGCAAATGTTGAACACTTAAATGAAGCCGGTGAGAATGTAATATTAATATTTACCTCATCTTTTAATTTCCCCGTGTATGATGAGTTTGATGAATTTAATGCCCTTTTTTATAAAGGAAAGAACATAGTTATCTTTAATGATGTTAATAACGAAGATTTTGATTTATTTTTAGATGATATTATGAGCGATGATTATGATGATATTGATGGTGATAATAAACAACAAAAAGATATATTTGATGATTTTGATATTGATATTATTGAATTGGAAAACGGAAAGCTGTATGTAAGTGATTCATATTATTTTATGAAAACCGGTGCGGTAGAACAAAAAAGTAACGCCGGAATATCATGGGCGTTGAGCGGGGATTTGGATTCACAAAACACCGGTATTCTAATTGTGCGCAGCGCCGGTGTATCGGCGGGAAAGACACCCAAAGACAAAGACGACGGTAAATCTTTTTGGGGCGCCGCCAAAGAAAAGGGCGCTCTTTTTCCTATGCTTGTTTCTACGGCAGCCCTTGTAATTTTCGGGTTTTGGATGTGTTTTATAACGTTTGGACGGGGTAAACAGGCGGATAGAATTGACGGTAAAACAATAAATGAACGATTTTTAGCGGAAGGAAGGTTTTTAAAAAAGAATAAAGCTCTTAATGTGTATTTAAAATATTTTAAGGGCGGGAAGCCGGAAGACAACTTCAATAATGCAAATGTAACCGTAAATGATATAAAGCAACTTTTAACAAAAGAAAAAGAGTCTGTCGCAAAGGTGAAGAAAGCGCACGAAGGGAAAATATAATGAAACTATTTTCTTCTGCCTTGCGTCCTTTGTGTTTAATAATAATATTAGCGGTTGTTTCTTCATGCGGGAAACAAAATAATACACTTGTTGTAGAAACAGAAAAATCAATAATAAATGAACAGGCAAAAACATTGCACGAAGAATTGGCGCGACGCTCGAAGGAAATTGTAGCTGCAATGGATAAAGATCAACTTGCCGCACAGGTAATTATGACAGGGATTGACGGACACGTGGATTTAAGTGAACCGGAAATTAAACGGCTTGCGGCTGTTCCCGCCGGTGCGGTTTTACTTTTTAAAAAAAACTTAACGGCGGATAAAGAATCTGTCAAAAATATGTTAGATAAACTTTTGGATGTTTACGGCGAAACAAAACCTTTTGTAG
>BOBI01000170.1 GCA_026002305.1 Spirochaetia bacterium
GTATATCTCCTGATACATACCAAAAGGATATGTATGAATTATATATTACAAAAACAGCAAATCGCATACAGGCATTAAAAGAAACGCCGCAGTACAAAACAATTTCAGCCCATATTTCCGCAGGAACAAAATACAAAGATATTGATGAAATATATAAGTGGTATATCTCTCTTTATAATAAAATAACCAAGAGTCATAAATTCAAACCGGTTTTGGTCATAGGACACGGAGATCCTTTTTTTGCAAATATTCTTTATGACTATGGAACAAATGTCTTAAAATTCATCGACCCCAAGGGAGCCAATACTGAAGAAGACTTGTGGAGTGACCCATATTACGATGTAGCAAAACTTTCCCATTCAGTAATGGGAAATTATGATTTTATTATCAATGAATTGTTTGAAATAGGAATAGATAAAGAAATGCGTTTTTTTCTTTCAATTGATAAACGTATATCAAATTCCTTTGGCGATTGCTTTCTTGCTAAAGCCGCAAAAGCCGGATTTGATACAAAAATCATCCGTTTATTTGAGGCGTCATTATTTCTTTCAATGCTGCCCTTGCATATAGAAAATCAACGTCATGTTCTGGCGTTTATTCTTAATGCCATAAACATATTACAGGAGCTGGAAAATGCTTAAGATTGTTATGGATATTGATGGAACACTCTGCCCTATAAAAAAAGCGGATGAGAAGTATATTGATTTAGTTCCCTATAGCAGGATTATTAATAAACTGCATGAATACAAAGATGCCGGTGCTTACATAGTACTTTTTACATCCCGTAATATGCGGACTTATAACGGTAATCTGGGGCTTATCAACGTGACAACGGCAAAAACCCTCCTTGAATGGCTGGATAAATGGCAAATTCCTTATGATGAGATATTGTACGGCAAACCATGGCCCGGTGAAAACGGTTTTTATGTCGATGATCGAACGGTCCGTCCTGATGAATTTCTTGCACACTCACTGGATGAATTAAATGAAATAATGAAACAGTCAAGGAGCGCGTTATGAACATTGTCATAACCATGGCCGGATATGGAAGGCGTTTTAAGAATGCGGGATATTCTATGCCCAAATATATGATTGAGGCAAAAGGTAAATTTCTTTTTGAATGGTCTATGACGAGTCTTAAAGGGTTTTTCAAACAAACGTCAAAATCTATTTTTATTGTCCAAAAATGTGAAAATGCCGGCAACTTTATCAGGCAAATTTGTGAAAAAATAGGTATGCCTAACCCGTTTTTTATTGAAATAGATTATCTGACCGATGGTCAGGCGACATCTGCCGCGCTTGCTTCCGCGTTATGGGATATTGATGATGAGCTTCTTATTTACAATATTGATACCCATGTAGAACCCTATACGCTCACGTATGAACAAATAAAAGGGGATGGTTTTATTCCCTGTTTCAATGCTCCCGGCAATCATTGGAGTTTTGTCCGCTGCGATAAAGACGGACTTGCCGGTGAGGTACGTGAAAAAACAAGAATATCAGATAATTGTACCATAGGGTTATATTATTTTAAATCTTGCCGTTTATTCGACAAATTATACCGATTCTACTATGCCGAAGCGAAAAATATTGAAAAGGCAGAGAGGTATATTGCGCCCATGTATAACCAGCTAATCAAAAACGGTGGAAAAGTATATATACAGCAAATTTCAGAAGAAAAAGTTCATTGTCTCGGAACACCCGAAGAATTGAACCAATTCATTCAGGGAAGCTAACGCAGGACACAACCCTGTGCTGGTCGTCAAACGCTTTTGTAGATACGGCGGAAACAAAACAGCTTGGAGCGGCGGCGGTTTTTCGGCTACAATTTTCCATCATGGATAAGCTAATAATTAAAGGTGCGCGGGAGCATAACCTAAAAAATATAGATTTGGAGCTGCCGCGCGACAAGTTGATTGTGGTGTCGGGTTTGTCGGGGTCGGGGAAGAGTTCGCTGGCCTTCGACACGATTTTTGCGGAGGGGCAGCGACGCTATGTGGAAAGCCTGTCGTCTTACGCGCGGCAATTTTTGGGGCGTATGGACAAGCCCGACCTTGACTACATCGAAGGGCTTTCTCCGGCGATTTCTATAGAACAGAAGACCACACACCGCAACCCGCGCTCCACAGTGGGCACGGTTACCGAGATTCACGACTACTACCGCCTGCTTTTTGCGCGCGCGGGTATTGCGCATTGTCCCAGGTGCGGCCGCGAGATTCGCGAGCAGCCTATCGACCAGATAATCGCATCTATAATGGCGCTGGGCGACGGCGCCAAGGTTCAGATTCTTGCGCCGGTTATACGGGGTAAAAAGGGCGAGCATCAGAAAATTATCGAGGACGCCAAAAAGGCCGGTTTTGCCCGCGCCCGCGTCGACGGAGTGCCCGTCAACTTTGACGAAATGGAGGGGGCCATCAAGCTGGACAAGCAAAAAAAACACACCATCGAAATTATCGTAGACCGCCTTGTAATTGCCGCCGGTTGCAGGCAGCGGCTTGCCGAATCTGTCGAGGCGGCCCTGGGCGCATCAGACGGCATGATGATTGCGCTTGTTCAAGGGGGGGGGAGCCCCCCTCGCTCCAGCCCCGCAAGCGGGTCTTACGCTACCCCCCCAGCGGGGGAGGACGTATACGAAAAAGAGCATAGAAAAACTGCGGCAGCAGTTTCCACACTTAGTACAAGTTATCCCGAACAAAAACCTCCACCCCCATATCCACAAGGTAGTCGGCGGTGCGCAGTGTCTGTTCGTCATGCTCCACAACAATAAGGGTATTACCAAGGTTGCGCAGGTATAGCAGCGTATCAATGAGTTTTTGATTATCCCGCTG
>BOBI01000171.1 GCA_026002305.1 Spirochaetia bacterium
AACTATTCCATCAAAATCGGAGGCATTATCTATGTTTTGTATCGTTATATTTTCCAACTGCGGGATTATTTTTGATGCGATCTCATCAAACGGAATTACACATTCTTGGTTAGAGCGCCGGTTTATTTTGATGGTTTGCTTTTCTAAATCATCAGAATATTCAAAATGAGATTCAACGCCATAGTGCGATAGAATATTCAGCATTGGTTCTGCGTCCAACGAAGCATCAAGTTCCAATTCTAACGCCAACACGTTTCGTTCGGTATCGTCTCCTTGATAATTAAACCGTATAACTAAATCGGCATACTGCTTTTGCGGCTTGATATATTTTTCCGTATCTTCTTTGCGGGAATCAATTTGTTTTTTTATATCATCATACGAATACCCCCTCTCTTTCATGTCACGGTCCATTTTCCAATAAATCCGCACATCATTTGGGGTATCCATAAAGATCTTTAAATCAAGTTTTTTTCTCATGATTGGGAGATACAATGCGTGAAGTCCGCTGACTAAAATATACGGCTTTGAATAGATATGCATCTCATCGGTAAATACTCCGGTATTATGATCATAGTCTCTGCGCACTACCGAGCCGCCGTCTTTAAGAACCGATATATCCATGACTTGCCGGTACAGATAATTTGCCTTGGGGTTAATGTGCGTATACCGCTTCCACATTTCCGCATTCCGCTCCCATTTGTGGTCTCCGTCGCCTTCGATGGCAATGACTTTTTTGCCGCCGAGTGTTTTTGTTATTTTTTGCAGTAAAGTTGATTTTCCGCTGCCTGAGTCCCCGGCAATACCGATGGAAAAAGCGGCATCCCGTCTTTTGTAAAAAGAATTACTTGCTATTCCGGTGTGGTACATCATTGCGACCAGATAAATAAATAAGCCTTCAAAAACGGTGAAGGCAATATTGACGAATAATTCACTTTTTATTTTCAACCCGCCAAGGGGAAGCAAAAGAAAGTACAAATCTATCTTATTCCCATAGTTGTGAAAAAATACAAAATAAACTCCATACAGGATGTTAAAAACAGAATATAGTAAAAGTTTTCGGTATTTGTTGTTGTTTGTATTGATAAAAAATATAACAAAATATGGCACTATCCAAATACACCAACCTGGCATAGGCATTAGCAGCACCATGAATACCGAAAACAGCAGTCCGCAGAAGCTGAAAAACAATTGCTGGTTAACGCTATTTAGCAGATAATAATCAATGTAGATAAACAGTAAAGCCAACAACGGGAGGATAAGTTTTAACTGCAAAAATGGGAAGAATACCTGACCCAGCATATTTTGTTCATTATTCAATAAAACCATCTGAATGAATTCTTTGCTGAGTACCGGTAAAACAACAAGTGTGCAAATAACGGCTATTGCAAGACAGTTGCAAACTGTCTGCCGTGCGCCGTATTTATTTATCATATAAATAATTAAGAGCGGCAAAACGGCGAGTATATGATGTTTGGTTAATAATGCGGCTGAAAAGAAAACAACAAATAAAATATTTTGTTTGTTAAAAATTGATGTACTGTTTTTGCCGGACTTTGTCAAATAATATAAAGATGCAAGAAGCAATGTTGTAGGTATAACATCCAACTGTCCGTGCATATACGATGCAAATATAATAATCGGGGAGGCAAAATAAAGCACCGTGGTATATTTATACCTTACCGGAAACAGTTTAAATAAAAAATATAAACCCAAAATGTCAAAGAAAAGAAGCGGCAGTTTAAATGCCGCATTGGTCATAAAAAGCAGCAAATTGCCATCGAAACCAAACACCGAAAACACTTTTACAAAAATGCCGCCTACACTCATGATAAGCAGCATTACAGGCGGATAGGGGAAGGCCTGAACAGGATTTTGCGCCAAAAAGTAAGAATAAGGGTTTTGATTTGGATTGTCAATAAACGAAGACACAAACGGCATAAAAAAACCGGTCTGGAAATCTGAAGAGAATAAAGCCATTAGAATAATTTTAAAGACGCTAATACATCCTACAAGGATTAAATAGTTTTTTCTGGTTTCTTTCACTTCCCTAAATACTTCCCGCCCTTTATAAATGATTTCCAATACTTATAGGTATTTTGATATGTCTCATAATCGTTAGGGGTTCCCCAGCAAAGGTAACGGTTAATTTCAAAAACCTTTGCCCTAAACCCGCGTTTCAGTGCGTAGTGTATTGCCTGATCTATATAGAACTCGTTGTTTATGCGATCATCTGCCGCAATCATATCTTCCGCAATTTCGACAAAGGTTGAGCCGTGCCTGAACCAAAATGTTCCCACTACAGCCATGTCACACATGGGATTATCGGAAATATGCTTTTTTATTGATACGCCGGTAATATTATTTTCATTGTTGGTCAGCATCCATCCATAGCTGTCAGGATTTTTCAATACCGCTTCATTATTTCTAAACGTCCAAACCAACACATCGGCGTCTTCTTTTGCTTTTTGGTATTGCTCATTGGAATAAACCATACCATTATCACATGCGGCGATAAGAAGCGGCGCATCGTTGTTTATCAATTTTTTTGCCAAAAGACAGGTGCAGGCTTGTCCTTGGGTTAATTTATCAACCGTAATAAAATTCGCATTTGGATAATATTGTTTTATTATGTCTTCTACCCCGCCCTCTTTATGAAAAGCGCGGTCAACAAATATAAAGCGGCTGTCCCCGTTTTGTGTATCATCAGCATCATGGGCCGCGCACACCACCATCGGCAACAGCTCACCGGTGCTGTAATCAATGGTGGGGTAGAAGACATAATAAAACAATATTATCCAAATGCGA
>BOBI01000172.1 GCA_026002305.1 Spirochaetia bacterium
GTTACTCCTGTCCAATTTTTACTTGGCGGATGGAAAGGCCAATCCCCAGCCCTTTGTCGGCAGGGGGTGACATTTTCCCTCGAGAATTTAGAGCCTTGGGGGGTGACATTTTCGCCGGTTATTGACAGCGGTTACGCGTAACTTTTCGCAACTGGTAATTAAGCGATTCAATGGCGTTAGTCGTGTAAACCGCTCATGCGTTTCTCAGGCGGATATTTAAAAAACTCATTGAGGTCGTTCCAATGGTTTTGCCACGACTGTTGAATCACCGGATATTTGTCATTCCAGATGTTGCCGAACTCGTCAAGCGCCGCGCGTCCGGCCTCCTCGCCCGGCGCCGAATAAACCGCCTTCAAATCCGCGCATAGTTTTTTGAGGTCCTTGCAGGAAACGAACTTGGTGGAATTACGAACCATGTGCACAATACAAAGTTGTACGCGGGTCTGCGGAAACACCGCCCGCACCGCGTCAGGGAAACCGGTAAGCCCGTCCATACACGCGATGAGAATATCTTCGACACCGCGGTTTTTCAGTTCGTTGAGCACACTCATCCAGAATTTGGCACCCTCTGTCTCGGCTATCCAGAGCCCCAAAACATCCTTTTTACCCTCGAAATTCACCCCCAAAGCCACGTAAACGCTCTTTACACAGCCCTTCCCGTCCTGCCGGGCGTTGACCCGCAATGCGTCCAGATACACGACTGCATAGCCTTTATCCAACGGCCGACTGCGCCATTCTATCACATCGTCCATCACCGCGCTCGTCACCCGGCTTATCAGTTCAGGCGATACCTCAACATTGTACACCTGTTCCATGTGCGCCTTAATGTCGCGGTCGCTCATGCCGAATCCGTACATCGAAATAATCTGATCGTTGAAAAGCGGCACGCGTTTTTCATACTTAGGTATTATTTGCGGCTCGAATGTCCCGTTCCGGTCTCGCGGCACTTTGATGACCGCGCTCTGGTTCTCAGGTCAACACCGTCTTTTCGCTGTAGCCGTTCCGGCTGTCTCCGCTGTTGTCCCCCGCATTGGAGTTTTTCTCGTAGCCGGGATGTTCCTCCAATTCGGCCTCCAGAATCTTGCCCGGCAGCCGACCTGTCAGCTGTTTCAACAATCCGCCCTGCCCGAGGACTTCCTCCCGGCTCAATCCTTTGACTTCTACCGCGTCAAGGATTTTGTCGATTAAATCCTTCTCTCTAACTGTCCGTGTCCTAGCCATAATATCTCCTTATGTTTTTCTACCATCTTTTGGCTATTTACACAAACTTTGTTACAGGCTCTATTTTTCAAAAAGCTGTGGTGGATACATTTGTTCGGGTTAACTGGTACGAATGGGGGAAACTGCTTTCGCAGTTTTTCTTTGTTCTTAAATGTTATACTCTCTTGTATAGGAAATGATTGTACGTGTGTTTTGGTTTAACGCCGAAGAGCGCAGCAAGCTGCGCGGTATTAAACCAAAACACGGACAATAAAAGCAGACAAAACGTCGTATAGCGTATGTTATGTGCAGTTTTTTGCTTACATATATTTTCCCTTTTTATTATCAGGACCATTTTTATTTCTTAATCTAGTGTATGTTGAAATAAATTAATACATTCATCCCTAAGTACACCAGGAAATAAATTAATAACAGGAGAACCATTTGCTATTATTTCATTAGCATGAACTTTGATTTGTCGCCAAGTAAATATATCAGATGGATTATTTTTTGAAAATTCAATGGCATCTTCTTGATAGGCACCAAATACAATTCCACCCATTTTTGCCCAAATAGCGGCTGAAGTACACATTGGACATGGTTCTAATGTTGTATAAAGATAACAACTCGGGAGATAACGTGATTTTAACATTTCTGCTGCTTTTCTGATTACAACAATTTCAGGATGTGCAGTAGGATCATAAGATGAAATAAGATTACTACTTTTTATTGTAATAATATTACCGCGCTCATCTGCAATAAGGGCTCCTAATGCATATTGATTTTTTTCATGACTTGATTTTGCAATCTCAATGCACTTTTTCATTAATTCTTCATTTGGATGAAACATTAAATTAGCCTCCTAAATACTAAATCATTCTTTTCCACACTGCTTTCCAAATATAAGATACCGTCTGGTTCAAGTACATAATAAGTTTTTTTAAAAAGATCAAGATACTTAATGCGTATAAATGACTGATATTTTGTTATCATTCGATTAATAGATTCGATTATACTGCGCCCGAAAATTTGAACAAAAAAAGAGGCAAAAAGCAGATGGAAAAGCCGAAACTAAAAAAGGCGGTTTCACATGGGAAGAAAAGGGAAAAAGAACTTTAGCAAAGAGTTAAAGGCGAAAGTTGCACTTGAGGCATTACGAGAAGATGCAACATTGCAGGAGTTGGCGGCCAAGCACGGCGTTCATCCAAATCAAATTAGCAAGTGGAAAAAACAAGCAATTGACGGCACGGGCGAAATTTTTAAGAACGAAAAAAAAGAGAGCGATAGGGAAAAAGAACTTGCTGCAGAGCGTGATGCGTTGTTAAAAATTATTGGCGAGGATAGAGCGAGAGAAGAATTCTTAAAAAAAAAGTATCGGCAGATTTACGGGGAAGAACCAAACTTCGCAACGCTGCATTTGTGGAGCGAGGTAACAAAATGAGTATCAAAAAGCAATGTGATTTACTTGATATAAGCCGCGGCTCTTTTTATTATGAGCCGTTAGACAGGAGGGAAAAAGCTGACCTCGAACTGCTTGTCAGAATTAGAGCGGTGCTGATCGAGAAACCTTT
>BOBI01000173.1 GCA_026002305.1 Spirochaetia bacterium
GGAGTATGCTTACCTTCTCCTCGGGGGTATACCTCTTCCTCGTACCCATACTCTTCTCCTATGGTCTTCTGGTATACCACCTTATACGCTATCCCCTATAACGGCAAGTTCATCGTAGGCAGGACACAAATCAATTTTGATGCCGATATGATGATTAGGATATTCCGGTATGGTTTTGAGGCGGGAATATTGCAGAAAAAGAACAGCGGAAACATTCGAACTATCGAATTCCCGCAGGCTCGGATAATCTACTTTGAAGGCTCAAAAAAGCTCCCTAAGCAGCAAACTTTGCGCTTGAAATTTCCCGATAAAACATGGTATGATTACAGAGTAGATACTTTTAACCTGTTAAGCCACAGCATTGCAGAGCTTGAAAAGCAGGGTTTGGCCCTTTTGTTACCATTTTACGTGTTAAAAATGCGGCGGCAGGTGCAAAAAGCCAAGAGTGAAAACGAGCTAAAAAAGCTATCCGATCAGTTAAAAGCATTGCTTGATGAATTGTTAGGTGCTGTTGGCAACCTTAACAAGAAAGGGCAAATAGACGGGAAAGATGTTGAAGACATCATTTTTGGTATGGAGCGTCTTTACAAGGAATTGTTTAGCCAATATGAAGAATTGGCGGAAGGGGATATTATGTTAGAAGAAAAATTGGATTATTACTCGGATAAATTTGAGATTGCACAAGCAAAAGAAATCGCTAAAAACCTTCTTGCAATGGGCGATACTGTTGAAAAAGTCGCTAAGGCAACGGGTCTGCCCATTAAAACCATAAAGGCCTTGCACGCCAAGCAAAAAGTGGCGTAAACGGATTTTTCAGCAAATACCGGTTTTCGATCCACCTGTTCTATGAACTACCGCGTGGCGAGCCACGCGGTATCAGCTTTTTTTCAAAAAGCTGTCGTTGTATAGGAAATGATTGTACGTGTGTTTTGGTTTAACGCCGAAGAGCGCAACAAGCTGCGCGGTATTAAACCAAAACACGGACAATAAAATTACGGTAGAGTTGAATATATTCCGAATCTGCCGTTTCATCTGCCGGACGGCTTGGGCTCTGAATATATGATCAAAAACGAATAATATGATATACTAGCCTTAATTGAAAGGCGTTGTGTATGGAAACTGAAAAAAAAATAATTATGATGGTCGATGATAATGTGACCAACCTAACTATGGGGAAGAATATTCTTAAAGACACATATAATGTCTTTCCTGTCAACTCCGCCGCAATGCTTTTTGAGCTTGTTGGTAAGGTTTCACCCGACCTAATACTTCTTGATATTGAAATGCCGGATATGGACGGTTTTGCCGCTATAAAAAAACTTAAAGCGGAAAACGCCACATGCGACATTCCTGTTATTTTTCTTACTTCGCGTAACGATAGCGCAAGCGAACTTAATGGACTTTCTTTAGGCGCCGCCGATTTTATTTCTAAACCGTTCTCGCCTCCACTGCTTTTAAAAAGAATTGAAAATTATTTGCTTCTTATTTCGAAGACAAACCAGTTAAAGGAATATAATGAAAACCTGCAGAAAAAAGTTAATGAAAAAACCCGGCAGGTTACCGAGCTTCAAAACGCGATTTTAAGAACGGTTGCCGAGCTTGTCGAATTCCGCGACGATGCCAATTCCGGCCATATTGAAAGAACCCAAAAATATTTAGAGATTCTAGTTAAAATGATGATAGAAAAAAAGGTCTACTGGGACGAAATAGAAAAGTGGGATTTGAGTTATGTAATTCCGGCGGCTCAACTTCACGATGTCGGCAAAATTGCCATAAGCGACCTGTTATTAAATAAACCCAGCCGTTTTTCAAAAGAAGAGTTTGAACTTATGAAAAAACACACCATATTCGGCGTATCCGCAATTAACGAGATTGAAAAACAAACAAAAGAAAGCCCGTTTTTATACCACGCAAAAATATTTGCCGGAAACCACCATGAAAAATGGGACGGCACAGGCTACCCGCGCGGGCTAAAAGGCAAAAATATCCCGTTGCAAGGCAGGATTATGGCGGTGGTTGATGTCTACGACGCGTTAATATCGGCGCGGCCATACAAAGCGCCGATAAGTGTCGGCGTTGCCGAAAGAATTATAATAGGCAGCGCGGGATCTCATTTCGATCCTGTTATTATCGAAGTATTTAAACTTGTCGCAAATAAATATGCCGAGATAGCCGCTTTTACGAAATGACCATTTTGGACAAAAATTAGTTTAAAATACTAGAACAAATGTTCCTGCTGTAATTAATAAACCGCCAATAATTGATTTAACGGTTATGGTTTCCTTTAATACAACAAAAGCTAATACCATGCCAAGAACCACACTAAATTTATCAACCGGTATTACCTTTGATGCCTCGCCAATTTGCAATGCCCTATAGTAGCAAAGCCATGAAAGCCCGGTTGCAATACCGGAAAGAATTAAAAACAATAAATTTTTATGCCCGATATTTACAATACCGTGTTGTTTTCCGGTTATAAAAACAATACCCCAGGAAAGGAGTAAAACTACAACCGTCCGGATAGCCGTTGCTAAATTTGAATTTATGTTTTCAATACCAATTTTAGCCAAAATTGAAGTTAAAGCCGCAAAAATAGCCGACAACAACGCAAAAAAAGCCCACATCATTTACCCCTTTGTCATTTTTTATTGTCCGTGTTTTGGTTTAATACCGCGCAGCTTGCTGCGCTCTTCGGCGTTAAACCAAAACACACGTACAATCATTTCCTATACAACGACAGCTTTTTGAAAAAAAGCTGATACCGCGTG
>BOBI01000174.1 GCA_026002305.1 Spirochaetia bacterium
CTCTGCCCCTGTCGCGTAGAAGATGAATCCAGCTTGGCAAACAAAGAAATCCTGCGCCCCTCAAGCTCCTCTTCCTGCTCGGCAAGAGCCCCCATCGATTCTATGAGCATATTAAATTCCACCCATTCCTTGGACATAACCGCCTTGCGAACCATAGCCTGAGACGCTGTAATCTTTGAAAGAATCGAAAGCTGCGCCCGTAAAATCTCCGCACAAGCGTCAAAGTCGCAAATAGTATTAGTAGCCGTAATAGTTTCCATACTCCACTCCTAGTAGAGTATCGGAATTTAAAAATAGCAGGATTAGGGTTTTATAAGGGGAGCACCCGCCAAACAGTCTAAAGCCCAAAAATCAAGATACATTCTTAAATAAGCGCGACTTTTATGCGCGTTTATTACCAGTTTTTCTAATGTTTCATTCTCATGGTATACCAGATTTACAGTTTCTGCATCACATCAAGCAAACTCTGATAGCTATCAACATCGTGATATTTTACACCCGTAGTTGATATTTCGTTAAACAGTTTCCGGGCGCAGGAGATTTTTGCCTGTTCTATGGGACGTAAATTAAGGCTGTCCATCGTGCCTTTCGTTTCGGCAATGAAAAAGATATGCTTTACTGCTCCACGGCGAAACGCTATTGCCCAGTCCGGCGAATAGTTGCCAACGGGCGTAGGAATGGAGAAGCCTTTCGGTCCACGCGGCAGTTTTGCATAGACGATGACTTCATCTGCGGCATCCACATCTTTTGCAAACCGGCGTTCTATGCTGTCTTCCGCCAATCCGTCCGTAAACACATAATCCTGTATCGCTTTTTTTGCCTGATACGCTTTTGCGTATTCTTGCGATGCTTTACTCATATTGAAAATATCCTGCGTGTACGGTTCTTCTGCACTTGGCTGATAGGCAATATGCTCCACCACGATAGCCGCTTTCTGCGTGTCGATTTCTTCGGCCACTCGCTGAATAAACTCCTCTGGGTTCAGGTTAAACATCCAGCGCTTTTCAGGATTCAGCCCTTTGATAATGGCTACAATCGTTCTTCGCGTTAATGTAGTTTGTTCCGCGATTTTACCTATAAGGTCATAAGGTACAGAGCTTCCTAGCGCATGGGTAAGCTCCGGACTAGAGGTTTTGTTCACTACAAACTCATTCCCCTCTTTCTGTTCACCCATTACAAGATTGTAGCGAAGCCGAGATACAAACAGGCGTGCATTGAGCGCAATGATAGACTTTTCGATGAGTTCCGGGCTGTCAAATTCGACTGTATAAGCATACCGTTGATTGATTCTTCTCCAGAGGTCTTGAAACTCTTGTCTCTTGAAATTGTCGTTTAGTGGATTTTCTCTGACCTTTGTATCGTGTCCATCCTCTATCATGCCTTTCAGTATACTTGGATCAAAGATACCCTGCACAAGTGTATGGATGCCGCTTGCAAACGGCTCAAGTTCGGGTTTGAGGGCAGCAAATATGCCTAACGCAACCGCTGAACGGTACGTTTCTGTCACGGCGCCGTTATCATCCACATAGTCATTACGAACAAGATAATTGTATATTGCTGTTGCTTCTGTGGTTGTAAATGTATGGCTGTCCTCTCCAATCTTCACGGTTTTGTCAGTAAAATACTCTGCACTTGCCTTTGTCGGACGTTCATACAAGTCTTCCTTGATTTTGCTCTGCAAATCGGAAACAAAGCCAGCATAGCTCTCGCTTGCAATGACGGTTAGCTTGTTCACATCATGGACGACTGTTTCACCGCATACGTCCACGTCCTGCCTATCCCCTGCCTGATTGACGCAGAGGCGTAAACCGCGCCCCACTTCTTGCCGTTTAGATGTTGAGTTGTCCGAATGCTTCAATGTGCAAATCTGAAATACATTTGGATTGTCCCAGCCTTCGCGCAATGCGGAATGAGAGAAAATAAACCGCGTAGGTTCATCGAATGACAACAAACGTTCTTTGTTTTTTAGAATCAGGTCATACGCCGAAATATCATCAGAATCTTCGGCGCCGCGTTTGGCGGTACTGTCAACAGAATGACCTTGCTTGTCGATGGAGAAATAACCGCGATGGGTGTCTGCGGTTTTGATGCCGCGTAAATATTCCTGATATGCAGTCGGAAACAGCGTCAACCGCTCATTCAAGGCATCGGTGTATTCCTGCTCAAATATCTTTCCGTAAACGCCTGAGCGTTCTTCGCCATTATCATCGTATTGACGATACTTCGCAACCTCGTCAATGAAAAATAAGGATAAACATTTTATACCGCTCGCAAAAAGCTGTTCCTCTTTTTCAAAATGGGATAGTATCGTTTCGCGTATCTGAATCCGGCGTATATCATCCTCATTGACATCGCCTGCGGCAACGCCCGTAGAGAGTGTATCGCCGTTCGAGAACGTTATGGTTTTTCCGATTGGATCAACTTCTGCGACCGATAAGCTCTTGTACTGCTCCAAACCATTTGAAGCGGAATATAAACTGTCGCCTGTTCCGAGCAACTGCGTATTACGTTTTATGGCGCCGCCTGCGCGTTTAACCTCAAACTCTAAACGGGCGCGCGGCGGCTTGTTCGATGCTATGACTATCTCCGCGAGGTAGACGTATTTATCGATTCCCCGCAGATTCTTGATTTCAAAGCCCTGTCAATAACCGGCGAAAATGTCACCCCCCAAGGCTCTAAATTCTCGAGGGAAAATGTCACCCCCTGCCGACAAAGGGCTGGGGATTGGCCTTTCCATCCGCCAAGTAAAAATTGGACAGGAGT
>BOBI01000175.1 GCA_026002305.1 Spirochaetia bacterium
AAAGGGCAGTGTACACTGTCAGCTAATTTCCATAATTCCGTATTTCTTTTTTATGATACAATGATGCGCCGCCAAAAACGCGAATGGCAGCATAACCGAGAATAACATTACAGGAACGTTAGGCGGCGTATTTAGCGCGGGAAATTTCGCGGCCCCTCCGGCGGTTATTTCAAGGGCTTTGTAAATTATGTTAAGCGGAACCGAGAGAAGCGGGGTAAGTGGCGGGAATACAAAACTTAACGCAAGGTAGGCGATGCTTCCAATCATAAAAACAGTTGTAAGGGGAACCATGATAAGGCCCGCGATAATGCCAATTAGCCGCAAGCTGCCGAAAAACCAAACGGTTATTGCCTGCGTGGCTAAAAAAGCGCCAATACCCGCCGAAAGCGGCGACGCTATCTTCGGCGGAAGTAGGCCGCGCATAAGGGCTCCGGCGGCTTCCCCGATGCTCAATATACCGGCAAGGGCTAAATACGATAATAAAAACGAAATGGAGCTGCCGGAGGCCGGATCAAACACTATTTGTAGAAGAAAGGCCGCCTGCAGCACGAGGGATGGCCGCACCGCAAAACCGCCGAGGATTGCTGCGGTGCCGAATAGATACATTATCGCGGCGCGCATTAACGAAGGCGCCGCACCCACAATAAAAACATAGAGGATTATAAAAACGGCTCCCACGGCTGCTGCGCCCTTTTTGCCTAGTGGCTTTTTAAGCAAAAACGCTATTAACGCGGAAATTATCGCAAGGTGCATTCCCGAAAGCGCCAGTATGTACGAGCATCCGGCGTCCCTGTACTGCTTGGCAAGGTGCGAGTCCAAATTGTCTTTTATGCCCAAAAGCAGCGCCAAAGCAAGGCCTCCGAAGGCATTGGAACGGCTGCCGCCTGCGGCCTCCCGTGAAAAGGCATCAATTACGGCAAGACGCGCTTTGGTCCGCAGTTGTTCAACCGGCGGCGCGCTCTTGTTGATATGAACGCCTTTTGCCCGGAATGTAAAATCTCCATTCATTGCGCCGCCTGAATTTTCGTTAAATGTACCGTCCACAAAAACTTCGCTTTTGCGCCCGAATTCTTTAAGGCGCGGAATAGAGCCTTCGGGGAAAAAAACAAGTACATTTCCCCGGGCGCTGGTGCGTACACCGCTTTTTCCAGCCGTTTCCCTCAAGGCAATGGTTGCCGCGCCGCTTCCCCGTGAAGTTGTACGCGGATCGTCCAATAAAACACCCGCAATACCGGCTATATTAGGAGCTGCCTGCCCTAAATAAATACGAGATTGCCGGTATGCGCCGCCTACGGCTCCCGTGCCTAAAGCAAAACCGCAGGCAAATGAAACGGCAAAGACATAAATTTTACGCGTCCTGCGCGGCGCTTGTGATAACGGCATAGCGGGTAAAGCCGTTAAAAATGAGAGAATGGCAATAATAAAAAACAGGCATGGGAATACCGCGGAAAAACAGCCGTTTTTATAAAACAGGGCAAGGCCGTAGTAGGAACAGATCGCGCCGGAACAAGCGAAAAATAACGGGTTTAAATTTTGAATTTTCATACATTAAGTACGGGTCTGCCGTGCGCGGCGCTTCAAGATTTGTGTTGTTTATCCTAATTATGCTATAGTTACAGCATGAAAAAAACGGAAATATTGAAAATTTTGATAGTACCATTTGCAATTTATATTCTCCTTTTTTTTCCCACAAGTACCGTCATAGGCGCGGTTATAAAAAACATTCACTATAAAACAAGTATTTTAGAATTTTCAATAAAAAATGAGCTGTTCCGTTTGAGTATTTACACCATTCCCTCTTTTTTGATAATAGTCTTTTTTTATTACAGGCTTTGCATATTTAACAATACTGATTTCGGCTCCCTTTTTTTAAAACGAGGTAAAAACGGTAAAATCCTTTTATCCGCTTTTTTAAAAGACTGCGGCTTTGCGGCAGCCGTCTTTTCCGGCCTTTTTGTTGTTTGCTTTTCGGTTAACATGGCTCAAGAATTCTTTTCAGGCGCTGCGCCGGTGCAAATCGGCTATTTTGGAGCACGTCCGCTGTCCATTTTTATGCTCTCCCTTTCATGCCTTGGAACCGGTTTTTTGGAAGAAATATTTTTTCGCGGGTTTTTGCCGTTTAGTTTAAAACGTGTCGGCGCCCCGCTCGTTTTGCAATTTTTTTTAAGCGGCGCACTTTTTGGATTATGCCATATTTGGGAAGGTTATTACGGCGTCCTCTCGGCATTTTTAAGCGGCATTTTTTTAAGTTTTGTTTTTTACAAGCAAAAATCACTGACTACCATATCACTTGGGCATGCCGCGTATAATTTTGTAATCTGGATAGCTGCGGCTTTAAAGTAAAGCCGCTTATAAAATTTTTTAAAGTTGGTATACTTATTCCTTGAACATGAAAAGAATCATCAACCTGTTTTTTATCCATTCGCGCACTTCCGCGCTGGTTTCGGCAAGCTCATTTATCCGCTGTTCCACCAACGCCAGTTCTTCCAAGATCGCGTGATGTATTAAAAGTTCCCGTCCCAAAAAACGGGTTGTTTTAACCTGCTTCCACGCTTCCGCCCTGTCGTGTACATTCCAGAGATCGTCGAAAAAAAACTGCGAGCGTTTGGGCCTGTTTTTTTCGCCGCGTTGTTTGGTGGCCAAAATTAGCCGCGCCGCTTCCTCGGGGCTGGGGCGTTCCCACTGCGGTATATCCAACGGATAAGGATAAAACGGCTGCGCGCTATATTTATCGG
>BOBI01000176.1 GCA_026002305.1 Spirochaetia bacterium
CGGTGATCAGGGTTAGCCGCCCCAGTTCTTCTTTGCTCATAGTGTATTTCACCCTCCTAAGCTACCACGGGGGGTGACATTTTCCCTCGTGGTTCTTAGGGGTGACATTATCACTTGTGATTCACACAAATTCAGATTTTGCTTGTTTTTTAACAGGTTTATGACTATACTGTTATGGTACGCTTGGTATTTGTTTTTGCTGGAGGTTTTATGAAAAATTTTTTGTTCGTATGCAGCGTTGTTTTCATTTCCTTTTTGCTATGGACAGGCTGCGAACAGTCTGCCGGAGGTGGCGGCGGTGGCGCCGGTATTGATGTTACCGCTGAAGGAAACATCTTAAACGGAACGGTTACCATTGTGGGCACGTGGGCCGTTGGCAGTAGATTAACCGCAAACATATCCGGTCTTAAAGGCGATGGTCCTGTCACATATAGGTGGACAAAAAGCGGTTCCTCCACATCCATTAGTAAAACCGCGACTTATACCGTTAAACCGGCTGACGATAATTCAACAATAAGAATAACGGTAAGCCGCGAAGGCTATACGGGCACAAAAAGTGCGGCGGCTACTATCGGAAATCCGTCTTTCGAGGTAGGCGACGAAGGCCCCGCCGGTGGAACAATAATTTATAATAACACCAATCATTCCAAAGGGATTGATTGGGACTACATGGAAGCAGCGCCTGAAGATTTAGGCGCCTTTGAATGGGCATCGGAAGACGAAACAACTAACGAATTGGATGTAACCTTTTCAGAGGATATTGGCGGCGGCAAAGAAAACACAGAGCGAATACTGGACGCGGACCCAAGCGCGCCGGCCGCACTGGCCGCGCATGATTGTTTGCTTGGCGGTTTCAATGACTGGTTCCTGCCGAGTATCGAAGAGCTTGAATTGATTTATGATAATAAAGATGGTATAGGCGGCGATTTTGACGGCAACTTCTACTGGTCCTCTTCTCAGAATGGCGAATACGCACGGTATCGGGACTTTACCGATGGCACAAAGCATGATGAAGGCAGCAAGGACGATGCATACCATGTCCGGCCTGTGCGCGTATTTGCATATACGCCTACACCGACGCCAACGCCTTCGCCGACAACAACGTCTTCGCCTACACCGGGGCCAACGGATTCACCGGAGCCTTCGCCTTCGCCGACAACAACGTTTTCGCCTACACCGGCGCCAGCGCCTTCACCGACATCTACGTCGACACCCGCGCCAACGCCTTCGCCGACATCTACGTCAACACCCGCGCCCACTCCGGCGCTCATCAACTACACCGCCACAGCAAACGGCAGCCCGACTACCATGACGACAAAGATTGACTTTACCTTTAATGAATCTGTTAGCGGACTTCAGGCTGAGCACATAACAATTGGCGGTACGGGCGCGGCAACCAGGGGCGCCCTAACCGGAAGCGGAACAAGCTACAGCCTTGCCATTACCCCGACTGCTGTAGGGGAGGCAACGGTATCCATTGACAAGAGCGGAATCATCAGCGGGACCAAGTCTATAACCCTGCATGATCCTCTTATTGCGGCTATAAAATCCAACAGTCCTGACCTTTCGATAAAATTAGGCGTAACAACCGGTGGAACAAGAACACCCCAGAATGTTAACGACACATTTGAGGCTATTCACAACTACCTTGCCCTGGGCCCGGAAGTAAAAGAACGTACGAGCGGTAGCTCAGAAATGTCTCAAGGTTTACCCACGAAAATCGGAGGTATCGAGCTAGGCGACTACATCGACCTGGTTAGCCTTCAAATTGATTCATATCAAGGAACAATAGATGCGTTTAGTGCGCCAGTAAATTATTCAGTGTCGGGCAATGGTAAAATACTTCGCCTTATCGTGGTGGGTATCAATTCGTTTAATCAAAATCCAGGTACCGGTTATAACGGTGGCGGCAACGGAAATACCGCACACCTGGTATTCCAGTTCCAGAATACTACTGCAAAAGGCAGTATGACTGTGAGTGTTGCTAGCCAACCAGACTATAAGGAAAGCTCGATGCGGGAGTATCTTACCGGGGATAGCAATAAATTCCTTGTTGCTCTTATAAACGCAGGTGTGCCTTATGGGCTCATGTGGGCTCCCAGACGTATTGTTGGAAACCACAATGGCGGCACTAACGAATTGGTAGATTTAGTCTGGCTGCCCACCGAAAGGGAAATGTTTGGCAATAAAACTTATTCACCAAACTCAGAAACGTCGGCGAATCAGGCACGGCTTGCATATTACCGTGATTACAATACACGGCTAAAGGCAGATAGCGGTAGTCATATTAAGTATTGGACGGCTTCTACCCTTATACCGCAGGGTAATTATGCCTTCACTGCCGTCTCTGATACTGGTACCCCCTCCTTCGAAAACGTTGAAACTAGCTATCCACAACTCGGCATCGCTCCCGCTTTCTGTGTGCGGTAACGCGGGGAAAGTTAAGAGCTAAGAAATGGCAGCGTCCGTACTTTTAAAAATGTACGGGCGTTGTCAAATTGGCTCTTTCTGGAGTATCCAGTTCCTTCGCAGTTAAGTCCCTAATACTATAATTTTTCATCATTCTTTTTCGTGTGTTTCGTATTTTTCGCAGGTTTTCTTCAAAATGAGACAATATGAAGAGCCTCCTAAAGGAATAGGAAACGCGGGTTTACTACTCGTGGTAGAATTAACGCATATAGCTTTAGGAGGCTAAGATTATGGATAAACTATATTACATTGGACTGGAT
>BOBI01000177.1 GCA_026002305.1 Spirochaetia bacterium
CATAAGGAAGATCAATTAATAATTAACAAGCCCCCGCTCATTGCGTGTAACGCAAATGAGCGGGGGCTTGTGTTAGGCGCCGTCTTTCAGGCGAGCGCCTGTGTTACGTGCAATGCTGAACGCTATCACAATCACTGATGCGCTCATGTACACCAATTAGTGAAATATGCCGCCTTCCTTTATAGAAAAGGCAGGCGGCAAAGCGTCAGGCAGAACAGTCCGCCGGACTGTTCTGTGGCGCGCGGGAGAGGCATCTGCTGCCTAAAAGTTTTAGTACTGCGTTGCCGGAACCACAGAAAGAGCTGTGAGGGCATTAGCAGGTGTAACTACACCTGGAGCAGCAGTATACGTGAATGTTTTGCCATCTACAGCATTTTGTGTATATGCGGCGTTGATTACTAATGCCGAAGTTGTAGCACCAGCATGAATCTTAGTGATCGGGGGTGTGCCCGAATCAACAAGCACGATAACGGGAGTACGAGCGGCGCCGCCAACTGTCGGGGTAATGGTTACTTTAGAGGGCAAGGTGGGGATAAGATCACCTGCACCGCCGCCGCCAATTACGGTAACAGTCCATGTGTCGGGGGCTGCGGCCTTGTAGTCGGCAGAAGCAGCCGTGCCGCCGCCGGTGCCGGTAACAGCCGCTGTGCCCGGTGTTCCGAAGAACCCAAGTGTTGCGGATGTTTCGTCTGTAACAGAGATTGTTTCACCTGCCTTATATCCATCACCACCAGGAGTTACCGTAGCAGTAAGTACGCCGCTACCGGGAACTGAAAGTACTACGTTAGTAAGGAGGGTGTTAATCAAATCACCATCTGGTAATGCCGAAGCCGTGCGTGCTGATAAGACTGTGGTATCGGTATAGCCGTTATAGCTGATAATGATACGCTCCCCGTCGGCTGCTACGCCCGTGGCGCCACTTTGTGCCAATGTTTGGGCAAATACCGCCTGTGTGGTAACTTCTGCCGTACCAACTGGAGCCGCACCGGTTGTTGTGTGCACCGCCGATATTCCCCAGCCGATAGACGGGTCAATATCTACCTTGCTATAGTTGCCAATTGCGGGGACAAAATCGTTGCCGGTATGCGCCGATACGCCCGCTTTTGCAGCCTCAAAGACAAGCCCGCCGGAGCTATAGATGTTGTCGGCAAAGGTTGCGGTAACTCCAAGAGCTTCAACATCATAACCGGCTACCGCGCCGGGTTTTTGTGTTGCCGGGAGTGGCGGAAGATCTTCATCAAATAGTGCGGCAATCGGGGCCGCAAAAGTAGTGCCAAAAGTTGTTTGTTGAGGCACGTCAAAACTCCTGGTTCCTAGACTAATAGTTGACGATGCGGATGTTCTATCACTATCTTTGCTGGTTAGTATCGGTACAGTCCATTTGTCTTTGATACCGGCAATAAGCACACCGGGTGTTAATATGTCATAATACCCCGCCCCAACACCAATATCAATTTCAAAAGTGGGATCCGCGCCGAAGATACTTGATAAAATAGAGCCACCTGTTTCAACTACAATTGTAAAATCGTCAGCGACAGCGACAGCCGCGGGAACAGCAATCTTTAGGACATAGTGTTTGTTAATACCGGCGACATTTAAGCTGGTGTCGGTATACGGAACAAGCGAAGCAACAATGCCGGCGTCAAGCCCGCCCTTCGTAATGGCCCTGTTAAATTCAGTCACAAAACCGCCCCATGTGGGGGTGGCTTCAGTTAATGAAAACCGGACAGACTTTTTGCCGGACAAGGACACCACAGTAAGCGTATCACCTTGAGCTACTCCGCCGCCTATTTGTATTAGTCCAGCGGCAGTTAAAGTATCCGCGTCAGTTGGACCAAGGGCGCTAAAATGCTTCGCGTTAGCATAAATGGCCGGGGAATATGTCGGAGCGCGGCCAATCGCGTTGTGCACCGGATTTCCGAATGTAAAACCGTAAGTTGCCAACTGCTCTTTCTGTGCGTTTGAGGCGGCGTCCCCGGGATCGCCTTTGTCGCCTTTCGGGCCCGCGGGGTTTTCGCACCCCGCTAAAACCAATGCCCCCGCGAGAATCGCGGCAAGCAAACCAACCAGAACTTTTTGTTCTCTTTTCATAATTTTCCTCCTTAGGGAAATTAGATATATTCAGCGCCCTTAAAGGCGCTGTTTCAAACGGCCGTGCCGTTGTTGAAACCCTTTTCATTTATATACACCCTGAAAAACTCAGGGTCGTTTTTCCCGAAATTCAGAATAAAAACCATGTCGTATCCGGTGGCTACGGCGCGTTTGTAAACCGCGCTCCTCTCCGGGGCGCGTATCTTCCCCGTTACAAAAACGAAAATTAGCGCCCTGTCGAAAACGCGGAAATCGGCGCAGGTGGTGTGCCCCAGAGTTTTACCCCTGTAGAAAACCGGCAGCGACGGGTTACGCTCGGCATGGAAATAGCCGGCCGCCGAGAATTCGGCTTCCAGAGCGTCCATGTAAACCTGTTTGCCGCAGGCGGGGGAAAGTCCGTTATAGACCCTGTTGGCAATCTTGAAGATGTCGCTTTTTACGCGGTAGTTTTTGTTGCTACTCATACCGCCACCTCGCTTATAAAACTGTCGATTGATTTTTCATCCTGCGGCCTGTCCGTCTGGTCTTCCCGGCCCGAGTTTTTGCTGTTAAGGAATTTTGTTTCGTAGACAATCCGTTTGAATTCCGGTTTTTTGTCCGCGTAGTTGATGTAAATACCAAGGTTAAG
>BOBI01000178.1 GCA_026002305.1 Spirochaetia bacterium
CGGTATAAATAGTTGTCCCGCCCCCGCGCTTCCGCGGTTTCGGGTGTAGGGCTTGGGCTTGCCCCCGTCTCTATTTCCCCTGCCTGTTCCCCGTTTCTCTTTCCCGCAAGCAGCGCGCGTCTCTGTAAATCATCAGGCGCGTGTATCTCGCTTGCGCTTAACGCTTCGTCGTCCGGTCCCTTTTTCTTTTTGCCCCCTATTGTGTTGAGCATTATGCCGGCTAACGCTATTACCGCTATTGATATCGCGATTGTTTTTAATGTCCTGTCGCGGTTGAATTTAGGCGGCGCCAGACTTGTCGCTTCCGCCGCGGACACCGGTGTCGCGGGCTTTTTTTCCGCTTCCGGTTTTTTCTTTTCTTCCATTCCTCTGCCCCCTTCGTTTTTTAGTCTTCGCTAATTTCAACTTCTACCTGAATACCGCTTTTTGTTTTCACGTATCCGTCTTTTTTGTCCGCTTCGTATATTTGTTTTTCATACCGGTATGTATCTCTCCGTATAACACCGCTTATTATTTCGATTGTCATTCCTGTTAACAGCATTATTAAAAATACCACCGCCGTTATTTTCATGGTGTATTTGTGTCCGTAGTGTTTTCTTATATCCCCCGACATTCCTACCTGACCTTCTTTTCTACCGTTATGCTTTCGTCTTTAAATCTCACCGTCGTCTTTTTTGTCAGCTTGTCAATTATTATTACGTCATTGTTTACACGGTAGTTGATTATATCCTTGCTGTTCTCAAATACCCCCGGTATCTCTTTTTGCAGTACGTCTTTGTTAAATACTATGTATGTCTTCCTGCCGTCGTCATATACAAGCCGCGGCAGCCACGACGGTTTTTTAAACAGGGGAAACCGCACGATGTAATCAAATGACAGATAGCGCGGGTCAACCGGAACTATCTCCGCGGATGTGCTTATCTCAACGGGCCTTATCGCCTGTATATTGTTAAACGCGTTCACGCCTGTTTTTTCCGCTTCCTCCAGTTTGTAGTTGAAGCGCACCATCGGCATATATACGTTTTCATAACTTCGCAGCAGTATATGGTATACCCTCTTTGTTGTGTTGATTATTAATGACGCGCTTAACGCGGCTTCTTTCGGTTTTATATAGATGTGTGAAACTACTTTATCACCCGCCTGGTTTGTTCCGCCGCCTAATATCCACCTCTCCGAATCGGATATAAACGGTATGTCAATTATTTTCTCTTCCGCTTCCAGATAGAAATCCGTTGTCCTAAGCGGCTGGCAGTATACTTCATAAACCTGATCCGGATTGTAATCATAGATACGCGCCGCGTGGGAATAATCTTTCGGCTGCAGCGTTCCGCTTTTGTTGCTCTTTACAACCGAATCATACCCTAATAATTGCGCGGTACTGTTTCCCGCGGTTCTCTCCGGGATAAATACGGGTTTTTCTATAAATACTATTTGGGGCGCTATATCCGCTCTTGTTTCCTCTACCGCCAGTTCCTCGGGACTTTTTAATACAACTTTTTCTTTTGGCTCTTTTTTACTTATCCCCCTGCCGGATACCGTCTGCTTCTCCAAATCTATTGTTGTACATCCGGCTAAAAGTATTGTTGCGCATAACAGTATAAAACCTTCTTTCCACATTATTTTACGCCCCCTTCTATTGTTGTGAAATCATAATCGTCTATGTAAATCCCGAGCGGATTCTTTACCCTCTTCTTTTCGCTCGGTTCAAGTAACTTTACAGTTACAAGCCCCCTCATCCTAAACCTTTTATTCTCTTTCCCGCTTGTTGTCTCTATCCAGTCAACCTGGTATGTTTCCGTCGAAAGTTTTAACATTGTCTCGATTGCCGCTACGCGCTTTAAATCCCCGACAAGCGAAAACGGATCGTCCCTGCGCAGCTCCGCTGTCATTTTTGTCTCCCCTTTCCTTGTTACCATTTCATAACATTGCGTAATGTCCCTGTACATAACCTCGCCGTCACTTGATATTCCGCGCAGTTTTGTTATGAAATCCCTAACCTGGTACTGTATCGCGGCTTCCGGTACTTTGCTTGCGGCATTCCCTTCCCGCACCTCCCCTATATACTGCGCCTCTCCCCACTCCATTACGTTCACCAGTACCGGTATCGTCCGCTGGAGTGATACCGCGTGGTAATAGATAAAGATATTTACGACGAAAAGAATTAACGAGAATAACGCGACATTTCTCCATCTGCCTTTTTCTTTTACCGCGTCCCGTAACAGATCGTGATATGTCGCGTCCCCCCTCTCAAACGGATTTTTTAATTCCATCGGTTTGTATACGCCGCTCTTGTGTTGTGCTGCCATTTTTCTGTCCTTGTTTTTTCGGATTGCGTTATGTGAAGTATTTCTTTGTTATGTTTTGTATATTGTGTTTTTTAATTATTAATTGTTAATTATTAATTGTTAATTGTTAATTGTTTTACATTTTATAAAAACTGTATAAAAAATTAGAAATTGTAGGGCTTGTTTTGATCCGATGTACTTCGTTGTGATACCGCTTTGGGATTATTCCATGTTTTGTTATATGCCTTTTGTTCTTTATTCGCTAGGCTCCGCGTGTATCCGGGGCTTGCCATGTAGTTTCTCCCTATTTCACGTCCGGCCGCGGCTCTCTGCTGGTAATGTTCGATAAACGATTTTTGCAACCCGTCGTCCCTGTTTGGCTGTAAAAATCCTTCCCTCTGGCTATGCCCGTTATAGCCGCCGCTCCCGCCC
>BOBI01000179.1 GCA_026002305.1 Spirochaetia bacterium
AAGTCGCGGTTTTACTAATGGATGTGGAAGAACCGCTTTTTGTCCACTTGTATGTGACAGGACCATCGCCTTTAAGATCGGATATGTTTGCGGTTAATCTACCGCCAACGGCCCGCGTGCCTGCAATGGTAACTGTTCCGTTTAAGATGTTTCCTTCAGCGGTAACATCAATACCGGCGCCACCGCCGCCGCCGCCGCCTCCCGCCTGCTCACAACCTGTAACCGGTAAAAAGCTAATCAAAATAACGCTGCATACGAACAAAAAATTTTTCATAAAACCTCCAGCAAAAACAAATATCAAGTATCCGACACAAGGTATAATATAGCCATAAACCTGCTAAAAAACAAACAATTCTGAATTTGAAAAAATTTAACCACGAAAAAAATGATGAACGGGGAATGAACTACCTCGCCCTAAAGGGCGAGGAATTAAACCCCACGGGGATTAACCCATATATTTTAGCTTCTTTTGGGAATAACCAGATTCAGTAAAATGCCGGTTACGGTTGCCAGCGCTACGCCGGAGAGTTGGAACATTATGTCGCCGGTGATTGAAAACGCGAGGCGGCCGCCGCCGATTCCTACGACGAAGATTACTGATGAGATTGTGAGGTTGCGTTTGTCCTTGTAGTCGACGCCGCTTTCTACGATGGTGCGCAGGCCGCTGGAGGCGATGATTCCGAAGAGGAGCATCGAAATGCCGCCCATTACGGGGGTGGGGATTGTTTGGATTAGGGCGCTGAATTTTTGCAGCAGCGATAGTAAAACGGCGATGACTGCCGCCCCGCCTATGACCCAGACCGAGTAGACGCGGGTGATTGCCATGACGCCGATGTTTTCGCCGTAGGTTGTGTTTGGCGGGCCGCCCCAGAGGCTTGCCCATGTTGTGGCGAGGCCGTCGCCGGTTAATGTACGGTGAAGTCCGGGTTTTTTGAAGAAATCCCGGCCTACAATCTTGCTTGTTACCAACGTATCGCCTAAATGCTCGCAAATTGTGGCTAAGGAGACGATTATAAAGGTTAATACCGCAAAAAAGTTGAATTTAGGGAGCGCGAATTTAGGGAAACCGATCCAAGCCGCATCGTGTACGCCCTGAAAATTGATTATATGGTAGGCCGGAAAGAAATTTCCCATGATGAGTGTGAAAATATACCCCGCGATAAGGCCGAAAAGGATCGGTATTGTGCTAAAAAAGCCTTTTAAAAAGATATTTGCTACCACAGTTACCCCTAACGTTACCGCCGCGATGGAAAGCATTACCAAACTGTAATCGCCGTTGGCGTCATTCATCGCCATGTTCATTGCCGTTGGGGCAAGGTTCAGGCCTATAACCACGATTACGGAGCCGATAACTACGGGCGGCAGCGCACGATCCAGCCATTTGGCGCCGGCGATTTTGATGATAAAGCCTACAAGGCAGTAAAAAAGACCGGCGGCAAAGGCGCCGCCTAAGGCGTAGGGCAGGCCGTAAGCGGCGGTTATGCTTAACAGCGGCGGGATAAACGCAAACGACGAGCCTAAAAAGGCCGGCACCTGCGCGCCTGTAACGGCGATGTAAATTAAGGTGCCTGTGCCGGCGCTGAAAAGCGCGGTGGCGGGGCTTAATCCTGTTAAAAGCGGCACTAAAATCGTAGCGCCGAACATCGCAAATACATGCTGAATACTTAAAGGCAGCCAAAACTTTAGCGGCGGTTTGTCGCTTGGGCCCCATATTTTTGTTTCCTGCATTTTAATCTCCTAATTTTTCGTAGGCTTCGTACTCGGCGTAGACTTCTCTGTTTATCGGGTGGTCAAGAAGGCTTACGATAACGGTTATGACAAGACAGACGATAAAGCCCGGAAGGATTTCGTAGAGCTCGAAGATGCCGCCGTGGAGTAAATTTTTCCACACGATGACGGTTATGCCGCCTGTAACGATGCCGGCGATGGCGCCGTTGCGGGTGGTGGCTTTCCAAAACAGCGATAATAGGACAACCGGCCCGAATGTGGCGCCGAACCCTGCCCATGCGTAGCTTACAAGGCTGAAAACCGAGCTGCCTGGGTCTAGCGATAGAAAGAATGCCACGATGGCAACTGCGAAAACTGTAACGCGGCTCATCAAGAGGTTTTGTTTGTCGGTGGCGTCTCTGTTGATAAATGCCTGGTAGATGTCGCGGGAGAAGGCCGAGGCTGCGACTAAAAGCTGGCTATCGGCGGTGCTCATTGCCGCGGCGAGGATTCCGCAGAGGAAAAGACCGGCGATAAACGAGGGGAACATTTGCATGATCGTTGTGATAAATACGGTCTCGTGTGCGCCCGTGGCAAGCGGCGTTGTTAGATACGCTCTGCCGAATGCGCCTACTAAGAGGGCGGCGATAAAGGCCAGCACAACCCACACCATGGCTATTTTGCGCGAAACGCTGACTTCTCTGTTGGAGCGCAGTCCCATAAACCGCACCAGAATATGCGGCATTCCAAAGTAGCCAAGCCCCCAGACAAGGGCCGAAACAATCTCCATTGCACCAAATGTTTGGGTTGATGAAAACGGATTCAAAAAGTCTATGCCCACTTTTGCCACGGCCTCCGACGGCCCGCCAAGCGTTATCATACCGACGATTGTCGTTACAACAAGCGCGACAAACATTAGGCTGCCTTGAATAAAATCCGTGGAGCAGACGGCAAGGTAACCTCCGGTAATCGTATAAACAAGGATTACCGCTATAC
>BOBI01000180.1 GCA_026002305.1 Spirochaetia bacterium
CATACTTCACACTTTCATAAAATTTTTAATTATCAATTATCAATTGTTAATTGGTTCACACTTCACACTTTCTTAAAATTATTAATTGATAATTGCTACCTCCTCCGGAACATACACCCTTGAAAAATCGGGGGCGGCTTTTCCGAAATTTAAAATTACCGCCGCCTTGCAGCCGGTGGCGTATAACAGTTTGATAAACTCCAATTGCATGGAAGGGCTGACCTGTTTTAATAACACAACATAGACAAGGCCTATATCGTTCCTGTTGACGATTTTGAAATCCGCGCTAACTGTATGTGCAAGCTGTTTACCCTTGTAAAACACGGCAAGCCGCGGATTACGCTCCAGCCCCGATATGTACGGGCAGGTTGAAAGCTCCGCATATAGAGATTCTTTGTAGGCTTGCAGGTCGCCGCCCGACCCTAATTCGGCAAACACCTTTTGCGCGCAGGCAAAAACATCGTGTGTAAGGCGTCCGGTTTTTGTCGCGCTCATGCCGACTCCTTTATGGATTCGCAGGTGATAAATTTAGAGCCTACAACTACGCGGTTAGCCACTACGCCCTTGTGGGTGTAGTTAAGGTAGATACCAAGGTGCAGCTTACTCGCCTGCAGCATGGTAATTATTTCGCGTTCGGTTCTTTCTATGATTTTTGTTTTAGCGTTTATGCATAGGATAATTTTCCCGTGCACTATAAAGTCGGCGGTGTAGGAATGCGGGAGTAATTTGTCCTTGTAATAAATGGGAACGGAAACATTGCGCACAAAAGGGACGCCGTTTTCTGCAAACTCCATTTCCAGAGCATCCGCGTAAACATCATGGGTAAAGCCTGAACCCAGATTGTTCCAGACTTCCGTGGCCAGCGCGTTAATTTGGTCGCTTTCCGCGAGGAAGTAGGCTTTCACAGGCAGCCGTCCTTACGGCGGTTGCTCCCGAAAACAAAAGCGCGGCGCTTGTCCGTGATCAAAACAGGAGCCCAAGGGGCGCCCCCTGTTTTATCGCGGACATCCCCGCTTTTGCCTTTGCACCCCCGATAAGGACTGCCGTCTGTGAATTGGGCACGGGAAGAAAAAAGGGCGGCGCTTGTCCGCACCAAAAACAGGAGCCCAAGGGGCGCCCCCCTGTTTTTATGCAGACATCCACACTTTTTGCCTTTGTCCGCACCGGCGCGGGAACCGGTGTCCGGCATTTTGGAATGGAGGGGCGGAAAAAGTGAAAATGTGTTTTCGTATTTTTCGTGGTTAAATTCTTGGCGCTCTAGTGGTTTGTGCGCTTTGTGGTTAAATTCTTGTAGGTTTGTTACCGAAAATGACTGTAGACAGCTTAATTCCTGAGCTTTGACTGGGAAATAGGCCCCTATTTCGGCAAAAAATGTGTGTTTAGCTGATTTATTCTCTAAAGTTTCACGGGACTTGTGCCGACTCTCTCTCTCTCTCTCTCTCTCTCTCTCTCTCTCTCTCTCTCTCTCTCATATTGTACGTCACGTACGCTTCAAGGCTCATGAGGATTTTTGGCGGTTTGGATAACCTGCTAGTCTGCATAAGGATAGTATAGGCACGGACGGGCAAAAATTTCAAGTTTTTTGAAGGGGAAATATTAATGTTGGAAGATCAACCACGAAAAATACGAAAAAAACCGAAAAAGAAAATTAATGTGCAATTCGGACAATTTCTGTTTTTGGCAGCAGCTATCCTTACCTTAAATACCTTCCGCTTGTGATAAACGCCTGTATTTTATTGTCTTTTTGTGATTTAATAATATTTATAAAAGTACTGCGAATAACAACGCCATATATAAGGGATAATGGCTATTAAAAACCAAACAAAAAACTAAAGAGGTAATTATGGAACAGAACAAAAGCGGGGCTTCCGCAGAAGATAAGCAGAAGGCGCTGGAATTGGTTAGGCATCAAATTGAAAAGCAATTTGGTGCGGGTTCACTGATAAAATTGGGAACAAATGCACCGGCTCTTGGAATTGACACAATTCCTACAGGATCGATTTTGCTTGACGAAGCATTGGGTATAGGTGGCTACCCACGCGGGCGTATTATAGAGATTTACGGGCCGGAATCGTCGGGAAAGACTACTTTGGCATTGCACGCTATTGCCGAAGCGCAAAAATTGGGCGGTATTGCGGCTTTTATCGACGCGGAACACGCGCTAGACCCTGTTTACGCGAAGAATTTGGGTGTTGATATTGATAATCTTGAGGTTTCGCAGCCTGATACGGGCGAGCAGGCGCTTGAAATTGCCGAAAGCCTTGTCCGTTCCGGTGTTGTTGACATTATAGTGGTCGACTCCGTGGCGGCTCTTACCCCGCAGGCGGAAATTGAAGGGGATATGGGCGATTCCCACATGGGTCTGCAGGCGCGGCTTATGAGTCAGGCATTGCGTAAACTTACGGCAATCATCGGCAAGTCTCATTGTGTTTTGGTGTTTATCAACCAGATTCGTATGAAGATTGGCATAATGTTCGGGAATCCTGAAACGACAACCGGCGGCAACGCGCTGAAATTTTATGCGTCTGTGCGTCTTGATGTGCGTAAATCCGAAACGATTGAAAAAGGTGATGCCGACGCAATTGGCAATAGGGTTAAGGTTAAGGTGGTTAAAAATAAGGTCGCCCCGCCTTTCAGGAAGGTTGAACTTGAAATAATGTTCGGGAAGGGTGTTTCCGCGATAGC
>BOBI01000181.1 GCA_026002305.1 Spirochaetia bacterium
AGTTTCATTGTATTGTTTGCTCAAATCAATACCTATACCACGCCGGTTTAATTTTACCGCCGTACAAACGGTACTCCCTGTTCCAGAAAATGGGTCAAGAACAATGCCGTCCACTGGGCAGGTAGCTTTAATGGGGTTTAGCAATAATTCTTCAGGAAATACCGCATAATGGGCATCGGTGCGCCATGTATCTTCCGGCGCAATACGCCAAATATCAGATGGGATATGTCCGTTTGCGCCCATACGCAAAATAAAATAACCCTTTGTTGCAAGCTCTTTTGCGCGTCCACTCACATTTTGATTATCGCTATGATATGTCCGTTGTTGACCGCGAATGGTCATTCTGAAATCAACAATCGTACCTTTTTCCATATCGGTAAGCGTATCTTCCAATGCTTTCATTGCGATGCATTTTTCCTCTTCCGAAAGTGAATCGCTATTTTCTATTTGTTGCCTGTATTTCTTTCCGCTTACACCCGTCGCCGACACTAATTCACCGTTATACTTTTTCGGCTTACGCACGGGGCGGATACGAATTTCATTATCATCATAGTAGTATTTTTTTTCTTTTACAAAATGGAAAATATGCTCATATACATCGCGAAGACGGTCCTTACAGCTTTGCGTTCCTTTCATTTGATCCCAGATAATATCGTTACGCAAAATCCAGCCTGAATCCATAAGGCTTAATGCCACCCGCCACGGCATACCCATTAACTCCTTATTATGATATTTATCACCTAGATTAAGCCATAGTGAACCTTGATTTGTTAAAATCCGTTTTACTTCATTAAAAACAAGGGTAAGATTATCAATATATTGCCGAAAATCCACCTCGTTACCTATTTCCATAGGGTTTTCGTTATTATCGTATTCCCGTAGCTGCCAGTATGGCGGCGATGTTATAACACAATCAATTGTATTGCTTGGAAATGTTTTCAATATTTTCAGAGCGTCACCAGTGATAAAGGTGTAAGATTTCTTTAGTTGTAAAATATCATCAAATTCTCGATAGTTCACTTTCCACTTTCCACACTTCACTTTTTTCTCATTCTTCTTCGGCCGAATGCAGGTAATCGCAACCGGGATTGATGCAAGCCTTGTGCGATCCGTTGCGCTTGTCGTATTTTTCCACCAGAAACCAGCCGCATTTTGGGCAGTTTTGTTCCAGCGGTTTAAAGTGGGATAAGAAATCACATTCGGGGTATTTGACACAGCCGTAAAATTCTTTTCCGCGGCCTTTTGTTTTGCGGGCTACGATGTCGCCGCCGCACTTGGGGCATACGCCAAGCGGGACGGATTTTGTACTGTGGCATTCGGGGAAGCCGGAACACGCCAAAAAGTAGCCGAAACGGCCAAGTTTTTTTAACATGGGTTTGCCGCATTTTTCGCACACTTCGCCGGTTTCCTCAACAAGGTTACCTTTAACCGATTCAAGATTTTTGCCGACTTCGTCCACCTTCAACTTAAACGGCGCGTAAAAATCGCGGATAAGATCCGGCCACGAACGGGAGTTGGCTTCCACCTCGTCCAAGCCTGTTTCCATGCCGGCGGTAAAGTCGGCGTTTACGACATCGCCGAAATTTTCAACAAGCATATCGTTTATCAGTTTTCCAAGAACTGTGGGAACAAGCTGTTTGTTGGTGCGGGTTACATAGTAGCGTTCAATTAAAACAGAAATTGTCGGGGCAAAGGTTGATGGGCGGCCGATTCCTTTTTCTTCCAAAATCTTGATGATTGTGGCATCGGTAAAGCGGGCGGGCCCCTGTGTCCAGTGTTGCAGCGGGGTGAACTTTTGCGCCTTTAGTTTGAGCCCCTGTTTTATTGCGGGGAAGTTTTTGCCTGTTTCATCTTTTTGCGCAAGGAGCTTTAACACGCTCATGTAGCCCTTTTCTACAACTTTGGTGCCTGCCACCCTAAAAACGGCGTCGCCGGATATTATATCAGCCGACAGGGTAAGGGTTTTTGCGGGACTCATTTGCGATGCTGTAAACCGCTCCCATATAAGCGTGTAGAGCCGCAGCAAATCGCGCGGGAGCTTGTCTTTTACCGTGTCGGGCGTATATTTGATGTATGTGGGCCGGATAGCCTCGTGGGCATCCTGCGCACTTTTTCCAACGGCATAGCGCTGCGGATCCGCCGGCAGCGCCTCGGGGTAATTTTTGCCTAGCCATTCACGCGCCTCGTTTATGGCGTCATCGGAAATACGCACAGAGTCGGTACGCATATAGGTGATTAAACCGATCCGCGAAGCGCCTAAATTGACGCCTTCGTAGAGTTGCTGAGCAACCTGCATGGTTTTTTTGCTTGTCCAGCCAAGCCGGTTAGCCGCCGTTTGTTGAAGCTGCGATGTGGTGAACGGGGCGCGCGGCTTTAGGGTTTTGCTTGTTTCACGGATTTCGCTGACTGTAAATTCCGTATCCTGTACAGCCTTTATTACGGCCAGAGTTTCCGCTTCTTTTTTAAGGGCGGGTTTTTCGCCCTTCCACTGGACGAGCGCCGCTTGAAAAGTTGATTTACCCACGCCAAAATCGGCGTCGATCGTCCAGTATTCTTCCGGCGTAAAGGCTTCCAGTTCGCGCTCCTTCTCGCAGATAAGGCGCAGCGCCACAGATTGAACCCGTCCGGCGGAAAGACCGTTTTTTACTTTTTTCCACAAAAGCG
>BOBI01000182.1 GCA_026002305.1 Spirochaetia bacterium
TAACAGTTGTGAAATTATTTGGAAAGACAAACCGCTTCTTGCCCGGGAGCTAACATCGAAAAAAAAGGAGGGCACAGCCGCTTGAGTCTGTATGGACAAAAGGGGACATTTCTATTGAACGTTGACAAATATAGTATTTTTACTTGAAATTTTTTAAATTGTATGCCATAATAATGCTTGATAATACAAGATGATTTGTCCGGAGAGCGACTCAAAATCTACTGCTAGCGATAGCGTATCGGTTCAAGTCCGATCGCCGGCATAACAGCTATTCTTCCTCGAACTTGGATTCAAAGATTTTGGTAAGGCGGTCGATGGCTTCTTGTTCGTCAACACCGTCCGCGGTTATTTTTATCTCACTTTTGTATGGGGCGCCCAGCGTGATAACACCAAGAATGGATTTTGCGTTAATTTTGTTTGAGCCCATTTCAAAATGAATAGAGCATTTAAAACCTATAGTTGCTTCCACTATTAACGAGGCCGGGCGCGCGTGAATTCCTGCCCTGTTTATGACTTTTACTGTTTTTTCAATCATACCCTTTTCTGTTTTCCCTTAAATTACGTCATCTTGTCCGAAAAATACCGACGAGGCGTTTTCACCCTCAATCCACCGTAAAATATTACGTTCAAATTCTTTTGATGAATTATAGCCCATGTTGCGCAACCGCTCATTCATAACGGCGGTTTCCACCACAATGCAGGTATTGCGCCCGGGCTTTACCGGTATGGTAAGTTTTCGTATATTAACGCCAAGAATATCCATATATTGATCCTTGTTGCCAAGCCTGTCGTAATTTTTATTCGGGTCCCAATTCTCCAACTCAATTACAAGTTGAATCTGCTTGCGGTCGCGGATGGCGCTGACGCCAAAAAGGTGGGTTATATTGATAACGCCTATACCGCGCAGCTCCATGTGGTGACCGATTATTTTATTTGCGCCGGTTCCTAACAGCATATTTCCGTTTATACAGTGAATGCAGACAACATCGTCGGCAACCAGCCGGTGGCCGGATCTGATAAGCTCCAGCGCCGCCTCGCTTTTGCCCACACCCGATTCGCCCAAAAAAAGCACCCCCAAACCATAAACTTCCATCAAAACCCCGTGAATGCTTTTTTGCGGCGAAAAAATCGTGGAAAGGATACGGAGTAAGCGAATAACAAATTCGGTTGTATCAAGGTCTGTTAACAGCACGGCGCAACCGGCTTTTTCGGCTTCGTCGGCAAAGAATTTTTCCGGCGGCAAACCGCAGGTAAACACACAACATGGTATTTCGTAGGTGAACATTTTTCGGATGGACGCCGTGTTACTTTCCTGCGCCATTTTTTGTAAGTAGGCCGCCTCGCCGCGTCCGAAAACTTGTATGCGGTTATTGGAAAAAACATCAAAATAGCCCGACAAGGCAAGACCGGGCCTGTTTAATTCGGCAACGCTTATCTCGCGTATCAGCCCCCGCCGCCCGCCTATGCAATGCAGATTCAGTGAATTGTGTTCTTTAAGATCAAGGTCGATAAGGTCAAGTACCGTGAATTTTTTTTCACTCATTACAAAAAGTCTATACAAGAAAGCCGCCCGCTCCAAGCCCTCCTTTTCCGTTTTTTCTACAAACGGTGAAATTCATGTAATTTGGGATCGGATGAATTCCGATAATTGAAGTATGGATGTATCGACATTAGGGGCGTATCAAGTTGATAAGGCGCGTTACGGGGTGGAAAATTTGCAGAGGCTTGCGAAGCAAAGCGCTGAAAACGGCGGCGGGCCGAAAGGCTTGCGGTTTAAAGACGTGCTTGCAAAAACTTTGCAGATGCCGGAAGAAATCGGCATTGCTAAAGCCGCGCCCCAAAAACCGGCAATGCCCGGCTATGAGCGCACGCCGTTTTCCATACCAAACGAGAATCCGCGCGACGAAAAACTTTTCGAGCAGTGCCGCGCCTTGGAAACATTTCTGTTAAAAAACATGATTAGCGGAATGCGAAAAACAGTAGACAAGTCCGATTTTAACAAAAGCGGGTTTGCCGGCGAAATGTACGAAGATATGTTATACGATGAATACGCGAAAAGTTTCTCTGAAAACGCCGGTTTCGGATTCGCCGAGCTTGCCTATCTGGAATTAACCGGACAACGCGGGAAGCTGCTAAAGAACCGCGCATAAAAACTCCTTGTATATATAGTTAATGAAATACGTTTAGAGTTTTAGCCCTTCAATTTTTTCTATAACGATATCGTAATCAAAAGAATTGGTTGCATCGCTTATTTCTTGTAACACGGCATCTACTTCGCTGTTATACGCAACCTTTACAAGCGTTTTCGCAATGGCTTCAGCGGTATCGCTGTCACCTTTTTTACAGGCATTGACCAGGATTTCAAGTTCTTCACGTAACGCATCCGTCTTTACCGGTTGTTTTTGAATGTTATCATCTTGTTTATAATTCATAAGCGACGTCTCGAGTAATTTCTTTTTGAATTGTAAAAGCGCTTCGGCAATAGCAATATCCGAAACGCTAAAATGTTGTATTTTGTTGTTTCTGGACGCTTCTTCCAAGGTAAATGCCCATTTTGCAAGCGCATCGGCGCCGATATTCGCCAGCATACCTTTTATCGCATGAATCTTAACCGTGTATTCTTTCCAGTTTTCTGATGCATAATATTCTTTTAAACTGTTA
>BOBI01000183.1 GCA_026002305.1 Spirochaetia bacterium
TTTTTTCTAACTACGACCTTTTTTGCCCTCGGACGATCCCTGCCTGAACCGGCCCTCCCGCCACGCTCCCCCCTATCCTCAAATTTTTTAAACGGACGCTCCGGTCTGTCGCCGCGATCACCGCCCTCCCGCGAGCGGTATGCACGATGCTCGCCATTATCATTATTTCGCGGGCGGTATGTGCGATGCTCGCCATTGTCATTATCCCGCGGGCGGTATGTGCGATGCTCGCCATTGTCATTATTTCGTGGGCGGTATGTGCGATGCTCGCCATTGTCATTATCCCGTGGGCGGTATGCACGATGCTCGCCATTGTCATTATTTCGTGGGCGCGCAGGCCGGGCTTTCTTCTTTTCGTGAACGGATTTTTCCAAAAAGCGCAGGGATTCGTCAAACCCTTTTAAAACTTCCTGCAAATCGTCGGCAAAAATCACGATGGACTGCCGCTCGAAACCGCCGCCATCACTGTTTTTACTTTCCACCATATTCAAATACAGGTCGCCTTTGCGGTTTTCCTTTACATTAAAAAAATATGTCCTGTTTTGTAACTGCACCCGCGTCGAAAAAACCTCGTCCCTAACACCCATTATTAACTCCTTGAGGCGTTTATCATACCATGCAATGAAATTATTAAATAGGCGCGCCGCTCCAAACACTTTGGTTTCTGCCTTTAACTCAAAAACGGCGTGCGGTTTGTAAGACAAAAACCCTTTGGCTGCATATTGCGGCAGATGCAGAGGTGCTTTTTAAACTTCAAGATTGGTACAATTAGGCAAGCCGCTCGCAGAACCCATCGTTCCGCGTTAGTGCTATCGGAACGTTGTTTCTTCTCTGATCACCAGTAGCTCTGTAGTCCGCATAACGCAATACGCTTCACGATGGAACCTGCGAGCGTTTGCATCATAGTACCAATTTCAGAACTGAATGCACCTCTGCTTTTGTCGGGTAATTCAGCCAAAGGGCACACGCCACACAAGCCGCACGCCGCCTATATAACAGAAACAGAAACAAAAGCGCTTGACGCTAACATAGAGAAGAAACAGGCAGCCCCTGTCCATTCCGCAATGGAACCTTTAACCTTTTACCGCCGTTTCGAGAAAAGCAGAAATAAAAATGCCTTTGACACACAAGCCGCACGCCGCCTATATAACAAAAGCAGAAAAAACGCATTTGACGCTAACATAGGGAAGATCAATTAACAATTAACAATTAACAATTGACAATTAACAATTAACAATTAACAATTAACAAAAGAAGCCTCCTTCCACTTCGCGTTTCACGCAAGACCGCAGGGAAATTTGGAAAATTTACATACAAAAGCTCCGCGTCCTTTGCGCATAAAAAAAAGTGCCTGGCACCGATCAAAAACCCCCGCGCCGTTTGCGGCGCGGGGAGTGGATTAGCGGATAGTTTTGTTAGGCCGTTTTATTTAACACAGAAAGCGGGGGCAACGCCAACAGTCGAACCCGTACGGCTGTAAACGTGGTGATAAAAGACGGGGTCAACAATACAAAAGTCACAGTTACTACCATAGGGCGATGCATCCCAATACAACATTGCGGAATTAGCGCTGTTGTATTTAAGCCTGCTGGGATTATTTGCGTAATAGTAGAAACGCCCTTGATTGCCCACTGTTTCGGTCGCGTGCGACCATTCATTTTTGCCGAATATTTCCCGTTCCGTGGGCAGGAAGAGCGCGTCCTCTATCGTACCCGCGACCGCACTTCCTGGTCCGTTCCACACCCTGCGGGACGGCACCCAGAGGACGCTCTCCGGCACGCCCGCGTTTATAAGCCCCGTAAGGTAATTGCCGCCAACCCCGTCAACCGGAACAAGATACTTCCGCATTTCACTTCCCGCATAGCCGCCAACGGTGGTACCGTAGGGGTTCATCCGGTGGGTTCCCGGCACATTATGGAACTGGAACACAATGTGGGGGGCGTTTTCGTTATCGTTTATACCGTTGTACGTGTTTATGCCAACCACGATAAGCCGCAACAATGTGCTGTTGTTTGCTGTAATCGAGGGGTTTGAGGGAAGGCTGATTGCGCCGTTTGCCGCATCGCCTCCATCCGCTGGGGTGCCGGTGGAATACGGCGCAACCGTCAAACCGGCCAGGTCGATGTAGTCGCCTAGTTTGATAAGATCCCCAATGGCAGCAGGGTGGTCTTGGATATAATCATGCAGCGCGGTAAAGACTTCCGTTACTTTATCCGCGCTGTTATCCGTTACGTCAATGCCGAATTTGGCGGCAATGCTTGGGGACGAGGGGTTTGGTGTAAGTGTCGGAGTTGCAGAGGCCGTTGGTGAGGCGGACGCTGTAGGCGAGGCTGCTGGTGAACCCGACGGTGTGGCCGTTGGCGAGGCGGACGCTGTAGGCGAGGCTGTTGGTGAACCCGACGGTGTGGCCGTTGGTGAGGCGGACGCTGTAGGCGAGGCTGCTGGTGAACCCGACGGTGTGGCAGTTGGCGAGGCGGACGCTGTTGGTGAACCCGACGGCACGGTAGCGGGTACAGTGTACAGTCTGCGCTAAACTTGACCCACAACTTTCTATGGCGTAAAATTTTCTTGGGTGAATTTGTCAGGGGTGTACTCGTGATATTCAATCATGGTGTAAAGTTTTGAAAGTCCTAGCCAAATCGTTTTTACACCTGGC
>BOBI01000184.1 GCA_026002305.1 Spirochaetia bacterium
GGACATTAGTTGACACAAATAACGGAGCTATAGATTTTGTAACATTATCTATGTTAACTAACCTTACATTAGGCGGCGCGTCAACATCAAACACAATAACAATAACAAACATAACAGGCGGTATCGTGGTAAACGGCGCGGTTAATTCAGGCGGTAATGCAATTACACTTAACACGTTTGGCGATGTAACAGGCTCCAGTTTCGGTTCCATAACCGCAACCGGTAGTACTGTAACAATAAAACCTTCCGTATCCGGCAAGAGTATAGATGCGGGCGGACTATACACAACGATGATTGCCAACATACAAATAGGGGCCGCACTTATACAAGCTATAACCGCGGCAACGGTAAATATCGGCGACGCAACAAATACAACAAATATTTATTCCGGCGATTTAACGCTTACCAATAAGTTTGATTTAACATATACAAACAATAATAATAATATAACGTTTTACCACACCGCCGATATGGGCGGTAAAAGCCTTACCCTCGCCGCAGGTACAGGTAATATTGTGCAAAATGGCGCCTACACGGCGGTATCGGCACCAACAGGCGGCCTTGTTATTACAAGCGCTGCAAATGTCGGCGTAAGCGGCACACCGCTTTTAACGGCGATACCGGCTGCCGGTTTAAGCGGGGCGGCGTTAACTGCGGCTACACTTGTAACGTTTCATATTTCAAACACAGGGGATTTAACAACACCTGCGATAGGTAGCGCATCTACTACCGCAGTTTCTCTTGCAACAACAAGCGGACAACTTTCAGTCGGTGAGATTACAACTGATACAACAAGCGGTGCGGTAACTTTAAATTCGGCGGCTGACATCGTTCAAACCGACGTGATAACAAGTCCGACACTTACGGCAAGCGCAGCGACAGGCATTGCGCTTACGTTGGATAACGTAGCGGGTTCTATAACACTTACCAACAGTACATCAGGTAATATTGCATATACAAGCGCCGTATCGGGCGGGGTATCTGTAACAGGAGCAGCCAATTTGGCAAACGGCGGCACAATAACAATCACCGACAGTACCACGATATACGCGATAAAATTAAACAACGCTAGTGGAAATGTTGTTTCATCAAACAACGGTAACATAACATTTGCCGGGGCAGTAACACTTTCGGCACACGCTTCCATTGCAAGCGCAAACGGAGACATTACTTTTAACAACACGATAGACGGTTCTACAGCCGTCACGGAAAATCTAACACTTACCAGCGGAAGCGGTGTCATCAATTTAACAGGCAGTGTCGGCGGTACAACGGCGCTTGGCACGCTTACATTGCAAGGCAAAGCGCAGAATTCAGGCGCGATAAACATAACGACCGCCACCCTCGTCTTTAACGAGGCAAGGGCGGAAATTAACGCAGGCGGTAATGCTGTAACTCTTATAATGGATAATCTTACATTTACCAGTTCCGCAACACCGGCTGTAACCGGCGGCGCGGTTACGATCACACCAATAACAAGCGGGCGTACAATCGGTATCGAAGATACAGCAGGCAGTTTTCTTGTTGACGGCGCATTACTGGAAAAGATAAGCGCAACATCTCTTACCATAGGAAGTTCCAATAGCACAACCGGATCGGGAGCGATCAATGTGGGAGGTTCAGGCGCAATCGGAAGCCTCGCCACCTCGCTTGCATACCCGCTTATATTAAAAAGTAACAACGCCAATTTAATATTTAACAGTACTGCCAGTGGTCCCATATTTATGGGCGCAAATAATATAACTGTTGATATTGGTACAGGCAACATTACACAAACAACATCAAACCCCGCAATTAACAGCACGGTAAATCTTGTAATAACGACTGCGGCGAATATCGGTACGTCCGGCAATCATATAAAAACAGAAATTGCTGCGGTAAGCGGCACAGGGCTTACAGGTGTTTATACATGCTATATTTATAATACTGGTGATTTTAATGTTGCGGCTACTTTAGGCGGTTCAGGTACAACGGCAGTTGAATTACAAACAACGGGGACGTTATCACAAAGTGCAATAATAACAACTACAGCGTTAACGGCAAGCGCAGCGACAGGCATTGCGCTTACGTCGGCTAACGAAGTAGGTTCTATAACACTTACCAACAGTACATCAGGTAATATTGCATATACAAGCGGCATAGCAGACGGGGTATCTGTAACACGCGTAACGAATTCAGTAAGCGGCGGAGCAATAAACATAACAGACCCAAGCGCGATAAAATTAAACAATGCTAGTGGAAATGTTGTTTCGTCAAACAATGGTAATATTACATTTGACGGCGCGGTAATACTTTCGGCTAACGCTTCTATTGCAAGCGCAAACGGAGACATTACTTTTAAAAGCACGTTAAACGGGGCGCAAAATCTTACGCTTAACGCGGGAACCGGCAGCATTATTTTTTCAAATACTGTAGGCGGCGCTACAACGCTTGGCACGCTTACATTGCAGGATGGAACGGTAACAAATAGCGCAATCGGACCCGCCCTTTCCATAAAAGCCGCCGCCATTGTCTTAGGCGCTTCAGGTTCTACAATAAGTGTTAATACGAGTGCATCTAACAATAAAAATATAACATTCCAAACAGACGGTTTAACAAAAGCGGCCGG
>BOBI01000185.1 GCA_026002305.1 Spirochaetia bacterium
GATCTCGTGGCCCGTACAAGCCGCCCTTTAACAACCGACTGCGAAAATACAGGAGCGGCGCACACCAGCAAAATTCCACCCAATATCAACAAGAAAAGCCCTTTTTTATTCGGCATAGTAACCTCCTGCCTAGAAATTAAGTTTATATCAAAAACCGTCCCCGCTACAAGCATTTTTTGCATTTGCGCGCGGGTAGAATTCACAAAATTGAAAAAAACCTTGCGCACCTGAAAAACCTATGGTTTAATTTATATAAAGGAATTCTAAAGGGGAGATAATGAAAACCGATAACATCTATATTCTTATACGCTGCATTGACTGCGAGCAAAAAACCTGCAGGGTTACCTGCAAGCAAACGGCTATTGCCTTTGTACATGGCGATGTACTTGTCGAAAGGGGTAAATGCGGTGAATGTGGTATGGCAACAAAGGGGGCCATACCCGAATGTGTGGAGAATTGTAAGCACGGCACGGAGAAAGCAATTTTAACCATTGCCGATGCGGAAGAAAAACGCTCGAAAGCGGCTTACGCTCTTTCGTTATTATATTAGTTTTAAGGAGTTTTTTTATGAGTGCAGAACAATCATTATTTGTGCTTGCCGATTCGGAAAAATGCACAGGTTGCAGAGCGTGCGAACTTGCCTGTTTTGCTGGACATCAGTGCAAGAAGACGCAGACGGTTGGCACAATCACCACACCGGTTACCCCGCGCCTCTATCTGGCACGTACCGAAGAAAGATCTATGCCGGTACAATGTCACCATTGCGAGGATGCCCCATGCATTAAGTCATGCTTAACCGGCGCAATCGTTCGTAAAGACGGAATCGTTCAGATTGAAAGCCGCCGATGTATCGGCTGCCGCAACTGTGCAATTTCATGCCCGTTTGGCGCCGTGCAGGTTTATTCACCGGCACAGTTACCGGAAACGGGCGCTGCGGGTTCCGTTCCAAAGCTGGTGTTTAAATGCGACCTTTGCGTGGGCGAAAAACAACCCGCCTGTGTCGCAACCTGCCCCAACGAGGCGCTGCGTCTTGTAGACGCCGCCAGTGAGATCGATTCAAAACGAATCGCGGCGTTGGGCGTTATGGGTGCTTCCGATCCGAAACCAACCGCTCCCGCAGCACGTCAAGAAGGAGGAAAATAATGACAGTTATTACAATTGACAAAGATATTTGTACAGGCTGTAAAGAATGCAGCAAAGTTTGTCCGGCTTTCGCCATCGAAGGCGACCTCCACAAGCCGCAGGAAGTTGTCGAGGCACGTTGTACAAACTGCGGTCAGTGTGTGCAAAAATGTAAGTCTTATATTTCGCTGGTCGATCACGGCGCCGAGGTATACGCGAAAAAACGCGCCGAAAGGGGACTGCCGGAAACGGTTACAGAGCCTTTGTTCGCCGCGTATAACATCTCCAACATTCAGGAAGTTATCGCCGCGTTGAAGGACCCGTCCAAGTACACAATCGTGCAGGCGGCTCCTGCCGTCCGTGTGGCGCTTGCCGAAGATTTCGGTATGCCGCTTGGCAGTCTAACCCCGTGGAAAATGGCGGCGGCCTTCCGCGAGATCGGCTTTAAAAGGGTATACGATACAAACTGGAGCGCCGACCTTACAATTATGGAAGAAGGCACCGAGCTTGTTCAGCGTGTAACAAAAGGCGGCGTATTGCCTATGTTTACATCATGTTGTCCGGGATGGGTAAAATATCTGGAAGATACCCATCCGAATCTTACAAAACACCTTTCAACCTGCAAAAGCCCGCAGCAAATGGCCGGAGCGGTGTTTAAAACCTACAGCGCCAAGATCAGCAAAGTTGACCCTAAAACCATTTATTCGGTTAGTGTTATGCCCTGTACCGCCAAAAAGTTTGAATGCAACAGACCGGAAATGAAAGATTCAGGTTTCCAGGATGTTGATGTTGTACTTACCACACGCGAGCTTTCATACCTTATTAAATACTTCGGTATCGACTTTGCCGCTCTAAAAGATGAGGAATTCGACCTTCCGCTTGGTGAATATACCGGCGCGGGCACAATTTTCGGCGTTACAGGCGGCGTTATGGAAGCGGCAATCCGCACCGGCTACACGCTTATAACCGGCAAAGAACTTGAGGACGTAGATATAATGAGCGTCCGCAGTACGGAAGGATTCCGTAAAGCAGCCATTCAGGTCGGCGACCTTACCCTAAAAGTAGGTGTTTTAACAAACCTGAAAAATATAGAGCCGGTTTTGGAACAGGTAGAAGCGGGTACCCTGGACGTACACTTCCTTGAAGTTATGACCTGTCCCGAAGGCTGCGTTTCAGGCGGCGGACAGCCAAAACTGTTAAGCGACACAGATATTCCCGAAGCTTACGGCAACCGGCGCAAAGCAACCTTTGTTCATGACAAAGAGCTGCCAAAACGCAAAAGTCATCTTAACGAAGGCATTAAAAAGATTTACAGCGAGTTCCTGAAAGAACCCTGCGGGGAAAAATCACACCATTTGTTACACACAACGTATAAAGGCTGCGAAGGCGGTCATCATCACTAAAGAATGATGGACAGCCCCACCCTTCCTTTCGGTTCGGCACTTGTGCTTGCCGGCGGGAGGGGTTCCCGCATA
>BOBI01000186.1 GCA_026002305.1 Spirochaetia bacterium
TTCGCTCTTTGTACTGCGGACTTTCAGCTACTTCAACAATTTTAGCCGTTACTCTAGCAACTCTTTCATTCATTGTTTCTATGTAACTCAGATACTCGGAAAAAACCTCTTTGTCCAATATGCTTTCGTTGCCATAAATCCTTCTTTATATCAATATATCAATTTTATCTACAAACCAAGTTCATTTTTTAACTTTGATACTAAATCGCCTTTTGTTTCAACAGGCACAGGCGCCATAAGCAGCCCAAACCCCTTTACAATATCGGCAGTACATTCAATTTTTTGCGCACCGGCGGCCGCAAGCGAGCGGCAGCCTTTACCAAAAGCCGTACCGTCCTTTTCGACAAGTACCCCTAAATCCCTGTTTTGTTCAAGTGCAAAATCGGCGGTTATAAGCGCTCCCGACTTTTCCCCCGCCTCGGCAACTAAACAAAACTTGCATAATCCTGAAATTATGCGATTACGCGCCGGAAAAGTCCACTTGCGCGGCGGCGTGCCGCATGGGTATTCGCTTAAAAAAACACCGCCTGATTCCAAAATACGCCGAGCCAAATGCCGGTTCGACATCGGGTAAACATTGTCAACGGAGCAGCCAAACACCGCCGCGGTCGCCGCGCTTTCTTCCACCGCCCCGCGGTGCGCCATGGCATCAATGCCCGTAGCAAGGCCGCTGACCACGATAAAACCGGCGCCGCTTAAACCCCGGGCAAGCTCGTAGGTTTTAGCGAGGGCGGCGCCTGACGGTTTTCGCGTTCCCACAATGCTGATAAGCGGTTTTTCGGCGCTTGGCAGGGTACCTTTGTAAAAAAGTGCCGCTGGCGGGTCAAAAATTTCTTTTAAAAGGGGCGGGTAAGCGCTATCTTTATATGAAACACAGCGAATTCCACAACGCTCCATGAATATAGCATCTTTTTCGGCTTCCAAACGCACCTTGTCCATGCTCCACGGGGCTAATTCCTCCTCGCTAAAGAGTTTTTTCTGCCTTAAATCGGCAAAAGGCGCACAAATCTCCAAAACATCAGTGCATGAAAGGCAGGTAATGTCGCTTTCACGCTCAAAACAGGTGCAAAGTTTTATTTTCTGTGCAGAGGTAAGCGCCGGAATCCGGCTTATAATAAGATCGAGTAATCCGTGTTCGATAACTACATTACCATGCACATCACTTCGTCGCCATGCGCCCCTACCAATATACCGTTCCCATGTTTGCACCCCTTGTAGTCAGTATACCACCATAACACAAAAACATTATATATGTTTCAACAGCCAACCCAAGGTGTCGGCGGACACTTCGGTTTTGTTGAATTCCCGTAAACATTCGTGGCGGGCGCCTTTATACAATTTAAGCTGTACATCTTTAACACCGGCGGCTTGTAGTCTTGCGTAAACCAAACGCGGCCCCGCGCCGTAGCTGCCAACGGGGTCCTCGGCGCCGGCAAACAGGTATACCGGCAGGTCCTTGGGAACTTTTTTTGCCCAAGCCGGCGCGCTTATTTCTTTGATGCCGGAAAACATATCGTACATCCCGCCTGCGGTAAAATAAAATCCGCAATCGGGATCGTTCCTGTAGTCAATGGCGGCTTGGTCTACTGTGGAAACCCATGCGTGTATGTTTACGGGATTTTTTATCCGCTTGTTATTTTGGCACATCGAAAGAAAACAGATAAGTTTTGCCTGTGATTTTGCCCCCAAAATCTTTTTTTGCACCGAGCTTAAAAACAGTCCTACCGGCAGTAATGGATTTTTTCCCATTGTGCCGGATAAAATACAGCCGGAAAGTCCCGGCCACCTTGTAATGTATGAGCGCGCCAAAAATGATCCCATGCTGTGTCCGAACAGAAAGACAGGCAGGCCAGGGTAGAGGGCGCACACCTCGTCGTTCAGGTATTTCATATCGTTTAAAAGATGCTGCCAGCCGTCTTTTTCCGCAAAATAGCCTTTGACAAGCGCCCCCCTTCCGTGCCCCGCGTGGTCGTTGCCGCAGACCGCAAAACCGTTTTCGGCAAGGAAGCGGGCAAACTCATCATAACGCGCCACATATTCCGCCATCCCGTGTACAAGCTGCACAACAGCCACAGGCGTATCCTCCGCCCAAAGCTTTGATAAAATCTGTCCCTCGCCGCTTGTGGCAGGCCGCTTCCATTCTTTTATTGTTACCATGTTAGTTCCTCCGGCAATATAATGAACATTACGCCGCGCACATCCTGCCTCAATTTAATCTGAACTTGGCGCAAAATAAAAGAGATCAACCACGAAATTCACGGAAAATACCGTAATTTATCATTCTTTTTCGTGGCCCGTCTTCTTATTATTGATGTAAAATGAGAGATCAACCACGAAATTCACGGAAAATACCGTAATTTATCATTCTTTTTCGTGGCCCGTCTTCTTATTATTGATGTAAAATGAGACAATATGAAGAGCCTCCTAAAGGAATAGGAAACGCGGGTTTACTACTCGTGATAGAATTAACGCATATAGCTTTAGGAGGCTAAGATTATGGATAAACTATATTACATTGGACTGGATGTACACAAGAATACAACCCAGATGGCGGTAATGACGAGCGAAAACGACAACGTCATTGAGA
>BOBI01000187.1 GCA_026002305.1 Spirochaetia bacterium
CGTTTTTGTAAATTGCCGTTCGTTTTTTTCCGTGCATATTTTCCGGTTTGCCGCGCAGCGCAAAAATCGCCTGTTTCATGACATCGCGGCTGGACACCATAGAACCGGCGGCGGAATCGCCTTCGGTGATAAATATCATTGTGCCTTTGCCGTTATCACCGTCTTCCAAATGATATTTGCAATCTTTTAGTTTAGGTATTTTTATCGTGATCTTTTTAGCGGCTTCACGCGCTTCTTTTTTTACAGCGCTTAACTCCGTGCGCAGACTTTCGTTTGCTAGAATTTTTCGTTCTAATTGTTTAGCCGCTTCCGTATTCCTATGCAGCCAGTCTTCGGTTGCATCTTTACATTCCCCAACAAGCCACCCGCGTATATCGGAATTACCTAGTTTGTTTTTTGTCTGACTTTCAAACACAGGATTCTTTAATTTTATCGCAATGGCAGCAATAGTTCCTTCGCGTATATCCTCGCTTTTGTAGTCTTTTTTAAAATAGGCCTGAATACCCTTTAAAAAACCTTCTTTAAAGGCTGAAAGGTGCGTCCCACCGTCCGATGTAAATTGTCCGTTTACATAGGAAAAATACTGCTCGCCGTAATTGTTGGTGTGCGTAAAGGCAAACTCCAAATGCTCGCCCTTATAGTAACCGGTAGGATACAACCCCGACGATTCGCCATCGCTACCGGTTTCCTCGTTTAACAAATCCAAAAGACCATGCTGTGAAACATATTTTTTTTCGTTAAACGAAAGTGTCAAACCCATATTAAGCCACGCATAACTCTTTATACGCCGCTCAATAAATTCCAAATTGAATTGATGCTCCCCGAAAATTTCTTTATCAGGAATAAACTCAACATAAGTGCCATCTTTTTGATCTTCTTTTAATTTACCCTTGCGCTGTTTCAAAAGCTCGCCACGGCAAAATACCGCTTCGGCAAATTGCCCATCCCTAAACGAAACAACACGAAAATGACTTGACAAAGCGTTAACAGCTTTTGTGCCCACCCCGTTAAGCCCTACAGAAAATTGAAACACGTCATCGTTATATTTTGCGCCCGTATTAATTACGGAAACACATTCCACAATTTTACCAAGCGGTATACCCCGTCCTCTGTCTCGTATCTTAACCGTTCCGTCCTTAACTTCAATATCTATATTTTTGCCATTCCCCATAATGTATTCGTCAACAGCATTATCGATAACTTCTTTTACCAAAACATAAATACCGTCATCCGGATTTGATCCATCGCCCAAACGCCCGATATACATCCCCGTCCTAAGCCGTATATGCTCCAACGACGATAATGTCTTTATTTTTGATTCGTCATAAACATTTTTTTCTTTCATCTTTGTCCTGTACTTACCAGTATACCATATAAAATGCATTTTCTGTAAGGTTATCGCTTTGACACCTCAAAACCGATTGAACGATCCCGCCATGTTAATTATTATATAACCATGGGATTTTTATATAAAATTTTAGAAACAATTACCCCTTTTTTAGGCTATAAAAAAATCTTTTCGCTTGAAAGCGAAGAAATAAAAGCGTATTCACAAAAGCATAATTTAGATTTGCCGGTTCCACCGCCATCGTCCATAAGCCGCAATTTTAATGTTACAAAACATACAATGCACCTGCGGCCATGCTACCAGATAACGCCGCACAACGTACAAAACATCGTAACAAAAGTAGTCATGTTTATTCATGGCGGTGGTTTTATTTTTGGCATACATCCAGTTCATTGGCTCGCCATAAGAGACATACTAAAGAAAACATCGCTGCCTGTTTGGGCGCCTGATTATCCACTTTTGCCTAATGCCGGTCTCAAAGAAATGACCCTAATGTTATACGAAACTTATACCACAATAAAACAAACTTATCCTGCGGCAGAAATTATCATGATAGGCGATTCGGCTGGTGCTGATTTATCGATTACATTATGCCAGTATTTAAAAACAGAAACACAATTACCGCTTCCGCATAGACTAATATTAGTCTCGCCAGGGCAAGCAAGTGAGACGGATCCACAAATCATAAGTGAAATAAAAAAAATACAAAAAAATGATGTAATGCTTTCAATAAACCTACTGAAAACCATGCCTAAACTATTCAACATGGATTTTGATCCAAACAATTATTATTGTGCGCCGTTTAACTCAAACTTTACAGGTTTTCCTGATACTTATGTATTCTCCGGTACCCACGACATTTTTTTCCCGCAGGTAAAAAGGCTTGTTTTACGCTTGCAAAGTTATGGTATCAAAACAGAATTCATCGAAGGAAAAGATATGCTGCACGTATGGCCATATATGCCTGTTGTACCGGAATGTAAAAAAGAATTAGCTCGTATTATAGATATAATCAACTTGCCATGATCCGCAACCCAATATAGTGCAATTTCGGGCAGTCTTTTACACGGGCGAAAAAAAACCAAGCATCTACCTACTTTCCCGCGCCTCGGGGGCGCAGTATCATCGGCGTAAGAGAGCTTGACTTCCGAGTTCGGCAAGGGATCGGGTATAACATCTCCACAATAGACACTTGGTAATAAAACCTAATTCGGGGTAATGCGCGGTCAGGCGCGTTA
>BOBI01000188.1 GCA_026002305.1 Spirochaetia bacterium
AAATTGGAAGTAAACCCCACACGTACAACCATTTCCTCTGGATCGACAGATTTGTTTTTAGTTTTGCAAAGCAAAAGAACAAACAAAAACAAATCTGATACCTCGCCCTTCAGGGCGAGGTAGTTCATTAAGAATTGACGATTTTCCGCTGATATGTTATGAATACTAATCCGTATATGAAAAGCTTTATTACAGGGCTTGTGTGCCCCAAATGCAAAAAACACTACGATCATGGTCAAATACAGCATCTCTGCGACTGCGGTTCCCCCCTTTTGGTTGAATATGATTTGCATGGCGCGGGGAAACATATAAATCCTGAAAGTATCAAAAACCGGTCGGCTAACTTGTGGCGCTATGCCGAACTGCTACCGGTTCAGGACGAGGCGAATATCGTGTCCTTGGGAGAGGGTTGGACACCTCTGCAAAAACTGGATAACGCGGGAAAGCGGTATGGCTTCGGGCGGCTGCTTCTTAAAGATGAGGGGATTATCCCCACAGGGACTTTTAAAGCAAGGGGGGCGGCGGTCGGAATATCCAAGGCTAGGGAGCTGAATGTGGAAGCTGTGGCCATGCCAACCAATGGCAACGCCGGAGCCGCATGGGCAGTTTATGCGGCCCGTGCCGGTATTCAGGCACATATACTTATGCCCTGCGATGCGCCGCTTATAACAAGGAATGAAATTGTAGCTGCCGGGGCTCATGTACATCTGGTTAAAGGGCTTATCAGCGATTGCGGTAAGATACTTGCCAGATCCCTTCCCGCCCATAACTGGTATGATGCCAGCACCCTAAAGGAGCCCTACCGTATCGAAGGCAAAAAGACCATGGGCTACGAGATTGTAGAACAACTGGGATGGAAAGTTCCAGATGTGATAGCGTATCCTGCAGGCGGCGGGGTCGGGCTTATCGGTATTTACAAGGCCCTTAAGGAAATGCGGGAACTGGGTTGGATTGGAGAAAAACTTCCCCGTCTGGTGGCGGTGCAGGCCGCAGGTTGTGCGCCCATTGTTCATGCCTTTGGGAAAAAAGCGAAGGAAAGTGAATTTTTCTCCGATTCAAAAACCATTGCGTTTGGGATAAACGTGCCCAAGGCGCTCGGAGATTTTCTGGTTCTTGAAAGTCTTTATGCAACAGGAGGCAATGCAATCGCTGTGGAAGATGCCGAAATTCTGGAATCGGTATTAGAATTAGCCCGGGGTGAAGGTTGCTTCATCTGCCCCGAGGGCGCCGCCGTTTTTGCCGCTTTAAAGAAGCTGCGGGCCGGTGAATGGATTAAATCAGATGAAACGGTAGTGATACTGAACACCGGCGCAGGAATTAAGTACCCCGATACATTGAGTTTCGATTTACCCTACTGCCCAGTAGACGGAACTGTATAAATGAAAAATCCCGGCTTTGCAACCGGGACCCGCACATCAAATTTAACAGCGTGTCATTTTACAATGCCCCGTTCAACAACCACCGATTCAGGATCAACCGTACTGCCGTAAACCGGCGCCAGGGTTGCCTGGTAATCTTTATGGAAGAAGTCGCTTTCCACAGTTGTTTTTATCTCGTTATTGAGCCAGTTCAAAAGTTCCGTATTACCCTTGCGTACTGCCGGGGCGATTGTATCCAGGCTGCCGATCGATCCGATGGTGGCGGTAAAGCCGGGGTTCTCGATGGCCCATGCAAACAACAGGGTGTTGTCCTGGGAAAGGGCAGCGCCGCGGCCATCTTTAAGAGCGTTAAAGGCGGCGGAAATCTGGTCGTATTTCTGCAGGGTAATCTTGGGATGGTTCTCCGCAAAATAAGTTTCCGCGGTTGTTCCCTTGATGATGATCAATTCCTTACCCTCCAGTTGGGAAATGTTTGTGATGGGCGCTTTGTCAGGAGAAACGATCCCAAGAGCGACTTTCATATAGGGCAGCGCAAAGTCAACAGCCTCTTTACGGGCGGGCGTTACGGTAAAATTAGCAAGGATAATATCAACCTTATCGGACTCAAGGAATTCAACACGGCTTGCGGGCTCCACCGGCACAAATTGTATCTTGTTTTCATCGCCCAAAAGATCCTTGGCGATGCGGTGGGCAAAATACACATCATAACCCTGGTATACGCCTTTGGAGTCGACATAACCAAAGGGCGCTTTGTCGGTAAATACACCAATGCGGACCACCCCGGCCTTCTTAATTTTTTCCAGACTTCCGCCGGATTCACCCTTCCCGCCGGCGAAAGCGGAAACCGTCACTGCTAAAGCAAGCAAAATTACGATTAGCTTTTTCATTCTTATTCTCCTTATAGAACTCTTATTAAGTCTATCTTATTACTATGCATTGAACCAAATTTTAAAAAGTTTGTCAATTACCAGTTTTGCATGACATTACCCCAACAGCAATTCTGAACCATGAAAAAACCTCCCGCTCCAAATACATTTTTTTCTGCCTTTAACACAAAAACGGCGTGCGGTTTGTTAGACAAAGACTGTGTGCAGCATTTTATCGGCAGTTAAGCGCAAAAATATTTTCCCTTTCGCTCACGCTTGCTACAGTCACCTTTTTGGGCACACAGTTGCTTATTCGCCCCGCTTCGGT
>BOBI01000189.1 GCA_026002305.1 Spirochaetia bacterium
TCCTCCAATGTGTAAATATATTTAGAAATATACACCGTTTTTATAGTATTGTCAAGTGTTTTTATATTATTTTCCAAAAATTTTAGCCCAATTTCGCCTAACATACGCTATACGAAGTGGAATTACTGGGCGGCAACACGACCTCTTGACCTTTCTCAAAAAATTTGTGAAAATGGTATAATGAACACAGAACACAGAACACAGAACACATTAAACTTTTTACATTAGGTTTAAATATTGCGTCAGTTTTTGTGCTTGTCGGTTGCGTAATTCTGTTATTCCCGCAAATACAACAATCAATTTTAAATTTTGTAGAACAAAACATAGTCCAACGGGAATTATCGGACAGGGCAAAATGGATAAATCTTATACCTCCTTCTGCCATTGCTTGTATTTTTTTGATTATTGCCATCAATTGTTTTGTCCTATACCTGCAAGACAATGCCTTTATAAAAAATATCTTTAACTGGAATATACCCGGCACTATAAAACAATCAAGTTATTTTAAACAAGGGATGCTTGGCATTAGCGGTTTTTTAAACTTTTGCAAAATAAATAAACTGCTGGTTGTCGTAACAACCATAACCTTATTTTTTACCTACGGCGTTATATTGTTTCATACAAGTATAGGCACAGACACGGTAGATTTCACCGGCTTTGGAAGATCTAACTATACATGGTGGTTGGAACTTGGCCGGTTTGGTCTTGTATTTTTACAAAACCTATGGTCAATAAAAGAATTTAACCCATACACCGCTGCGTTTGTATCACTGTTTTTTTTGGAATTGTCAGCAATCGCATGGTGTTATCTTATTGAGCTTTTTAGTAAATCGGACAAGAGAAATTACAAACTAATACCTTTTGCGGTATTGTATATATCAATACCAATGTGGACGGAATGTTTATATTTCCTTTTACAAGCGGCGGAGACATCATTTTGTGTGTTTCTTTGTCCCATAGTAATTTATTCTTTTTACAAAGGTATTTTTGACAATGAAAAGATAAGGATTATAGTTGGAATTGTACTATTATTTTTTATTGCATCAGTCTATCAGGGAATACTGCCGATGTTTTTGTGCGGTATTTTTATATGTTTTATCCTGTTTCAGGATAATTCAAATTGTGAAAAAGCATTATATAGAAACGTAGCGGTTAAACTATTTATTTTTTGTGCCTTATCTATGGTACTGTATTTTCTCGTAGATAAAATATTTTTCGTGCACACGGAACGCTCGGAATATTTAAGCGGCATGAATTTATGGGCAAGACAATCTTTTGTCCAGAGTGTGGCAAAAATATTTACTTATACAATGTATTTTTTTAAAGTTGATGTATATCATATTTATAGCAGTATGATACTGTTTCCGGCCACTGTGTTATTTATTTTTCAAGTCATTTACAATGCGGCAAAAAATATACAAAAGAGCAGACTCTTATATATCTTTGCGGGTATTTGTATTCCGGTATGCATTATGCTTCTTACAATTTTTAGTGCCAACATACCGGGGTTACATTCAATGTATGTTTTACCGTTAGCGGCGGCATTTATGCCGTATTACCTGCTTACAAAATACAACAATACTTACTCAAAACTTCTTGCCGGAATAATGCTTGTTGTCGCTGTCTTTCAGATAGAAGTTTCGGTACAAATGCAATATTCAGATTATGCGCGTTACAATGATGAAATTCATAGTGTTTATGACATTGACAGAATGATCAGGGACGAACAGGATGACGCACATTCTTTGCCGGTTGCAATTATCGGCCAATTTATTACCAGACAGCGTTTTAATCCAAATCGTTTGCGTGGAGAAATACTGGGGGACTCCCTTCTTAGGGAATTCACAGTACCTTTCTTTAAAACATTGGGAATAAATTGGATGGAAGCAAATGAAGAACAAATTAACGAAGCACGTATCTATTCTGAAAATATGAGCGCGTATCCGTATAAAGGGTGTGTTAAGCGTTATAATGACATTATCGTTATAAAACTGTCTGAATAGCTCCTGCCGCTTTAACACCGGTATACCGTTTTGCGTAACAGTATACGCAGCCGTGCCGACAAGTATTGTATGTGCCAATATCGCGGCTTTGTGCGCAGCCGCACTCCGGACGCTGGTTTTTGTCTTTCTTGTATGGCAGAACACTCCCGGACAATCGGCTAATTAATTCCGCATCAATGCAACAGTTGTGTGCTATGCCGTATTTTGCAAGATCGATTTTTTCCGCGCACGTTACAAGCGGTAGTTTATACTCTGCGGCAATAACACATATTTTTTCTATTATGGTAACTATATCGTCATCAGACAATTCTGTTATGTCATTTTGGAGGAAAGTATTTTTTAAAAAATTGTAGTTATCGATAAAACTTATCACGCATTTTTCTGTATACGACGATAATTTTTTACATAGCGTTCCAAACTTTTCTTCATGATAACCGGTAGTATATTTTGAATTAAGAAAAATCGGATCGTAGCGCCAAATAACTTTTTCCTTACCAATACGATCCGACAATCTCATAAAAGTTTCGATCACATCAGATTTGTCAACATTACATTCAATATC
>BOBI01000190.1 GCA_026002305.1 Spirochaetia bacterium
TATGTCCATTATATGGTATGATTAACCGGATAGAGAACCACGTCAGTAGGCAGCTATTGGAGCAGTATATGCGGATATCGCGATAAGAAATGCCGGTGATAAAGTTAGAGTTGAGTGCGGAAAACTTAATGAAAAAGAAATCCGGCAAACCCAAGTAACGGCGTTGGTCGATACCGGTGCGGGCACACTGGTTATTAACGAGGAAGTACGGGAAAAGTTGGGCCTTGAAATTAAAGGCTTACGCGGAGCCAGATTCGCAAATGGCGCACGGGAAGTTTGTAAGGTAACAGAACCTATAGAAATACTATGGAAAGAAAGGTATTGCAGCTGTTCCGCATTGGTGGTGCCCGGTACCAGTGAAGTTTTACTAGGCGCTATCCCTCTTGAGGACATGGATTTGATAGTAAACCCTGCCGGACGGGAATTGGCTGGCGCACACGGCGATGAGGCGGTAACCATGGTAATGACGGCGTTTGATTGTTAGCATTTATAGACCAAAAAAAACCCTGCCGGAAAGCAGGGTTTTTCATTTTACAGCAATTAATTAAATCGAAGCGGTTTTAGTAACCCATGCCACCCATTCCGCCCATGCCTTCGGGCATTGCCGGAGGAGGATTCTTTTCGGGCAAGTCTGTAATGGCACATTCTGTTGTTAAAAGCAAGCTGGCAATGGAGGCCGCGTGCTGAAGCGCGCTGCGGGTAACCTTTGCCGGATCGATAATGCCGGATTTAACCATGTCCACCCATTCTTCCTTGGCGGCGTCGAAACCAACACCGGCTTTTTCGTGCTTGGCGCGGTCCGCGATAATGCCCGCATCCAGCCCCGCGTTTTCGGCAATTTGCCGAATCGGCTCTTCCAGTGCGCGTTTAACGATTCTAAAACCGGCGACTTCGGACTCTGTACATCCGCTTATGTCGGCTTTGTCCAAAGCGGGAATCGCCTGAATTAAAGCAAGGCCGCCGCCGGGAACAATGCCTTCCTCAATAGCTGCGCGTGTTGCCGAAAGGGCGTCTTCCACCCGGTGTTTCTTTTCTTTAAGCTCTACCTCGGTTGCCGCTCCAACATTTATAACCGCGACGCCGCCGGCGAGTTTCGCAAGGCGTTCCTGAAGTTTTTCTTTATCATAATCGCTGGTTGTATCTTCAATTTGTTTGCGAATCTGACTGATGCGCTCTTTAATGTCCTTGTCTTTGCCGACCCCGTTGATAATGGTTGTGTTGTCCTTGTCGATTTTGATTGTCTTTGCCCGGCCAAGCTGTGTAATATCGGTATTTTCAAGTTTAAGACCAAGCTCCTCGGTAATAACGGTGCCGCCTGTAAGGATAGCTATATCTTCCAGCATGGCCTTGCGCCTGTCGCCAAAACCCGGCGCCTTAACAGCGCAGGTGCGTAATGTGCCCCGGAGGCTGTTCAACACGAGTGTGGAAAGCGCCTCGCCGTCAACATCTTCCGCAATAATAAGCAGGGGTTTGCCGCCTTGAGCGATTTTTTCCAACAGGGGAAGCATATCCTTCATGGAAGATATTTTTTTGTCGTGGATAAGAACGTAAGCATCCTCGTAATTACTTGTCATAGCATCGCGGTCGGTAACAAAGTAAGCGGAAATGTAACCGCGATCAAACTGCATACCTTCAACAAAATCGATGCTTGTGTCCATAGTTTTAGACTCTTCAACGGTAATAACGCCGTCTTTTCCGACTTTATCCATAGCGTCGGCGATGGTGTTACCAATTACCTTGTCGTTATTTGCCGAAATTGACGCGACATCGGAAATTTCCGCTTTGTCTTTAATCTCTTTCGAGTTCTTTTTGATTTCTTCCACGGCAATTTCAACCGCCTTGTCGATACCGCGCTTTAATTCGATGGGCGTCATCCCTGCGGAAACCGATTCCAAACCTTTTTTTACCAAGGAATAAGCCAAAACCGTCGCCGTTGTTGTTCCGTCGCCGGCCACATCGTTGGTTTTTGTCGCAACTTCTTTTAACAACTGCGCACCCATGTTCTCAAACGGATCCGAAAGCTCAATTTCTTTTGCCACCGAAACACCGTCTTTGGTAACGGTCGGCGCACCGAATTTTTTGTCCAACAGGACATTACGCCCTTTGGGCCCTAAAGTAACTTTGACCGCTCTGGAAATCTGCTCAACACCGGATAACAGCTTCCGGCGTCCTTCTTCGTTGAACAATAACTGTTTTGCCATGTTTTTCTCCTCTTCTGCAACCTGCCCCGTTCGAATAACGGGGATCCTCACTTGCGCGGGACGGTTTTAAATATTTTTAATTAACCCGCCGAACGGCAGGTTCTACTATTAAACTATCAAAAATTTCAAGTTTAGGCAAGGCACTGTAAAATAAATCGCACGGGGGTTAAAGGCAGGCGGCTTCCAGAAATTTATCCAGGGCTTTGCGCTCCTTGTCGGGGAAATCGACGAATTCAAGGGATACATCCCCGTTTTTGTCAATGAGCCGGCATACGGGGGCGAGGATTGAGCCGCCAGCACGGAGCGAACAGCCGTGTAGATCGGTGTTCAAATTGATGTTATCGAATAAATTAGG
>BOBI01000191.1 GCA_026002305.1 Spirochaetia bacterium
TCCGAATACAGCGCCGATTATATTCAGGCGCTGGAGGACGGGAATGCGCCGGAACTCTATGAAAAACGGGATCAAAAGGGTAAAAACCTTGGCGCGGTTACGGTAGGGGAAAAAGTCCAGGTTGAAGGCATCAGTTTTCCCGGCTTCGGATACTTGTTACCTCGCCTCGGCGGAGCAAAATCGAAGAAGCAGGTTGTACAGGAATTTTATATCACCACTGCGGACGGCAGAAGCGGATGGGTTCCTGTAGCGGTCTTTCCCGAAGAAGCTACCCGGACGGTAGTAGCAACCGTGAAAAAGTGGAAAGGTTTGAGCGAAGCGGAGCGCGCTGATCGTGAAAGTGAACGGCTGGCCGATAAGTATCTTGTACCCCCACCCCCTACCAGTAGTGTTTCCGATAATTGGAGATCATTAAAGCCCGAATACCAGCGCAGGGCAATAACGGTCAATGCTGAAACCCCTTTTCTGAAGTTGTCCGCAAAGGATCAGCGCAGGGGGGTAGAGCTGGGCCCCTCCGATTATACGGTGGTTCTCCAAAATATTTTATATGCCGAAGATTGCACTGTTATTATTTTAACTGTTGCCGGAAGTGGAAGATTCAGTCCCAATAACCTTGTTGACAGCGCCGAAGACAATCTGGGCGGATGGGCACAGTCTTTTACGGTAAAAGATCTGGATTCTGACGCCTCCTATAGGGTGATCCCCGCTCGGTTCAAGTTAATGCAATACGAAAACGAAAGAAAAATGCCGACGGCAACCTTCTTCTTTCCCCCTTTTAGCACCCGCCATTTTTCGCTGGTACATGAGAAAGACGGGGTGCCGCCGGGAAAAGCAGGGCTGGGAGATTTCCTGGATAAATGGGTGGATGCACCGTTTTTTATCGATTACAACTTCCCCGAAGTGGTGGTTAAGTAAGCAACCGTAAGTTGCAGGCAACCGGCAGGTTGCACACCGCCCGTATGGGCCGGTGAACAAATAGCGCGTTCCGCGGCGAACAGCGGGAAGGAGTTTTTTATGGCAGTATACAAACCGGGTTCACGGGAAGATGACAAGGCATTTGTCAGAGCGGCCAACCTAAGAGACAAGGCGGAGGCGGGCAATATCAAACCCTTGCAGGCAGCCGCCGAAGCGGGCGATGCCTATGCACAGAGTGATTTTGGTATGATTCTCCTAGGCAAGGCGAATGATGCCTATAACAGGGGCGACCTAAATATGAGGGATGAATTCGGCGCACAATCGGCAAAATGGATGATGAAAGCCGCTGAACAAGGATACTATGTAGCAATAGGTCAGATGGCTTTTTATTATCAATTAGGTGTTGGTGTGCAGCAGGATTTATATCAAGCAAAAGCGTGGTATCAAAAACTGGTGGACATTGAAGCGCAATACCCGGACTTTTTTTCAGACATACGTGCTACAGCAGCAAAGAACGGCCGCAACGAACCCACGGCGCGGCAAAAGCTTCAGGAAGTGCAGAACCAAATAAACGCGCAGGAAGCGGCAAAGCCCAAAATTGATATGGCGGAGCTGGCGCAAAAAGCCGATGCAGGGGACGCGCAGGCGCAGCTAGACCTGGGCTTTGCCTATTTTCAGGGGGATGGCGTTCCCCAGGATTACGCAAAGGCCGCGCAGTGGTTTACCAAAGCCGCCGAACAAGGAAACATCATTGCCCAGAACAATATGGGCGCGCTCTATGACAGCGGCAAAGGTGTTCCCAAAGATATGACAAAAGCCGTTGCGTGGTATACCAAAGCCGCCGATGGGGGCAACGAAGATGCGCAGAACACCCTTGGCAACTGCTACCGGGACGGTGACGGGGTCCCGCAGGATTACGCAAAGGCCGCCGCCCTGTTCCAAAAAGCCGCCGACAAAGGGAACGGCAAGGCAACCAACAGTTTAGGGACTATGTATCATGAGGGGAAGGGCGTCCCCCAGGATAATGAAAAAGCCCTCGCCCTCTGGCAAAAAGCCGTCGAACAGGGCAACGCCACTGCCAACTACAATCTTGGCGTTATCTACCTTGACGGCGATGGAGTCCCCCAGGACTATCAAAAATCGCTTTCCTATCTCGAAAAAGCGCTATCCCAGGGCATAGCCGATGCACAGGAACCGCTCAACGAAGCGCGGGAAAAACTCGCCGCCCAGCAGAAAGCCGCCGCCGCGCCCGCCAAACTTCTCTCCATCATCTGCGCCGTGGTTTTTGGCCTCATCGGCCTTATTTCAGGCGGTTTTTTTGGCCTTATCATTCTGGCAGTTATCGGTATCTTTGCAGGCTCTTTTGTAGGGAAAAAGTTTAACACGCAAATTATGGCGTCACCCTTGGGGAAATTCTTTGACAAGAAGTAAGGTAGCGGTAATCCGGGTGCGCGATGGTATCAGTCACCATCAACGCCCCCGCCGTCCTTGGCGGGGGCGCATTGTAAATGGGGCAAAATAATTTTGAATATATTGTAAAAAATTATTTCAGAAATAATAATATAAAATAAACATTAATAATAATATAAATATATGGGGGGA
>BOBI01000192.1 GCA_026002305.1 Spirochaetia bacterium
AAAAAAGTGGACGATGCCGGTAAAGCAGTGGGGAATGGCGTTAAACCAATTCGCCATTTTGTTCGGAAATGAGCGGGTTCCGCTCTTATAGCAAAGTGCTATTTACACAAAACTTCTGACAGGCTCGAAAAAAAGCTGATACCGCGTGGCTTGCCGCGCGGTAGTTCATTTCATATATTCATCTATATATTTTCTTGGTTTTATTATTTTTGGTTTTTTTATCATTATTTCATCAAAATCTTTATCCCCAGTTACCAGTAGATCAACGTTTGATTCTATCGCATTTGCCAATACCGGTAAATCGTCAATATCCCTTATATTTGGATATTTTTCATTATCTATTTCGTTTAAGATAAATAATTTATAAGGTATTTTCTCCATAAATTTATCCATTTCATCAATTCTATGTGGAAATTTTTTAGTAAAAACTTTTTTTGTTTCATCAATAGTATATTGACTTAACATTAATATGTGATTAGAAACTATATGTCTAAGCACTTTTGTTACGGTCGATTGGGGAAATAGTATTGCCGAAATTATAATATTGGCATCTACCATTATTTGCATATTAGTTATTTCTTTCTTTTCTGAGGGATTTTATATATTGTACAACATCTTCAGGATTATTAAATCCAGCTTTTTCTGCTTCACCTTTCATGCTATTCTGAAAATTCTCCAATGCTTTTAATGCTATTGAAGCAGAATTTTGGAAAAAGTATTTTCCATTTTCCTCGAAAATCAATATTTTATCCCCTTTTTTAAGATCCATTCTTACCCTTATATCACGAGGGATCGTTATTTGACCTTTTGAAGTAACTTTTGCAATTTCCACATTAAGGCTCCTTACAATCCTTACAATATATTATGAGCCGTTTTTTGTCAAGTGCCTTTTGTATATGATTTTTCATACAATTTCAAGGCACAATGTCGCATAACGTATGTTATGCGCAGTTTGGGCGTACTCCATTATTTTTTGATTTTATAATTTATATATTGATATTCCGGGAATAAATTTGAAATCGGATATATTTAATGTTACTAATGTCGTATGATTTATAATTGCTGTTGCTGCAATTATAAATCGTTTATAAATAAATTGTGGCTTTTATTATATTGATAAATAAAATCATATGCCAACTCTGATATTTTTTCATCAATATTCACTACTTCAATTTTTGCAAAGGCATTTTTCATATTTGCTATTTCTTTTTTATTTCTTGCACCTACATTGTTATTATTGAGATTTTTAAATGATTTCTTCTATCCTTTTTAAGAAAATCAATATTTTTAATTCCACGCAGATGATCAATTCGTATACATGAATCTATTAAATAGTTCAATTTTTTCTCCAGGCCTTTGCCCGTAATGTTTCTTTATCAATGTCATAATCTTTCCATATGCCAAAAACAGCCTGAAGCGGATCTTCTTCGATGTCTTTATCCGGTATAGTATGTAAATTTTCTATTTTTTTAAAAAGGATTATCCTTTCCTTTTCATTGAGTCCATTAACCTCAGAAACAATCCTGTTTATTTCTTTCAATGCCATAATAACCCCCACGTCTTTATTTGTTATATATAACTTCCAAAAAACAGTCAACCACTAACTTTGCTCTTTTTATAAATTTATACCATACATGATGTCTATTTTTGTATACACCTTGCTGTTTATAGTGTATTTTTCAATAATTTAGAAAAATTTTAGCCCAAATTGCACATAACTCCCTGTACAGGTCTTTTGCATTTGTGCCATGCCAATTCTTTTTGTTGCATCCGTGAAAGCGAATGTATGAGGTGTCGACGGTTATTACTGGTTTGAATGAGGAATGTTATCACAGCAGGGAACAAATACAAAATTGTGTACCCACTTTGTTGCTTGTATCCCCCATTCTTATTTATTTGAGAAAATTTGAGCCGCTAAATTATTATTGAACATTTAAGACACGGGAAATTTGGTCATCATTCAAATCTATAGAGCGCATATTTTCAGCAATGGCCTTTTCTTTTTGGCTATATTTTTGTTCTGCCTTTTGCTCCGCTTCTCTTAGTTCCTGTACAAGTTTGTCGGTTTTCTTTGTAACTTCAAGGTAAATTACTGCGGCGTTTGGGAAGTCGATTATAATAACGCCTTTGTCATCGGTGTGTTTTGTGTCCAATGCCGCATTGTAACTGTAAACAAAAATTCGCGTTGCCATTGTTTTGTCGTCTTTTCGTTGGACTTCCATTATGTAGCGGTCTGTTTCTATGCCGATTACCATGTCTTTGGTAGTTTTCTTTAGTTTGTCGTCTACGTGTTCGGTCGAAAAATACTCTACTTTGCTTGTTAGCGGGTGGTTTGATTTGAATAGGCCGTTGAGGAATAAAACACACCCAAGCACATTTCCCCTCAAAAAACTTGAAATTTTTGCCCCCTCATGCCTATACTATCCTTATGCAGGTTAGCAGGTTACCGAAACCGACAAAAATTCTAATGCGTCTTGACGCGTACGTGACGTACAATATGAGAGAG
>BOBI01000193.1 GCA_026002305.1 Spirochaetia bacterium
ATATCACAGAGTCCTTACGTAATATATTAATTGCACGCACCAACGCCCAGTTATTATCTCCAATTATTTTAAACAATGGCATTGTAAATATTGTTTGGTATACGAGACGTAATTCTGTAGAATAAAGCCAGCTTGGCGTAACAAGTTTATTTTCATCTGCCAGAAGTTTGCCTAAAACCATTTCTGCTGAACTATCGCCATTTAACCATTTATGCCCATGAATGTAAAAGAAAATGCAAGTAAGCGCAAGCACAAAAAATATAATAATGCAGGATATTACAATAATTGTTTTTTCATTTTTACTATCTTTTATAAAAGAATCGATTTGCTTTGAAAATATACAGCATAAGGCAAAACCACATGCACTAAATCCTATAAGCGGCAATGTAAGAAGTGAGTATAACCGTTCGGTAAAAGAATTTACAGGGCGGTGAATTTTTGATTGTATTGCTTTAACCAGGAAATCTTGTATAGAGGGCAAAAGAAAGAAAAGGCAGAGGGCAAGGCCTGCAACCAAAACCCCTATAAAGACTTTCCTTATTGTTTTAGAAGAACAAAATTCTTCTGCCATTACTTCAAGTGAAAATTGCTTATTCATCATTCAAGACTCCTCAACAATACAATAATTAATTTCTAGAAAACAAAACATAATCACCTATTATATCGAGTGTATGGTAATCACGTTCAATCATCTCGTATATTGGTTTATACCATGCATGTAAATAATCATCGTTTTCCGCAAGAAATGTTATAATAATAGCAGGTTTATTTTGCAATACATCGTTTAAGAATTCCTCCCGTGCCCCCGTATAGCTGTTAACGCCTGTTCCATGATTAATAAATTTAGATGCGGCCGGACGTTGTGTAAACGGGTATATATAACAGGAACCAAGGGAAATAATTTTATCGCCATACTTTGTATTCTCGTCTATCATTCTTCCTGCCCGTATCAAGTCCCCGCCGGAATGATTGGTAAATATTTCCAAAAAGTCATCAATACATTTCATAAGCCCCTCGGAAAAAACGATACAGAGAAATAATGCAATAGCCAAATTTCGTTTTCCCCCTTGAAATATTGCAAACTCGCAGCAGAGGGCTTTTACAAAAATGGCAATGGGGGGAACAAAAAAAGGAATAAGCGACAAGTTAAAATGACTATCACCTCCTGAAAACGAAAAAAACAACAAGGCGATAAAATACGAAAAAGTATACCCAGCCTGAAAAATAAAATCCTTTTGCGGATAGTTTTTGATAATTGAAAAAACGCCCCAAAGAAGCGGAATAAAGGAATAATTCCGGCCGGCGGCAATATAAAAGTTTATCACGGTTTGTTTTAGGTTTACCCCGCCAAAGCCCCTTGAAGCGCCGCCTAATATAACTTGATATACGAAATCGTCCATAATGCCGTTCATTTTCAAATATAAAAAAATAGGCGCTAAAACAACAATTATCCCGGCGCAAAATCCAAGTATGTATTTACATAACAGGGCAAAGCGGCGCTTAATTATTGTCTCAAAAAAAATGAGCGTGCAGAATCCGGCCCATAGAGGAAACATATCCAGCCTGATTGAAATGGCAGAGGCAAAACATATACCCAAAACAATCAGGGTGCAAATACTTACATTGCGTTCCTGTCCGGTGGAAAAATAGTACTTTGTAAAAATGTACAAAGGGATCATTAAAAAAGGCAGTGAATATTCTTCGGTTCCGGCGGAGGCCGTAAAGAACGCAAGAGCCGCAGCAAAACTACACGCGGTTGCGAGCAGGGCTTTGTATTTACCGCAAAAAAATAACGCCGTTTTATAGGCGAAAAAAACAGCGGTGTACATCAATATAAGTTCTGTGACCCAGATACCGGTAAAACCTCCTAGTATAAATCCGGGAACATTCAAAAAATACATAAGCGGGCCTTTGTTATCAACAAAATCCTTGTATGGCACCTGCCCGCGGCTTATTCCCTGCGTAATTGTAGTATAGGTTACCGAATCAACATGCCCACGCCTGAAATTAAACGGACTGTATGCCGAAGAAAAGACAAATACAAAAGCAATTAAAAAGAGCAGCAAGTATAAATGTGCCTGTTTTATGCGGTGTTCTTTTAACTCTGTCATAACCCTGGTTCCTTTTTTGTTTATGACCTTCTCTTAAAAAGATAATACCCATTTTCATTTGATAACAGGTAGTATTCATTTGCTATCATTTCATAAATAGGGGCATACCAACCAGCGTTCCAATTAACGTCTGCAGGATATGTTGCAATGATTGCTGGTTTGTCATTCAACACGACCGCCAAAAATTCTTCCCGTGAACCTTGTATATGGTCTACACCTGAACCTTGATATATATATTTTGAAACAGACTGCCGCTTTGTAAAAGGGTATATGTAAGCATTACTAAGAGAAATTATTTTATCACCAGGGGTGGTATTGGTGTCAATTATTTTACCGGCTGCAATCATTTCTTTGCCGGATTTATTACGTAAGGACTCTGTGATATTATAAA
>BOBI01000194.1 GCA_026002305.1 Spirochaetia bacterium
GAAATCAATTAACCACAGACCTCACAGACCCACACGGACGGAAGAAAAGATAGGGAAGTACGAGTCTTTGTCTGTGCTGTCCGTGTGGTCTGTGGTTAAATTCTTAATTATGGAACTGCCTCAATTATCAATTAACAATTAACATTAAGGCCGCCCTTTCAGGCGGGCGTAGAAAACCAAAGCCCCCTCTACATTGCTGTAGAGGGGGCTTTGCGTTTTAGGCGGCGTTAGACGCCGTCATTTACCGGCCTGCAAAGTGCGGCCGGCTGCACATTGTTTATAGCGGTTTAGGCGCTACGACAAGGTCGGTAAGGGCGCCAACACCTGTTGTTGTAATTGTGACAGTTGTTGTGCCTGCTGCAGTATAACCGGTGATACCACCACCGGCTATTTTTGTTGCAAGGCTTGCACCAATAAGACTTGCTGATGACCGTGAGTCTACACGTGTATCTGTTACTGTTCCGACGGACGGGGTAACGCCAATGTTAGAAGCAATGGTTACAGAACGATCACTTGCGTTAATGCCAGCTCCAATTACTTCAACACTCCATGTGTCGTTTGTAGGAGGTACACCAGTTACACCTGTAGCATTTGCGAATGTCCCGGTTATTGCTGGTACTTCACTGGATACCGCAATAGTACCCGCCGTAGCTGGACCAGTAAATATAATAACATTAGAAGAATAACTAGCTGTAACAACAGGGAACGCAACTAATCCTTTATTGATTTCGGCTATTAGATCGGTTGCATTACTAGAACCAGCTACTACCGGTAAGAAAATCGTGGCCGTCTGTGTCACACTGGGAGTAGCGGGAGTACCAACAGTGGTATAGGTAACGACTATTTTTCTATCTAAGTCAGCTAAAGCTACCGCACCAGTAGAAGCGCCATTAACAGCCAAACTTCCCACTGCAGTGGGGGCTGCTGCTGGTATAGCTGTAGCGCCTACTGTTGGATGGGTAACCACAAAGGCGTATCCGTAAGCCGCCAACTGGGCGTTGTCTTCAATAACCGGACGGATTGAGAGGGGGTCAAAACCAGGTTTGGCGCCATCGGTTTTAGCCGTAAATAAAAGGTCGGTGCTTAAAGCAGGAACTGTAACATTCCAATCGGTAAGAGCTGTTGTTGTCGGTGAAAGTGTTGTTGCCGTCGCTACTCCATTAATAATTGAAGTATCAATTGTAGTGCCTGCGGGAATCGGGCGAATTCCTAATGTTCCTATCCTGATTTGTGATGCTTTACTTGATACTATTGTAGAAGCACCAGAATTGGCGCCTCCTTGTGCCGGGAAAAGCCATTCATCTCTTAAAGGCTCAACAGAGATGGCACTATATAAAGTGCTGGTGGCAGTAGTAGTAAATACGGCTTGTAAGTCGGCATTCGTACCGGCAATAGCAAAGGTTTTGCCTGTATTGGGTGTAGTTTTTGCTACCGTTAGGTATTCAGATCCTCCAGTGCTACTAATAGTTACAGTCAACCCTACGTCATTAGCTGCTTTGTTTAATTTTGTAACAAGTGCATTGCCGGTGTTCTCGCTTGCCGTAAGTGTAATAGTTGCCGCCTTGTTCTCGTAAGCAAAAGTTATAACTTTGCCGGCTAGGGACGGAGTAGCATGGGCTACGTTACCCGTGTAGGAATTGGCATATACGCCGTCGCGTCCGTATTGAACGTGAATCGGGTTGCCGAATGTATAACTATAGGCTGCCAATTCTTCTGCCTGTTTTGCCGCAGAAGCGCTGCCGCCGGGGCCCTGGGGACCCGCAGGGCCTGTGGGCCCTTCGCAGCCCATCATAAACAATGATCCTGCCACCAATGCGGCGATCATCCACACTAAAAACAATTTTGACTTTTTCATATTAAAAAAGCCTCCTTAAATTTGTCTATTTCTAATAGACTTTTTATATAGCCCACCACGGCGGGCTTCCTAAAACGGGGCGCACGGCCCCGTAAATGGACTAAATACTAACGCTGCAAAAATCGACCCTCCCCTTGCCAAAATTCAAAATGACCCCAACCTTACCACCGGTAACCAGAATACGGTTGTAAAGGCCGTTTTTTAACGGGTTTGTAACATGGGCGGCCATAACGTAGACAATGCATTTGCCCACTACGCGAAAGTGGTTGGTCACCCTAGTAACCCCCTGCCGCTAAACGGTACGCTGCATCTAAATCGCGGGCACTGTGTCTGCTGTACGGTATAGCGTACAGTATGGAAATTGAATTCACTTTAAGAACCGGTGTTAAGCTAAGCACTTTTGCATTAAGCATAGCTTTAATATAGGCAGGTGCGGGGGAAAAGATCAAGTTTTTACGAAAGAAAGTACAATGTAATGTTCATTCTTGAGATTCACCTCTATTTTCGTACAATCCAAAAGCAGCAATTCTAAATTTGAAAATAATTCTGTATACTATCTTGTATGGGTGGGGAAATATTTAAACAGCTATTGGAAAATCTGGACAAGGCTGCGGATACAATACCGGATAACCGGCACGGTCCGAACA
>BOBI01000195.1 GCA_026002305.1 Spirochaetia bacterium
AATATCTGAACATGAATTAAGATTATAATATTTAAGCATTTGTTCAACTTCATCTTGTGTAAAACCAAAATATTCCGAATAACTTTTACTTAGTATTGAATTAACCGCAAGATTATTAAGCCCTGTAAAAATACTTTCTTTTGATATGCGCAAACAACCTGTAATAGCGGCAAATTCCAGAAACGGGTTGTCTTTTAATGCCATTCCAAGCAGGGTACGGATAAAACCAAGCATATCGTTGTAATATCCGTTTGCCCACGATCCTTCAAGCGGCACATCATATTCATCAATAAGTACTATAGCTTTCTTTTCATGATATACCGAAAGACATTCGGTTAAAAATTTAAGCGAGCCGGCATAATCCCCAATATCAGAAGTTTGTGCCATAAATTTTTCGTATTTTTCTTTTTTTGTGATTAGCCTTTCATCTTTTAGTACATAACTGTGCCGTCCAAATTCACCGGCAATATTATCCTTTAGCATATTATACGACAATTCAAATGTTGATTGGCCTGAATCCTTGAACGTTAAAAAAACAACCGGATATTGAGCTATGTGTGCTGTGTACTTAACACCGGCAACCATTATTTTTAACCCTGCGAACAATACTGCGGCATCCTTGCCTGTTGTATAACGTGTATCTTCAAAAAAACATTGCAGCATACGCATATTGAGCGTCTTGCCAAAACGGCGCGGGCGTGTAAACAAATTCACTTCAGCATTTTTATCTATAATTTCTTTAATTAGTAATGTTTTATCAACATAGTAATGACCATGTTCTATTAACTTGTCAAAAAAACTTATTCCTATGGGTAATGGTTTCAAATCCTGCCTCTGTTCATTTATATTAGCATTAAAGAAGCTAAATATGCAATCTTGGCAGCTACTACACAATTATCGCGTTAATAAAATCTTTTAGGTTTGGGAATACGGGCGTGCCTGCCGGCAGATCCTTTGGTGTGCCAACGCCGCTTTCCAAAAAGACTGATTTACAGCCTGCGGCAATACCGGCTTGTATGTCGCGGAGGCTGTCTCCGGCCATGTATGATTTTGTTAAATCGATGTTGTATTTTTCCGCAGCCTGCAGGATCATGCCAGGGGAAGGTTTACGGCAGGTGCAGTCGATTTTTAATTCAGGCACTTCACCGGCGAAACCTTTTTGGGGGTGGTGGGGGCAAAAAAAGATGTCGTCTAAATAAGCGCCTTCGCGGCCAAGTGTGCTTTCCATTTTGTTGTGAATGTTTTCAAGTTCTGCAAATGTACATTCGCCGCGGGCTATTACCGGCTGGTTTGTTATAACGATGGCTAAAAAGCCCGCTTGATTTATTTTTTTTATTGCAGAGGCCGCGCCTTCTATAAGCACAAAATCTTTTGCGGTGCAGACAAAGCCGTTTGCCTGATTTATCGTACCATCGCGGTCTAAAAAAATGGCGCGCTGCTTAACTAATAAATTCTTTCTTGTAACCAATCCTTTTTCTATATCGGCGGAAACTTGCGCATAACGCTCCGGCGTTCCCATATCTTTTATATACTCCGGTGTGTTGTACGCATAAATGCGTCCGGTTTCCAAATTTGGTTTTAACACAAACCTGTCAAGGTCAACTTTTTCTTCCACAGGGTGCGTTATGCGCAGTAATTCTTTTGTAAGAATGTGAATACCGGAATTGACCTGATTCTTCGCATAATAGCGTTTGTCTTCCTTGTTCATCCACTTGATTACCCGTTTTTCATCATCTGTAATTAAGAGGGCGCTGTCGTAGGGGTGGCTGTTGGGGTGTGCTGCAAGGGTAGCGAGTGCGTTTTTCGATTTGTGAAAATCTATGATGCGTGAAAAATCCACATCAAAAATAATATCGCCGTTAAGCAGGATAAAATCTTCCGGCAACTGATCTTGTATTTTGAATAAAGCGCCGCCTGAACCCAGCGCTATTTCTTCGGTGTAGTACGTTATGCGGCATCCAAAGGCGCTGCCGTCTTTGAAAAAATCTTTTATCGCGGGGGCTTTGTGTCCAACTATCATCAATATATCGGTAAGGCCGTTTTTTTTAAGGCAGTCAATTTGATATTCAAGAATTGTTTTGCCGCAGACATTGAGCATCGGCTTTGGAAGTTCCGGATTCAGGGTGGCAACCCTGGTTCCGCGCCCGCCCGCCATTATTACAACTTTCATTTTTATCTTTTTCTCCTTACGATGTTAATTATACATATTACTTTCGGCCTACGGCAATTAACGTTTGCGCTTTGTTGTCGTAGGGTGTATTGTCCCATGCGCCAAACATTTCCACCCCGGAAAAACCGGCTTTAAAAAAAAGCGCGCGCAATTCACTGGCGGCGTACATCCGTTGTACAAATATGCGTTCAATTTGTGTGCCATCCTTGACAAGTATCCAGCGGTTAATTCAATACTAAGTAAAAGTTATTCGGAATATTTTGGTTTTACACAAGATGAAGTTGAACAAATGCTTAAATATTATAATCTTAATTCATGTTCAGATATT
>BOBI01000196.1 GCA_026002305.1 Spirochaetia bacterium
GAGTATGCTTACCTTCTCCTCGGGGGTATACCTCTTCCTCGTACCCATACTCTTCTCCTATGGTCTTCTGGTATACCACCTTATACGCTATCCCCTATAACGGCAAGTTCATCGTAGGCAGGACAATCGCAACATCAAGACTGCCTCTTGAAGGATCACGATTATTTCCTTCTTTTAGACTTTCGGTTTGTTTTCCTTTTTTCCAACACATTGATGCCAAATCTTTAATTTCATCATCTTTTCCTATTATATCCAGTACGTTATAAGTGTCTTTATCTTTAAATTCTATTTGAAGGTTTTGATATGCGTTACTTTTAAAAATATACGGGTCAAGCTTTTTTTCATAGGGCAACAAATCTCTGCATGTTATGTAACTTGTATATGCATCTGCACATGCTGTATATATGCCGCTAGTGATGTCTTTATCGAGAATATAGATATCAAACTTATCATTGGTGATACCGGCATCCCACAAGAAAGGATAAAGATTAGAGATTGCAGTGGCAATTTGAGTACCTGTACCGCCCAGACCCACAAAAATATTGTACATATATATCTCCTTATGGTCTTGGTTTGAATATCAGAAAACTCACAAAATTAACGACTGTTATGAGTACGACAATTACAACTGCTATAGTTAAATTTCCCATCAACAGAGAAATTTCCTCGCCTGAATCCGATACCCAAAAATAAACACAGAGGAACAATACTGCAACTGAGAGAACTAAGGCTAGAAAAGCATTAAGAATTCGAACACCAACACCTAAAAATTTTATATTGTTGTCTGTATCTGCTTTATGCCATTGAACAAGTGTGTATACTAAGTAAACTATAAACGATACTACGAATGCAAAAAATACGCTTGCTAAAAATATTAGCGTATCAGGATCAGCCTCGCCATAATCGTCCAAAAACACGACACCGATGCCGCTTGCCCATGAAACCACAACAACTCCAACAAGTGCGACAAGATAAATTACACCGACAATTAATAGATTCAACGACCTCTTTTTCATACAATAACCCCTTTATTTCTTTTTATTTTGTTTGCTAGTAGTTGGAACATCAAACAGTACTACGGTTGTTCTTGCCAGTTACGGTGTGACTTTATTTTTTGTATCATCAATTCCCAATAGCGAAGCCACAAACCCATTGAAATTCCAAGTTTTCCCTTTTGCTGTTCCTGTACCATCATTAAATTCATCAACCCAACTAGGTATCGACAACGGTGCCTTTAATACAACATCAAAACGTATTATGGAAGATGACGCTGTCTTTCCTGCCTTTTTATTTTTTGGCGCAACGAAAATTCCGGCTTGATCTGAATCGGGAGCTTTAAACACACCAAAATCCAAATCTTTAACCAAGAGGGCTTCGCTCTCCTCCCACTCGCCATTTACCAAAAACTGATAGTTGTCAACACCGGCTTGTAGTTTTGAAGCATCATAAGCAGCAGGCAAATTGTAAATAATATTCAATTGCCATACCTTATGACCATTCTTTGCATTCCCTCCAATCGTCTTATACTGAAAAAGTTTTAAGTTAAGTTTCTCATTCGTAACCTTTGTTAATTCACCTGTAGCATATGGTATTCCAATATAATCTACAATATTTGCTGTTTGATCGCGTAAATTCCAAATTTTGGGCGCTCCGTCAATTTCGTTTCTATACACCCAAAGGTTTTCCAGAACCCGTTTGTTTTTATCAACACGGGATTGATGAGACATTCCTGCACCCTCAGGGATTATTATATCTGATGGCTTTACTGCTTTATTTATATAACCTGGATAAAGAGTAGACACGGTATAGCTTTCAAGTTCATTTCTTTGCGCTTTTATTTCAAATTGGTCAACAAAGTAAGCCACAGCATCTTTCTTACCGGTAATAACCATGTAAAGCGGTTTTTTCTCTCCTTCTCTAAACGGCTGTGTAATCTCATTATTGTCGTTGGTCGGGTCGGGCTTATAATTATTACCTCTAAACGGCAGCTTTAACGCGACTATTGCAGCCGCATATTTGTTGGTTTCAGAAAACGCCATTAGTTTTCGAATGTTATTTGCCAAAACGTGATTTTTTAAACGCTGTTCTTCAAGGTCTGTTATAACAATTGTAAGATCATCAGGATTAACCAGACCATTCTGATAAAGCATCGTCAATGGACCGTTATTGTTGTCAAAATTCCCACCAATTTGGTAGAACGCTTTACGCTTCGGATCAAAATCAGAAACATTAATTTTCGCCCATTCGATATGACCTGATACCGCCTTTAACCTATGATATTCTGTGTTATAAGGGGATAATGTACTTTCAAAAGCATCCAGAAAATTATTAAATTCTAGCGTAGGAGCGCTATCCCCCCTGGCATTTAACCCCTAACTCCGCTATGATATACCCCGCCTATTAATACCCCTCTTCATTCAGGTCCAGTTTTGGCAATTTTTGCCTTTTTTAGCAGTTTTTTGCAAAAAACCCTTGCAGTTATTTCTAATTC
>BOBI01000197.1 GCA_026002305.1 Spirochaetia bacterium
CTATACTAATATATCGAAATTTTTGATTAATTGCAAGCAAAATTTTTTTATGTCGGTTTACATAATGAAGAAGACGGGTCACGAAAAAGTCATGAAATATACGAAAAAGAAAAAGATTTTTTCTATCTGAACGGGGACTGTATCCCCGCTACGGCTTGACGCCTGCGCTGCGAACAGTCCCCGAAATTTTTTGCTGTTCTAGGGGCACACAATACGGAATCCAATCCCGGCGCCCGTGTAGCCGGGATTGCTGCTGGTACGGCTCGCAACCTCGCAGTAGGAAGCAATGGCGATCCAGCTGCCGCCGCGTACAACGCGGTCCGTGCCCGAAGCGGCTCCCGTTGCAGGAGTTGAAGCATTGATAGTGCCACCCCGGTCCCAGCACCATTCCCATACATTGCCCGACATATCGAATAGCCCTATTCTGTTTGCCGCCTTTGTTCCTACAGGATTTGCGCCATTGTTGGGATGGTTTGATGCAAGGTAGCCAGAATTAACTGCATACCATGCTACAGCGTCTATGTTTTCACTGCCTGAATACGTGTAACCCCACTGTGTATCGGTTTGATCACCGCCGTGAGCCGCATATTCCCACTCCACTTCGGTTGGCAGGCGGTAACCGTTTGCTAATGGATTAACTTCCGCGGCATCCACATCGTCTGCGATGCGGGAATCTTTTAGGATTGTTGTGTAGGCGCCTTTATAATACACAGGTGTTTTGCCGCTCATTTCGCTATAGGCGTTGCACCATACAATAGCGTCCCGCCAATTTATCGTGGTTACAGGACGGAGCGCCCTTTCTGCGGCTGTTCCCGCCGTGCTGGTTCCACCTATCGCTCCTTGTCCTTCTACACCCGGGCTTTCAAATGCGTAACCTTTTGCTGTTGCCCAGTCGCGTACCTCTTTCCACAAGCTCCATGTGGTTTCGTAAGCGGCAATTTTAAATGTGGTTATGTTTTGCACGTTGGTACGGCCCGCTATGAATACTTCGCTGCCTGGTGTTCCTAGTGTTGTGTCTACGGTTCCGTTTGGTATGGTTACCATTACCGTTGCGGGCGCCGTTGGAGTGGGTGTCGTTGTTGGCGAACTCGACGGTGTAGAACTGGGTGTACTCGACGGTGTAGAGCTGGGTGTACTCGACGGTGTAGAGCTGGGTGTACTCGACGGTGTAGAGCTGGATGTACTCGACGGTGTTGGTGTTGCGGACACGGGAACTTTTCCCTGTCCGTAATTTGAGGCGTCATAAACAAAGTCGGCGCTGCCTGATGTTGTCCGGGTAAATTTATCAACATCGCTTTGTGTAAGGGTGTACCCTGCGTTCCCTTGCAAAACAACCGTGTCGGGGGAGCCATTTTCCAGCGTTATTTCTGCTGTATATTGGGATGGTGTTGTTGGGTTAGTGTCCGGTGTTAGCGCACCTTTTATGGTGATTGTTTTACCTGACTTTAGATACACATCGTTATTCTTCGCAACTACGGCGCTATCCAGCATATTGAACGTTCCGCCTTCCATATACATACCGCTACCTTTACTCTCCGTGCCGCCGCTTGCCGTGTTGCCGCTAAGGACACCGCCTGATAAAGTTAAAATTCCGCTTTGTAACCTTATACCGCCGCCATTGCCTCGGCCTGCGGAGGCCCCGGCGTGATTGCCCGTTATACTGCCGCCTGAAATTTCAACTATTGAGCCGTCTATGCTTATGCCGCCGCCTTGGCCGGGAACAAAATTATCCTTGATAGCGCCGCCCAGCATTATAAATTTTGCATCGTTGCTCACAAAAACGCCGCCGCCGGAAGCCCCTGCATTATCAATTTGATTGTTTTGAAGCGCCGCGCCGTCATTTAAAGTGAGCGTACCGTTCTCTGTGATAAGCGAAGCATTTGCGGAAAGGCCTGAGTTTGTCGCGCCGTGTGCCGGATCGGGCGGGGATGCCGTACCGCCCGACCATACCGCGCCGCCGTCTATAATAAGGCCGCCTGTTCCCGCGGTGGTTATGATAGCGCCGCCTGTTGCGTTACGGTTGCCTAATGTTAGTGCGGTATTCGCCGGAACGGTAAAAAGGCTGCCGTCATAGCCTGCGCCGCGTTTTATTGTCTTTTCGCTGCCTGAGGGCGCCGTAAGAATAAGCGGTTTGTTAGCGGGGCGCGTTGTTGGTACCGGAGACGGGGCTGAAATTTCAATATCGCGTAGTATTGTAACAACGTCATCAGCGCTAAATTCTTCACCTGTTGAGGGTGTCCAGTTAATTGCGTCGTTTAATGTTTGATAATACTTAACCGCATCCGCCCCGTCTTTTTTGTACACACGCGATGCAACTGCCGTTATAGATATGCGGTAGGTTTTTGTAGTCGCTCTGTCGGGAGCCATTGTATCAATTTGTATGACCATAGGCTGTGTTAAGGGCAACGTAAGATCCGGATCAAATTTTGCCGTATAGACCGGCGTTACCGCTTGGGAGTCATCCGTCCCAAGAATAGCTTTAATAT
>BOBI01000198.1 GCA_026002305.1 Spirochaetia bacterium
GTTTTTAAATACAACGCCGCGGTGTTGATCAAGGCGGCAAATGACGGGTAATAACTATGCCGTGTCAGCAAAGGCTCTTTGTGCGGGGTATGGGCAGGATGCCGTGCTAGACGGGCTTAACATCAATATTGAAAGCGGGTCGATTACAGGACTTTGCGGGCCAAACGGTGTAGGAAAATCAACTTTTCTAAAACTTTGCCTTGGTATGCTGCGCCCCCAAAGCGGAACCCTGCGCGTGTTAGACGAAATGCCTGGTGCAAACGGTTTTCGCAAAACACGGTTTCGCATAGGTTATGTGCCGCAGTCCACGATAGGCGGAACGCTGCCTACAACGGTGCGCGAGGCGGCGCTAATGGGGCGTTACGGCCTGCGCGGGCTTTTTAGAGCGCCAACCAAAGAAGACAAAGCAAAAGCCGATGCTGCTATCGAAGCCTGCGGCATAAGCGCTTTAAAAGACCGCTTAATGCGGGAACTTTCCGGCGGACAGACGCAACGTGCCGCCATTGCACGCGCCCTAACCATGGATGCCGAACTTTTTTTGCTTGACGAACCTACGGCAAGCCTTGATGCACAAGGCAGCGCCGATCTTGTCAGGATATTAAAAAAACAACAAAAGGAAAGGCACATAACGGCTATAGTTGTTTCACATAACGCGGCAACACTTTGTGAATGTGATACGATCTACCGGTTTCAAAACGGTAACGCAAAAAAGGAAAATAGCTATGCTTGAACTTTTTGCAATGCCGTTTTTTTCGCGCTCCCTTATTGCCCTTTTAATCACAGGCGTATCGTTTCCACTCCTTGGCATTTTTATTGTGCATCTTGAACTTATCCCGGCGCGTTTTGCGGTAATGCACGCCGCTTTACTCGGCGGCGCAATCGCCCTGCTTTTTGGCGTAAGTACAACATGGGTAGCCTTACTGGCAAGTATATTAACAGGACTCGGCATTGCCATATTCAGTTGGAAAAGCCGTATGACATCGGGCGGTATGCTCGGTCTTATAATGACGGTCTGTTTAGGATTGTCTTTTATCATTTTTTATAAATCGAATGTACAGGCAACACAGGCATTTACTTTATTTTGGGGCAACATACTAGCACTTACAAAATCCGATACAATTTTTGCCGTTGTTACAGGCGCATTAATTTTGTTATTTGTAATTACGTGTTACAAGGAAATACATACTGTATTATTTGACAGGGAAATTGCGTGGGCAGTAGGCGTGCACGCAAAATTTGTTTATACGGGAATAATTATTGCCGTGTGTCTAGGCATAGCTGCGGCAATGCGCATAACGGGGGCGCTTCTTGTGGATGCTGTAACAATACTGCCCGCCCTTGCCGCCCGCCAAATTGGAGTATCTTTTAAGGCGCTTATTGTCTGGGGCGCGGTCTTTGGTGTTGGAATGAACATGACGGGTTTTGCTCTGTCATTCGTTTTAGATTTGCCGGTAAGTCCCGCGATAATCGTGATAGGCGCGGTAGTTGTTTTAATTATGGGGGTAATACATGGAAAACAAGTTTGATTTTTTTAACGAAAAAGCGGAAACATGGGACGCTACGAGCCGCTATGACATGAACAAATTAGAGTTAATGCTTCGTCTTTTGTATATAAAAGAAGGCGACACCGTCCTTGATGTAGGCACCGGCACAGGCGTTATTATTCCGTTATTGCAAAAATTTACAAACGCGGAAAATATATATGCCATAGATGCCGCAGAAAAAATGATCGGGGCAGCAAAGAAAAAGTTTGCGGACACAAAAGTTAACTTTGTCATAGGTGATGTTCTTGATTATCCGTTTAACGATGAACAATTTGATCACATTGTATGCTATTCGGTGTTTCCGCATTTTGATAATAAACCACTTGCAATTGCCCGCTTTGCAAAAATTTTAAAGCCGGGCGGTTTTTTAAGTGTACTTCATACAGCATCAAAAGTTAAAATTAACGGCATCCATGTCCACGTTCACAACCGTGATGTCTTTCTTGATCATCTACCGCCGGCAAAAGCATTTCTTCCCTGCCTAAAAGACAACTGCATGCGCGATGAAATTATTATTGACAATGAAGAAATGTATTTTTTAGGCGCCCGTAAGAAATGGCTGCGTTCTAAAACTTGTAATTAAGAACAGCAAAGATATTAGCCAAGCTATGGACGCTACCGGCGATGGCGGAAAAGTCTGCGGGCGCGGCTGTTGTGGGAATTACGCCACTTTCTGTTTTGATTGCAAGGCTTTGATGGTTTTTAAGGGGAGCTCTGTATATTTTGCAACTTTAGTGGCAGACATACCATCGGCAAGCAATTTTTTAGCCATCTCTTTGGCTTTTTTGAGTTCGCCTTCTTCTCTAAACTTATCACCGTAATAGTCTAGTTTTTCACTCCAATATGTGTCTAATTTTTCTTGCAACATAATATCTCCTTCTGCCAATTCTTTATGCTGGCTAAATAATTCACGGTAAAGACGCTCCAG
>BOBI01000199.1 GCA_026002305.1 Spirochaetia bacterium
TCTTTTATCATTGTAAGTGGACAGACTGCTGTTTTATTTGAATTCCCAACACACATTTTAGAAAAGTTTTTACTCTCTGTGCGTAGAGAAAAAAGTTGGGTCGATGTCATACTAAAGTATGAATTTAAACTAACTCAAACTTTGATAGATAATGGTTATGTTTATGACACACTAATTCCACTGAAAATAGAAAAATTTGAAGCAACTTTTATTCGTGTTGGGAATTCAAATAAAACAGCAGTCTGTCCACTTACAATGATAAAAGATTATGAATTTCCTTTCATAAAAAAGAAAGTATTTGACGGTGATTATAAAAGACACAAAGTTCTAATGGAAAGTGCGGATTCAATTTTAAATTATATAAAAGATAAAAATGAAATTTTGTTTTCACTGATAACGGAACATATTAAAACAAATAATTGGAAACAAGAATTATTATCTGACTATAAAACTCTTATTTATGATGCCAGTGTTGTATCATTTGATATATTTGACACTTTATTGATTCGCCCTTATGTGGATCCAATAGGTGTGACGCAACATATTGAAAAAATATATAATGCGGCTGGTTTCTGTTTAGAACGCGGTAAGGCAGATGTAAGAGCAAGAAAAAAATATTTAACAAAAGATAGAGAGGATATCACATTTGATGATATATACAATGAAATCTTACCGGAATTCCTCCCCTTGAAACAAACGGAAATAGAATTTGAAGCTCAATTGCTTCGTATTCACCCTGATAATTTTAAGATTTACAACGAAGCAGTGAGTCAAGGTAAAAAGATAATAGCAATATCTGATATGTATCTTCCGAGTTCATTCTTAAAAGATGTCTTATTTAAAAACGGCTACACTAATGTTGACAAGATTTATGTCTCAAGTGAATATAGGAAAACAAAAACTACAGGTAATCTATTTAAACTGGTTTTAGATGATTTAAAAATAAATCCAAATCAGTTATTGCACATAGGAGATAATGAATATTCGGATATTATTGCACCACAAGATATCGGTATAAAGACATATTTTATAAAAAAATATATTAATACTTTTTTTGAATATGCTGGCAATCATAAATATAAACACTTTTATGATCAAAATCCGTGTTTGGAACGTAATATAATTACTGCTATGATAGCTCTGCATCATATGAAGCAGAAGACATATGATTATTGGTATGATATTGGTTATTCACTTAGTGGACAACTTGCAGTTGGATATACCAATTTTATTATTAACAAATCAACACAAAATAATATAGATACACTTTTGTTTTTATCTCGTGATGGATATTCCTTGCAAAAAGTCTATAATATTCTTGCTGAAAATAAAATTCCCAATTATTATCTGTACGCATCCCGTAATATTGCTCTAAGATGTTATGCAAATCATCGTGATCGAAACATTTACTTAAAAAAGATTTTTGATATGGTATCTGGTTTTATACCTGCTTTAAAAACCACTGGAACTGATTATACGACAAATATTAGTCTATTTTCTAAATATAAAAACAAAATAAAAGAATGGGCATCTGCTAATCTTGAAGATTTTTTAAAATATTTTCTTGCTCTTAATATTAATGGTAGACATATTGCCGCTGTTGATATGATAACTGGCGATGGTTTTACTTCTGCAGCATTTATGAAGGCTTTTCTGGAAGAAAATTACGCGTTCTGTTTTTATTTTGCAACAGGAACAAACAATTATGAGTATAAATATTTATCATATAAGAAAGATGTGATAAAAAACTTCTTTTCATCTGATAATATAAAATATGTGCTTTTAATCGAATTTCTAATAAACGCACCTGAGCCTTCAGTTGTTGATATTAAAAATGGAAATCCTGTTTTTAATATTCAACATGAAAATTCAGATATTATAACTGCATACAAAAGAATTGATGCAGGAATTGTTCAATTTGCAAAAGATTACAAATATATATTTGGATGCAATATGATAAATTTTACAATGGAAACAAATATTAGTATGCTTGAATCTTTTTGTCAAAATTTGACTGATGTTGACAAAACATATTTGAAAAATATTAACCTATCACTTGATTTAGATCACAAAGATTTCAAATCTATTTATGACATCATCCATAATAGTGTTATTCCATGAAATAAAGCATAAAAATATTACTGTATACTCATATTCATTTTTTAAATCATACCGGCTATAATCAATATATGTCAAATACAATAATACCCGCGCGCGGTGATGTTGCGCTGCCTGATAAATGGGATTTATCGGCATTATACAAAAATGATAATGAGTGGGATTTAAGTTTAGCAGGATGGGAAAAAATGGCGGGCCGTATTCCGTCATTTAAAGGAACTCTGGCTAAATCCCCGCTCTCGCTTGCCGAATATATGGATTTCTACAAGGAATTTAACATTCTTGAGGAAAGGTTAGGCTGCTACTGCCAGCTTCGGCAATGTGAAGACGAGGGCGACAA
>BOBI01000200.1 GCA_026002305.1 Spirochaetia bacterium
TTAAGAATTTAACCACAGACCACACGGACAGCACAGACAAAGACTCGTACTTCCCTATCTTTTCTTCCGTCCGTGTGGGTCTGTGAGGTCTGTGGTTAATTGATTTCTATTTTGGAACCAGCTCAATAGACTTATGTATTGTATTTATGTGTTATACTGTAAGAAAATATTTTTACTAGGAGAAGAAAAATGAAAATCAAGTATTTCTTTGCTGCTTTGATCTGTACTGTGTTCTTTGCCTGTGATCACGGAAGCAATCCTGCACCGCCTGCGCAAAAGCATCTTACCTACACGGTACTTTACTACAATGCTACGCTAAAACTGAATGATTTTCAGCTTATGTTGCCCTATTTGTTGGAGGTTCTTGATGTTGGCGCGAGCGATACCGTGAACTTTGCGGCGCAGATAAATTTTGAAGTTGATGTAGAAAACGACAGTCCCTGGGGGGCGAACCCACGTGAAACAAAGCGTTTTTGGGCAAGAAAAGGAAAAAGCAGCGCATTTGAATTTGATAATCCTGGCGGGCTTTTAAAGCTTTCCGAGCCTAATACCATTGCCGATTTTATACGATGGGGAACAACCAAATTTCCTGCAAATAGATATATCCTTGTTATGATGGGGCATGGCGACGTTTGGAACCCCGCTTTTGATAAAAACGGCGGTTGGGAGCTGCCTTCATTAGAGCCGGTGCGTTCTATGCAATCGCCGGGTAGTTTTTCCTACGGCAACGAAGGCGCTTTAGGGCCGCTTGGGTCATCGGTATTTGACGATAGCTTTACGGGGCAGCCGGGGATTTCCTCTTTTGCACTTGCCGAAGGAATAAAGCGAGCCGGTAAAAAGATAGACATGGTGTATCATCATGCTTGTTTGCAGAATATGCTGGAAAATCTTTGTGAGCTGCAGGTTACCGGTCTTGTAGATTATGTACTGGCCGCAGGGCACTCCACTTCTGCTGTAGGCGGCGACTATGGAAGTTTATTAAACGTTTTAAACACCGGCGCGGATTTGGAAGAGGTAATTTCCGAATACTGTTGGTACAATGTTAGACACATGGATGTGGAAACCGGGCAGTCAGAATTAATTTTTACGGATTTACGCAAACTGGATCCGGTGCTTGCAGCTATAAAAAAGATAGTTGAAGTGTTTCCCACCATATCAGGCATAGAAACCATGACAACGTTACCGGTAAAAACAGATAGGGAAACAAGCGGTGTTTATTTTTATGACGCAAGGATGAACGAGCTTACCAAAACCCCGGAGATTAACCCTGAAAACTGGAAAAGCGCCGATATTAATTCGTATATTCAGTATATGAGTGCCAAACTTAATTTTTATGCAGGTGCTACAGGAACGCCGCTTTCCACCTATTCTACCAATTTACTAAAGGCTATTAATGCGGCGATTGTTTGGGGCGAGGATACAAGCAGTATTCCCATTTATACAACCTTTGGGGTAACGGTTATGCCCAAAGACAAGTATACTACTACTCCCGATGGTTATTCTACATATTATCCCGAAACCGCTTTTGATAAGGCAACCGGCTGGTCTACATGGTTAAACTCGCCTAAAAATTTGGCGGTACACAAAATAAATCCGCCGTGGGGCTTTTCGGGGCGGGTAAGGTATGCTCCCACCTCGCAAATATTGATTGTTGAGGATAGAAATATCGCAGCTGATTCCATAGTGTATGTTACAAAGTTAACAGTTGGTGGTACTCAACTAGCAGATCCGACACATTATACAGCCGCAGACACGGAAGTTAGAAACGGCGCTGTTATAATTAAGCTTACCGCTGGGCATGGTTTAACAATTACACCAGGCACAACAACAATTAACATTGGCGCAGGTTTTGCTACCACAAACAAACAGTCTAATGCGGCGATCACAGGAGTACCTATAACAGCTTATCCTTAAGTGGCGCACACGCGCAAAGGTGCCAGGCACCAAATTTTGCCCGCACGCCGAAGGCGGCGTGCGGCTTATGCGGCGTGTGCCCTTTGGCTGAATTACCCGGCAAAAACAGAGGTGTATTTAGTTCTGAAATTGGTACCATGATGCAAACGCTAGCAGGTTCCATTGCGGAATGGACAGGGGCTGCCTGTTTCTTCCCTATGTTAGCGTCAAATGCGTTTTTCCTGCTTTTGTCAGAACGGCGGCTTGCGGCTTGTGGGTCAGAGGTATTTTTATTTCTGCGTTTGCCGGAACGGCGGTAAAAGGTCAAAGGTTCTATAGCGAAGCGTGAAGGATATATTTGTTCGGGAAAATTAGTACGAATGGGGGAAACAGCTACCGCTGTTTTTCTATGTTCTTAAATCCAATATGCTCCTGCGTTATGTCGGTTAAACCGCTACTGGCGATTAAGGAAAAGATAACGTCCGAATAGCACCAACGCGGAGCTATAGGTTCTTTGACCTTTTACCGTTTTTGTTTGTAATACAGAAATAAAAA
>BOBI01000201.1 GCA_026002305.1 Spirochaetia bacterium
ATGACCATGGCCATACCTGCGCGGACGTCCGGACTGCGGAGTTCCGATCCGTGGAGTTTTGCGGGGCCGGAGATTACGGCGCGGTGGGGATCGCACAGCACGATACGCGCCCCCATGCCTATCAGCATATCTACAAAGAACATTCGGGATTCAAACATTTTTTCGTGAATTAAAACGGCGCCTTCAACTTGCGTTGCCACAACCGTGATTATACTTGTTAAATCCGGCGGGAAGCCGGGCCATGGGGCATCGTCAATTTTTGGGATCATGCCGCCCAAATCCTGATTTACACGCATAACCTGATTGCCGCCGACATGAACGGTACGCCCTTCATGCTCCCAGCGTATGCCTATTTTCCCAAAGGCGATTTTCGTGGGGCGCAATTCGTGTGGTAGTGGACCTTCTATGTATATGTCGCTTCCTGTCGCTGCGGCAAGCCCTATAAACGAGCCTGCTTCCATATAGTCCGCGCCAATTTCAAAATCGCAGCCGCCCAGCGTGCTTGTGCCATCAATTATTAACCTATTGGAACCGATACCTTCAATTTTAGCGCCCATAGCCATTAGCAGCCGGCAAAGATCCTGAACGTGCGGCTCGCTGGCGGCGTTGGTCAATACCGTTTGGCCTTTTGCCAAAACGGCGGCCATAAGCGCGTTTTCCGTCGCCGTAACGGAGGCCTCGTCTAAAAAAATATCCTGCCCGCGCAAACCGGCGGCGGTAAACACAAAATTGTGCGACGTATCCACCGCAGCGCCAAGCTCCGTAAGCGCCAAAAAGTGCGTGTCCAGCCGCCTCCGCCCGATAACATCCCCGCCCGGCGGCGGCAGCTCCACCCGTCCGGTACGCGCAAGCAGCGGGCCTGCGAAAAGTATCGATGCCCTTATCTTTTCGGCAAGCTCCTTGGGCACAGATTGCGATTTAATGGTTGCCGCCTGCAGCCGCCAAACGCCTTCCGCCACCGGCGACGTCTGCCCCCCCAACGAGCGGAAAACTTCCAGCATAACCCGTACATCTTCAATATCAGGAATGTTTCGCAATGTAACCGGCTCATTAGTCAAAACCGCCGCCGCAATGCACGGCAAGGCCGCATTTTTGTTGCCCCCCACCTTTATGGTGCCGCGAAGCCGCTGCCCGCCTTCAATATAGTAACAACTCATCATTTGATAATAAGCGCTTACCGCTTGTTCTACAAGGAAGTTTACAAACGGACGGTGCAGGGGTGCAAATTAGATTGATTAAAGAAAGCGGTGTTTATAAACTTGTAATATGACTACCAAAAGAGGAAATAATGCCCGACAACGAAAATAATCCATTACCGCCGCGGGGGCCGCTGCAACCGCAAAAACCACGACAGAGATTTGGACTTTTGTTTGTTTTATGCACCATAGCAATAATCGGTTTTTTTTACCTGCGCGGAACATCCACCCCCGTAAACGAGGTTGCCTATACCGATTTTATTAATTCGCTCTCCCGCGAGGAGCTTAGGGAGGTTACGATTTTCAACGACGGCTCGATTGAGTGGTTCCGGCCGGGCAATAACGGCGGTGTTGATAAATACAAAACCTTGATACCCTACCACGATCCAACCCTGCTTCCGGCGCTGGAAACCAAAGGCGTGCGGATTGTAGGCAGGACGGCAAATTTAAGCATTATGCGCTTTCTTATGGAGCTTCTTCCGTGGATTATCGGCATACTTTTTATGTGGGTGCTTTTTAGAAATATGAACGGCGGTCCGGGTAACAAGGGGTTTCAATTCGGGAAAAGCCGCGCGAAAAGGTATCAGGAAAACAATAAAAAGATAACTTTTGCCGATGTGGCCGGTCAAAAAGAAGCAAAATATGAACTACAGGAAGTTGTGGACTTTTTAAAAGACCCTGAAAAATTCAACAAGATGGGGGCGCGTATTCCAAAAGGCGTCTTGCTTGTGGGGATGCCCGGCACCGGTAAAACCCTAATGGCTCGAGCGGTTGCAGGCGAGGCCGGCGTTGCGTTTTTTCACATGTCGGGCTCGGATTTTGTCGAGATGTTTGTTGGCGTTGGCGCCAGCAGGGTGCGCGATCTTTTTGAGCAGGGGCGGCGCAACAGTCCGTGTATAATTTTTATTGATGAGCTTGACGCCGTGGGCCGCACGCGCGGCGCCGGTTATGGCGGCGGGCATGACGAGCGTGAGCAAACCTTAAACCAGATGCTCGTGGAAATGGACGGGTTTGAGCCGAAAGACAGCGTTATAATTCTGGCGGCAACCAACCGTCCCGATGTTTTGGATCCCGCACTGCTGCGTCCAGGACGTTTCGACAGGCAGGTTGTTGTTGCCATGCCCGATACCTCCGAGCGCGAGGCTATCTTAAAAATTCATGCCGAAAAGATCACCCTTAACACAACTGTCGATCTGTCGCGTATCGCGCGGGCAA
>BOBI01000202.1 GCA_026002305.1 Spirochaetia bacterium
GCCATAATGGAGTTACAGCCGTGTGCGATGTTAGCAAAAGGACCGCCGTGAATAAACGCCGGTGTGCCTTCGAGTGTTTGAACAAGGTTCGGTTTAAGGGCGTCTTTAAGAAGGGCCGCCATTGCGCCTTGAGCGTTGATCTGGGATGCTGTTACAGGTTTTTCGCTGCCGTCTGATTGTTTACCGTAGGTGTAACCAACGATGATTTTTCCTAAACGCGCTTTAAGGTCGTCGATGTCTTTTGAAAGACAAAGAATAGCCATAACTTCGGAAGCAACCGTAATGTCAAACCAGTCTTCGCGTGATGCGCCGTTTGCTTTTCCGCCTAAACCGTCAACAACAAAGCGGAGCTGGCGATCATTCATGTCTATACAGCGGTGCCAAATGATCTTGCGGGGGTCGATGTTGCATTTATTGCCCTGGTAGATATGGTTGTCGATCATGGCCGCGAGAAGGTTGTTTGCCGCGCCGATAGCGTGGAAGTCGCCTGTAAAGTGCAGGTCGATGTCTTCCATAGGAATAACCTGTGCCCAGCCGCCGCCTGCCGCGCCGCCCTTTACGCCGAATACCGGCCCTAAAGACGGTTCGCGTAAAGCCACTACTACCTTCTTACCAAGTTTTGCAAGACCATCGGAAACGCCTACAGTTGTTGTCGTTTTGCCTTCGCCTGCCGGTGTCGGGGTGATGGCGGTAACAAGAATAAGTTTTCCATCCGGCTTGTTTTTAAGCTCGTTGTTGAGGTAGTTGTAATCGATCTTTGCTTTGAATTTACCATAGTGTTCAATGTATTTTTCAGGAATGTCTAATTTCTTTGCGATTTCATCAATGTTATAAGCGTGCTCCGGATATACCGCTTGCGCGACTTCAATATCCGAACCCGGGAATTTCTTAACTGCATCTGATCCTTTTGCCATAATATTTCTCCTAATTTTTTTTTATGGCTCTATGAGCCATTTTTAATCTGTGAATCTTTTAGTCTGATAACTTGCAAAAGCGCCTCTTTTAAAATAGCAGGATCGGTGGTCTTGTCTTTTAAGATTACTTCAAATAAATCGCCTGTTCTGTCATCAATAAAATAATATTTGCCATTTATTTCAATAAGTTCTTTTGCCATATCCTATCCCAATAAAAGTGCCGGTTTGCAACAACGTACGGGCGAGGGGGTTTCCCCCCTCTTTTTTTATGAATCCCTCTTATTTACTCTTTGCCACCAAGTTGATGAGATCGCCATCGTGAACGATTTTGGCAACTTTTTCAGCTTTGTTGAGAGCATAGAAGTGAACACCCTGAAGGTCGGTCTTTAGATAGCGCTCTACTTCTTTGATTGTGTATTCCATGCCGTATTTTTCGAGTTCCGCATCGTATTTTTTGGAAACTGCTGCCCATTGGTCCTGATCTGCTTGCGGAGCTGACTTTGGAGGGGGCGGCGGCGGGCTGTATTTTCCAACGAGGTTAGAAAGTTCTACAGGGATACAACCGGGAATTGTCATGTCAATTGCGTTCCTGCGGTTAAGAATAGGCATAATTCCAATTACAAACGGGATTTTGATACCGGCTTTGCGGCATTTTGCTACCCATTTTTCATAAGCATCAACATCATGACAGGTCTGGCACATTACAACTTCGGCGCCGGCATCTTGTTTTGCCTTAAGCCACTTAATGTCATCTTCGATAGAAGGAGCTAAAAGATGTTTCTCGGGATAACCCGCGCAAGCAAGACCAACTTTTGGGAATTCCTTGTGGAAATACTCAATAAGCTGATTGGCATGTTCGAAATCGCCGCCGGTTGACGTTTTTACGTCGCCTGTAGCCGGGTCTTTCTGGAAGTCGCCGCGCATAGTAAGGGCGTTTACGAGCTTTAATTCGTTTACATAGTAAGAAAAAATGTCCTTTAACTCTTCTTTTTTCTTGCCAACAACGGTAAAGTGGGTTACGCAGTTAATATCATGGTCAACGATGTATTTACAAATCGCTTTTGACTCGCCTACGTTTGTGCCCATAGCACCGTAAGTACAGCTAATAAAATCCGCACTCAATTTAAATAATTGATCTAATTCCTTTTGCAGTTTCGGAACACCGTCTGCCTCTTTTGGTGGGAACACTTCAAATGAAAGTGTTTTCTTTTTTTTCAGAATGTCTGAAATTTTTACCTGTGCCATAATTGCCTCCAATTGGATTTTTTACGATCCTTATTACTCCGGATCATTTTGTAATTTTACCAGTGCCTTGAAAATCTGTCAACAATTCTTTTTTGTAGTGTGAATCACAAGTGATAATGTCACCCCTAAGAACCACGAGGGAAAATGTCACCCCCCGTGGTAGCTTAGGAGGGTGAAATACACTATGAGCAAAGAAGAACTGGGGCGGCTAACCCTGATCACCG
>BOBI01000203.1 GCA_026002305.1 Spirochaetia bacterium
ACGGCGTTAACGGTCTCTGACATTTTCTTATATAGTGTTTAACACATTTTGCGGAAGTTTGTAAAGATACGCTGCCCCTACTACTACGATAGTTTTTTTTAAGCTATGATTACCGCATGAAATTTTCAAAATTTTTTATACCGACGCTGCGCGAAGCTCCGGGGGATGCGGCAATTGTGAGCCATAAACTGATGATGCGATCCGGCATGATCCGCAAACTTTCTAACGGGCTTTTCGCGTATCTGCCGCTGGGGCTGCGGTCGTTCAGGAAGGTGGAGGCGATTGTACGGCAGGAGATGGATGCGGTTGGCTCGCTTGAGGTTAAGCCGACGGTGGTGGTGCCCGGGGAGCTTTGGAAGGAGTCGGGGCGCTGGGATTCGATGGGGGACGCGCTTTTACGTGTTAAGAACCGGCTTGATGTTGATTTTGTTGTTTCGCCGACCGCCGAGGAGGCGTTTACTTCGCTGGTGCGTGATGAACTTTCCAGTTATAAACAGCTTCCGCTTAATTTTTATCAAATAAATACAAAATACCGTGATGAAATACGGCCGCGCTACGGTGTTATGCGCGGGCGTGAGTTTGTAATGAAGGATGCTTATTCTTTTCATGCTGATAATGCCGTAGACGGCAGCGGGGAAAGTTTGGATGACACGTATCAGGCTATGGGCGGGGCCTACCGGCGGATTTTTAAACGCTGCGGGCTGACTGTAATTCCTGTTAAGGCGGACTCCGGCGCTATGGGGGGAAGCGGCTCGGAGGAATTCATGGTGGAAAGTGAAATCGGCGACAACACGCTGCTTTTGTGTCCCTCGTGCGGATATGCCGCGAATGTGGAAAAGGCCTCCTGCAAACCCGACTACCAGAGCGGTGCGGAACAGATCGAGGTGGGACAGCCGGCTGCAGCCGTGGGCGGGGCGTACGAAGAGGCTAAAACCGCCGCTCTGCCGCCGCCTGAACTTATCGACACACCGGCGGTAAAAACTATCGACGAACTCTGCGCGTTCTTAAAGGCGGACGCGAAAACTTTTATTAAAACGCTGGTATACCGCGCAGTAAATGTGGAGCTGGATTTATCGGGAGCCCCGCATACTTATCTTAAACTTGAGCAGAAACGCCTGGCCCCCGAAGCGCCGCCTGTGTACCCGCAGGCCTTTTTTGCCGTCTGTATCCGCGGCGACCTCGCCGTAAACGAGGTAAAACTTGCAAGTCTGTTAAAGGCCGGCGAGGTAGCGCTTGCTTCCGACAGCGATGTTGAGCGGATAACGGGCGCGCCTGTTGGTTTTGCCGGGCCTGTGGGGTTAACATCCGTGCCGGTGATTGCCGATGAAACTGCGGCCGCCATTGCAGGCGGCGGAATTTGCGGCGGTCTTAAAAAAGACAAACACTTTACCAACGTGGCTTTTGGCCGCGACTGGACGCCTTGGCTTATTTCCGATGTACGCACTGTGGTTGCCGGTGATAAATGTCCTGTTTGCGGCGGGGCGCTATACGAAAAAAAAGGTAACGAGCTGGGGCATATCTTTAAACTCGGAAAAAAATACACTTCTTCCATGCGGGTTTCGTTTTTGGATGCAGCGGGTAAAACGCAAATGCCCACCATGGGCTGTTATGGGATAGGCCTTGACCGCACCCTTGCAAGCGTTATAGAGGAACACCATGACGATGCCGGTATTATCTGGCCGGCTTCTATCGCGCCCTTCCACGTAGTTGTTATTCCGGTAAAGTATGAAGGCGCGGCGGCGGCCTGCTGCGACGAATTGGAAGCGGGGCTTTCGGCGCGCGGGCTGGACGTCCTTTTGGACGACAGAAACGAGCGCGCCGGGGTTAAGTTCAATGACGCGGACCTTATAGGTATTCCTTGGCGTATTGTTGTTGGCGATAAAAATCTGGGGGCTAACCCGCCCCAGGTGGAAATAAAAAACCGGCGGGAAAAAGAAAGCCGCCTTGTGGAAAAATCCAAAGCCGCCGCACTTATCGCGGATTATATAGCGGAAGAGGTTTCAGGCGGCAAGGGGTAATTATAACTTTTGGCCGGAATGTTGTATTATTATAGTATACTTAATCTGTTTTAGCTATGAACTACCGCGCGGCAAGCCACGCGGTATCAGCTTTTTGAAAAAAAGCTGTCGTTGTATTGGAAATGATTGTACGTGTGTTTTGGTTTAACGCCGAAGAACGCAGCAAGCTGCGCGGTATTAAACCAAAACACGGACAATAAAGGGAGGCCATTTTGAATTCCAGAAAATACTTTTATGCTGCGGTTCTTTTAAGTGTACAGGCGGTTGCGTTTGCGTATAATCCGGCCGGGGGGAGCGAGAGTTTTTTTCAGTTCGGGTTTCCGCGGGCGGATTATACGCAAACGCAACCGCC
>BOBI01000204.1 GCA_026002305.1 Spirochaetia bacterium
GGCAAAGGCAATCTATAAAATGCGTATCAGAGGCGAATGGCACCGTAGCGAAATACCAGCCCGGGTCCTTAAAATTTTTGAAAAAATCGGTATAGACTACCTAAAATAAGCGGAGTTAGGGTTTAAAAATTGATAATTATTAATTGATAACACAAGCCCCCGCCCATCGCATAACACGCAATGAGCGGGGGCTTGTGTTACACGGCGTTAGCCGCCATACAGACGCCGCCCTTTCGGGCGGCGTTAATGTTACGCGCAATGACTCCCGCGCGTGTGGAGGTTAGGGCGCCGTCGAAGTCGAAGCGTTGATGGCAACGGGGGTGCTGCCAGGTGTGGTACCGCCGTATGCCTGTAAATAGCTAGATGTGGCGCCGCCTGTAATCCGATTTACCCTAGCGGTAGTAGTTGCCCCTGGAACTATATTTACACCAGAGGCGCTGTTAATAGTTAATGCGGTTATCTTGCCTGTTGTTGTTGTTGGATAGATGACGAAAGCGCCTTGCGCTCCTGTCAATGGTATGCCAGCATCAGTTGCACCGGCTTGGACGTTGATAATACTGGTTGCCGCAGCCAGGGTAATTTTACCACCCTCGCCCGCTGCTGCGCTTTCAGTCAAATTGATAGCGCCAACAGTGGTGGAAGTGGCAATGGTGCCGCCTAATTCGATTGTAACGGTTGTTATCGTAAGGTTATTACCCGCACCCGCAAGCTGGGTGATTGACGCGCCTGCGGCAGCTTCAAGAAGAGCCGTCCCAGAGTTTGCTGAACCTGTTATTGAGGCTTGTCCGGCTGTTGTAGATGAAGCGATTGTTACAGTTTGTGTATTGTCATTACTTGGAACCGCCTGCCAGCCGCCCGTGATTTCGGTTTTACCCGCTACGAGTTTGCCCGTGCCTGTAATTTTCGCGCCGCCTGCTTTACCCGCGACTGTGGCCGCGCTTGTTAGTGCTAAACTTGCGACGCCGGAACTGTTGCCGTTAAGGCGGAGCGTACCTGCAATGGCGAGGTCAAAACCCGCGGGAACCGTAACTTTGGTGTTGCCGAATAATTCGAGGACATTGGTCGCGGGAATCGAAAGGCTTGTTCCGGCCAGGATATTGCCGGCTGTGTCTGTTTTTTTGCTAATAACAATATCTATATCGGAATTAAGACCACTACCAAAGCTGTTGTCTCTTCTTCCCGCTTTATATGTTACGTTAGCGGCGCCTGCGGGATCTGACGCGTTAAATTGGCCTGGAACAAAGCCGGCGTCCGCGGGCACGGTAATTGCCGCGTTTACTTTGGCGATGGTACCTGTAGTGAGGCTGCTGTAAGCGCCGAAAGAAACCGAATTCAACTGTGCAACATTGCCGAGTGCCAAAGAAGCACTATTCACAATACTACCGAAGATATCACGGGTAGCGCCGCCTAATGTAACGTCAAGACCGCCGGTAGTGGCAATATAGCCGAGTTGATTGTTGATGTTATTTACGGTAACGCTTGTTAATGCGGTAAAAATACTACCAGTGCCAAGAACTAATCTTCCGTTTATTACAAGACCCGTTATATTTGCGAATGATGTAGTAGTTGATGCGCTTGCTAAGTAAAGATTGGCGGGAATTGTAATTGTACCCGCCGCTGTTTCGTCTGGTATCGCGACTGATGTACCGCTAATTATAACCCTATAGGCGCCGCCGATAGCGTTTGTTATTTCGCTAATTTTAACTGTTTCTACCAGAGTTCCTACAGAAAGAATTCCGGTTCCGCCGAGATAGCCTACCGCCTCGGTAACATTCGTAAGTAGACCAACGATACCGATTGATAGTGTGCCGCCTACCGCGTAGGTAGCTCTGTTGGTAACATCTTTTACAATATCGTATGAACTAGCTAATGTATATGTCCCGGCAGAAAGCGTACCGCCATTTTCCACAACGACAGAACCGCCTGAGTTTGTAATGGCGGTCGCATCACTTAAACTTGCGGTACCACTGTGAATAACAAGTCTACCGCCCGATGTTACCGATACCCTTGCGGTGCTGGTTAGGGTTTGGCTTCCGCCGAGATACAGTGTCTTACCGCTGCCGACTGTTATTGCGCCGGCTAATGGAGTTGAATACCGGATTTCAGGATAAACATTAGCGGTATCGGCTAACCATGCGACAAGCGTTGCCTCGTTTGGCGCTAAAATAGCAGTAGCGGGCGGTTGGAATACGCCCGGCTGGATAACGGGAATGTAATTTGTGGGCCCGTCCACCGTTTTTTCGCACCCCGCTAAAACCAATGCCCCCGCGAGAATCGCGGCAAGCAAACCAACCAGAACTTTTTGTTCTCTTTTCATAATTTTCCTCCTAAGGAAATTAGATATATTCAGCGCCCTTAAAGGCG
>BOBI01000205.1 GCA_026002305.1 Spirochaetia bacterium
CCCGAAGCAATATTTACAACCTCATACCCTACCATGGTCGCGCTTGCGGGGTTTGTGCCGTGCGCGCTGTCGGGTACAATTATTTTTGTCCGTGCGGTGTCCCCGCGCTTAACATGGTATGCCTTTATTAAAAGCAAACCTGTAAATTCGCCATGCGCACCGGCTGCGGGCTGAAAAGTCATCGCGTCCATTCCGGTTATTTCACAGAGGTAATTGTTTGCGATGCGCAGCGCCTCCGTGCAGCCTTTTACCGTTGACGGATCCTGCAACGGGTGAATGTTTGTCCATGCCGGAAGTGAAGCCGTCTCCTCGTTGATCTTTGGGTTGTACTTCATTGTGCATGATCCCAATGGATAAAAACCATCGTTTACACCAAAAGATCGTTTTGAAAGCGCCCAGTAATGGCGGCTTATCTCGTTTTCGTCAAGCTCCGGCAAACCGGCTTTTTTTTGACGCGCGGCCGCGGCGGAAATTTCTACTGTGGGCACATCACATTTCGGCAGGATCGAACAGTTTCTGCCTTCTTTGCTTTTTTCAAATATCAATTTCATTTTGAGCCTCCCTTCAATATGCTAACAAGCGTATCAATTTCGCTCTTTGTATTAAGCTCTGTTACGCACCAGAGGATCGAATTCTTTGAAAGCGGGTAACCGCCCAAAATCCCTTTTTTTGCCAAGGCGTCAAGTGCGGCGAGGGAATCGGGGCACGCCGTAACAAACTCGTGGAAGAACTCACCTGTAAATTTAAGCTCCCAGCCTTTAATCGCGGAAATCGCTTTTGCGGCATAAACCGCTTTTGAATGGCACTGGCTGCTTACTTCGGCAAAACCGGCCTTCCCCATAACCGCCATGTAGCAGGCGGCTGTAAGTGCGCAATGCGCCTCGTTAGAGCAAACATTGCTGCTGGCCTTCTCGCGCCTTATGTGCTGCTCGCGCGCCTGAAGTGTTAAAACATAAGCGCGGTTACCCTTTGCATCGGTGGTTTCTCCAACAATGCGGCCGGGAATCTTTCGCATAACGGCTTTTTTGCAAGCCATAAAACCCAAATACGGGCCGCCGAATGCAATTGATATTCCTAACGGCTGCCCCTCGCCTACGGCAATATCCGCGCCGCACGCGCCGGGACTTTCCATAGCGCCAAGACTTATCGGGTTTACGCTTTCTATAAAAAGGCTCCCTGTTTCGTGTACGATAGCCGCCGCACTTTTTGCGTCCTCAAGCAGACCGTAAAAGTTCGGGTTTTGTAAGAGGAAGCAGGCGGCGGTTTTGTCGGCGCTTAAAAGCTCTTTCAATTTTGAAAGATCGGTTTTTCCGTCTTTTCCCGCCGGTACAATTTTTACCGGAGCGTTGGTGCCAAAGCAATATGTTTTGACGGCTTGAATAATTTGCGGGTGGGAAGTCTCTGAAACATAAATGGTTTGACGCGCCCGCTCGCGGCACATGTTTACCGCTTCTGCCGCGGCGCTTGCTCCGTCGTACACAGACGCATTGGAAACATCCATTCCGGTAATTTCGCATATCATAGTTTGATACTCAAAGATTGATTGCAGGATGCCCTGGCTTATTTCGGCTTGATAAGGCGTGTAAGCCGTGATGAAAGTTTCGTTTTGTGTTATGCGCTTAACGGCAGCCGGAATGTAATGCTTATATGCGCCCGCGCCCCTGAAAATTGTCGGGTACACGGTGTTCTGCTCTGAAAGCCCGCGCAGTTTTGCGGCGGCTTCCATCTCGGACATTTCCGCCGGCAGGTTTATGTTTTTAAGCATGACAGATTTCGGCACCGCTGTAAAAAGTTCTTCAATTGAATTCTTGCCGATTGATTTTAGCATTGATTTTCTGTCGGCATCGGTATTCGGAATAAAGTTTCCCATACTATCCTCCTAGTGTTCTTCTTCGACAGCTATTTTTTCGTAATCCGCCGCCGACAATAAACCGTCCTCGCATTTGCCTTCCGCCCTGATTAACCAACTGTCGTAAGGGCTTTCGTTGATTGCAGCCGGTGTGTCGAGCAGGCTTTCGTTGATTTCTTTAACGGCGCCTGTAACAGGGCTGTTAATGTCCGAAACCGCTTTGACAGATTCAATATCGCCAAAAGCCGCGCCCGCTTTTAGCGCGTCGCCTACCTGCGGCAGGTTTACAAAAACGATGTCGCCAAGTGAGCTTTGCGCAAAATCGGTAAGACCAACTTCAAAAATGCCGCCGCCCAGATCCTTTACCCATTCGTGGGATTTTGTGTACTTTAAATTTGCCGGAAAGTTCATAATTATCCTCCTAATTCTTTTTATAAAACGGCAGGGTACAAACCTCTGCTTCAATTTTTCTTCCACGCACATCCAATTCCAGT
>BOBI01000206.1 GCA_026002305.1 Spirochaetia bacterium
TGCCGGACGCACAATGACGGGACGCTATATTATGGCCGCCTCGAAAGCGCAGGCGGCGCTTTCCTGGGCAAATCCTGAAATTCAAGCAATACCGGACGATCTTATAACCGCGTACTTAAAAGATCAGCGCCTTGCCGAATACCGCATCTACATACAGCGCCTTTTGCGTTGGAAGAAATATATTTTAAGCGAAAAAGAAGAGCGTGTTATCGCCATGGAAAACGAGGCTTCCGGCGTTCCCTCGGAAACTTTTTCGGTGCTTACAAATGTGGATATGGATTTTGGCACAATCGAAACACCGCAGGGTGCGCTGCCTTTAACACAATCAACATGGTCGGTTTTTATGGAGAACCCCGATAGAATGTTGCGTAAGCGCGCTTACACCGAATTCTATGCCCGTTTTGAGGGGCACAAAAATACATTGGCGGCTCTTTATTCAGGCTCTGTTAAAAAAGATGTTATTAACGCGCGTATACGGGGCTTTGATTCGGCGCGCGCCGCCGCTTTATTCCCCGATAATGTTGAAGTTTCCGTTTACGATAATTTGATTGCGGCAATCTCCGATAATTTGGCGCCGCTGCACCGTTACTATTCGCTGCGTAAACGTGTTTTAGGCTTGGATGAATTGCGCCACTTTGATGTTTATGCCCCAATTGTCAAAACCGCCGCAAAGAAAACTTCTTGGAACGAGGCTGTTGATACGGTTTCAAATGCCCTCTCCCCGTTAGGCGATGAATATGTTTCAACATTAAAAAATGGCCTTATGGGCCGCTGGGCAGACCGTTACGAAAATAAGGGTAAGCGCTCCGGCGCGTTTTCAAGCGGCAGTTACACGGCGGAACCTTATATCTTAATGAACTACAAAGAAGATAGTTTACGCGACATTTTTACCCTCGCGCACGAAGGTGGGCATTCAATGCACTCATGGTATTCGTCGCATAACAATCCGTTTATGCACTATGGCTATACAATTTTTGAGGCCGAGGTTGCAAGCACGTTTAACGAAGAACTGTTGTTTCGCTATATGCGTGATACCGCCGCTTCCAAAGAATTAAAACTTTATATTGTAAATAAACGTGTTGATGATATACTTGCAACTTTGTACAGACAGACAATGTTTGCGGAGTTTGAAAAGATTACCCACGAAGCCGAGGAAGCGGGGACACCGCTTACGGCGGAAGTCTTGCGCGGTGAATACCGTAAACTACTTACAAAATATTTCGGCAATGAAATGGTTTTAGAAAAAGAGAGCGATATGGAAGGCCTGCGTATTCCGCATTTTTACCGCGCCTTTTACGTTTATAAATATTCTACCGGCATATCGGCTTCGCTGGCTCTAGCCGAGCGTGTACTTGCAGGCGGGAACAAAGAACGCGAAGATTACTTTACATTTTTAAAATCAGGCGGATCGCGCTTTCCTATCGAAAGTTTGAAAGTTGCCGGTGTCGATATGTCGCGCCCCGACGCAATAAAAAGCGCCTGCAAAATCTTCGACGGCCTTGTAACAGAACTGGAATCGTTACTGTAAATGCGGCTGCAAATTAAAGTTATTGTTACTATCCTTGTTCTTTTTATTTCAGGGTGCGCAAGATCCGCACCGCATAGAGAATTTGTACTGGGAACCATTTGTTCCGTTAATTTATATGAGTATGACAATAGGGAAACAATAAATAAAATTTTTTCACGGCTGCGCGAAATAGAAGATGTTTTTAGCGCGAACAAGGACGGAACGGAGATCGACAAAATCAATAAAAGTTCAGGCATTGCCCCTGTTAAGGTAAGTGACGAGCTTATAAGGGTTTTGGAACGGTCGGTTTATTTTGCGGAGCTTTCAAGCGGAGCCTTTGATCCGACAATCGGTACATTGGTAAAATTATGGGGTATAGGCGGCGATAACGCTGCCGTTCCTGCCCAAACCGAAATTAACATGGCGTTGACGCTTGTTGATTGGCGTTTAATTGAAATAGACAAAGAAAACAAAACCGTGTTTTTAGCAAAAGAAGGAATGGCGCTTGATCTTGGCGGAATCGCAAAAGGTTATGCTGCCGATCAAGCCGCTATTATTGCGCGTAACGCCGGTGTTAAAAAGGCAATCATAGATTTAGGCGGTAACATTTATGCAGTTGGCAAAAAACAAACAAAAAGTTTTTTTAAAAAAGATGAGCTGTGGAAAATTGGCGTGCAAAACCCGAATCTGGAACGTGGTAATTTTATTGGCGTTGCTGCGGTGCAAGACAGTACGCTTGTAACATCCGGCGTGTATGAACGTTATTTTGAATCGGAAGGAAACAGGTACCACCATATACTGTCCACGGAAACCGGCT
>BOBI01000207.1 GCA_026002305.1 Spirochaetia bacterium
AGCTACGCCTACACCAACGCCTACACCCACTCCGACGCCGACGCCGACACCAACGCCGACACCAACACCTACCCCCACTCCGACGCCGACACCCACTCCGACGCCGACACCCACTCCCACGCCAACGCCTACTCCAACGCCTACGCCGACACCGTCCGCAACGCCAACTGTTGCGACCGACTATATGGCAATGGTAACCATACCAGCCGGAACCGCAATAAACGTACCACCGGTCGGCCAGGTATTCATAGCGGGCCGCACCAGCGTGGCAACCATAGCCGCATTTAAAATTGCCGCTTACGAAACCACATGGAGTTTGTGGAAAGAGGTACGCGACTGGGCAATAGCTCCAGGAAACGGTTACACATTCGAAAACGCGGGTGTAGAAGGACACGGAACGGACGGAACCGGCGCGGCGGGAACAGACGAAGAAAAGGCGCTCCGTCCCGTAACCGAAATAAGTTGGCGGGACGCTATTGTATGGTGCAACGCCTATAGCGAAAAGAGCGGCAAAGCACCTGTGTATTACAAAAGTGATAACACAACAATCCTAAAAGATTCTACAAACACAACCGATGTGGATGCCGCAAAAGTTAATATATTAGCAAACGGTTACCGCCTGCCAACCGAAGCGGAGTGGGAATATGCGGCTCGCGGCGGCGATCCGGGTGATACAGAGAACTGGAATTACACGTATTCAGGCAGTGAAACCATAGGCAATGTAGCATGGTATAGGGGTAATTCTTATTTTTCACAAACAAGCAATCCCGACTATGGCGCGCATCGTGTAGGAACAAAGGCGGAAAACGGAAAAGGGATATTCGATATGTCGGGCAATGTATGGGAATGGTGCTGGGACTTGTATAACGGCGTTATCAATACTTCGACTCCTGCGACGGGGCCCGCTTCAGGCACGTACCGCGTTTTACGCGGCGGCAGCTGGTACGGCGGTACTTTCGGCTGCGAGGTTGCGGGCCGTGACGCCAACGTTCCCGGCAGGACGGGCGACACTATTGGGTTCCGTGTTGTGTGCGCCCCGTAGAATAGCAAAATTTGGCGCCAGGCACCATTTTGGAAAATGAACCACCTCGCCGCTCTGCGGCGAGGTGGTAACCCAACCCCCGCGTCGTAAACGGCGCGGGGGTTGGGTTATTTTCATTAACCATGCCTGATCGGTGCCAGGCACTTTTTTTTGTGCGCAAAGGCATTTTCCACCCTTATTTACAGTTTATAATAGCAGTTCCCAAGGACGGTGCGCAAAAACAAAAAGTACGGCGCTTGTACGCACCAAAAACAGGAGGGGATCACGCAAAGGACGCGGAGCTTTTGTATGTAAATTTTCCAAATTTCTCTGCGGTCTCCGCGTGAAACGCGAAGTGGAAGGAGACTTCTTTTGTCAATTGTTAATTATCAATTGTTAATTGATCTTCCCTATGTTAGCGTCAAATGTGTTTTTTCTGCTTTTGTTATATAGGCGGCGTGCGGTTTGTGTGGCATGTGCCCTTTGGCTTAATTACCCGACAAAAACAGAGGTGCATTTAGTGCTGAAATTGGTACCATGATGCAAACGCTCGCAGGTTCCATTGCGGAATGGACAGGGGCTGCCTGTTTCTTCCCTATGTTAGCGTCAAATGCGTTTTTTTTGCTTTTGCCGGAGAGGCGGTAAAGCTCAAGGGTTCCATTGTGGAGCGTATTGCGTCATGCCGGTTAAACCGCTTCTGGTGGTCAAGGGAAAGAAACCGTTCCGAATAGCCCCTATGTTAGCGTCAAATGCGTTTTTCTGCTTTTGTTATATAGGCGGCAGGGCGGTCAAAGGTTGCATTGCGTAGCGTATTGCGTAAATGCTGGTTAAAGTGCCACTGGTGATCAAAAAAAAGATGGCGTCCAGATAGCACTAACGCGGAGCAATGTGTTCTTTGACCGCCCTGCCGTTTTTGTATTAGAGGCAAAAAAAAATGTGTTTGGAGCGGAGGCGCACGCCGTTTTTGTGTTAAGGGCAGAAATTCTGAATTTGAAGAAATTCAACCACCAAAAAAATGATAAATTTCGGTATTTTTCGTGAATTTCGTGGTTGATCTCTTTTGCTTTGTGCCAAATTCAGAATTGCCGGGCGCCTATTACCATTGACTAACTGGCGGTGGTGTCCGATTCTACTCCAACTCCAGCGTTATGATGGTATCGGCGGTTATATGTGTGCCCGATGCGGGGGTTTGGCGGCGAACCCAGCCGTCGCCCGTAACGTTGATTTTTATGTCATCGCGTAACAGGAGGGGCAGCAGGGCGCGTTTGGAGTAGCC
>BOBI01000208.1 GCA_026002305.1 Spirochaetia bacterium
ATTTATATATTATGAATAAAAAAACCATTTTGGCTGTTGATGACACATCAATGGGGCTAAAAACGATAAAAACCATTCTCGACGGCTCGTATACGGTCCGTCTTGCAAAAACGACCCAAATAGCGTTTGGGGTGTTGGAGGCGGAAAAAATCGACCTGGTTCTTTTAGATATTGAGCTGCCGGGCGACCTGTCGGGCATAGATTTCCTAAAAGCGATAAAATCGAAGATCGAAACGCGCGACATTCCGGTAATTATGGTAACCGGCCACGCCTCGCTAAAACTTATTTCCGAATCAACAAGACTAGGCGCTCAAGATTATGTTGTAAAACCGCTTAACCCCGACTCTTTGCGCCAAAAAGTTCAATCAATCTGGGCATGATTTTGGCTGAAAACAATAAAAACAGCAATGTTGTATTCATAATGGCGTGTTTGCTCACGATTTTTATATCGTGTGCCACCAGTTTTAATATGTATTTGCGGCATAATAACTATATAGAGGAGAGTTATGAAAAAACATTGGATGCCGTAACCTTAATGGTGCAAAATCAATTACCTTTGCTTTCCAACCCCAAAGCGGTGGAAGCATACCTGCTTAATAATTCCGAAGGCTACTGGGGTATGCAAAATACATTAAAAAATATTCAGCAATCTTTCGATGTTTCTTATGTTTATGTACTTGTCCGTAAACTAGATAGAAATTCCGACTCATGGGTTTTTTTACTTTCGTCGTTATACGGCAGGGACACCCCTGCAAAAGAAATACTTACGCCGCATTATGAATACTTTGATTCCCCTGCGCTTATGGAAGCTTGGGATTCCCAAAAAACAACTTTTCGTACCTTCAAAGATGAATGGGGCGAGTTCAAGTCTATTCTTCGCCCTGTTATACGCGGCGGCAATGTGCAGTGTATTATTTGTGCCGATTATGATTTATCGCGTGTACGCAGTTTGCGTACCGACTCTACCGCGGCGCTTTTGATTTCAGTGGTTGCCTCGTTGATGTTGTCGCTGTTGTTTGCGTTAAACCTGCGCAAAATTGTACGCAGTTTGGAATCGACGGTGCGGGAACGCACACGTATGCTTGAAGAACAAACATTGAATGCGGAAAACGCGTCGCAGGCGAAAAGCCGCTTTCTTGCTTCTATGAGCCACGAAATACGCACACCGATGAATGCGGTTATAGGCATGAGCGAGCTTATGCCAACCGAAAACTTAACCAATATTCAAAAACAATACTTTAATGATATTAAAAAAATGTCGCACTCGCTGTTACAGATAATTAACGAGATACTTGATTTTTCAAAAATTGAAGCCGGAAAAATGGAGCTTGTGCCGGTTGATTACAACGTCTTAAGACTTTTCGATTCAATTTGTTCAATAATCCGGTTTTCCGCGAGCGCAAAATCACTTTTGTTTACGCCGCATTTAGATGAAAATGTGCCGAATGTTTTATTTGGTGATGAAATTCGTGTGCGTCAAATTATAGTAAACCTTGTAAATAATTCGATAAAGTACACACGCGAAGGTTTTATATCCCTGTCTCTGTCACGGGCAAAAACAGATCATGATGATTGGCTTGTTATTAATGTAGCCGATTCCGGCATGGGCATAAGAGAAGAACACCTGCCGAAACTTTTTACGCAGTTTCAGCAATTTGACAGACATCAAAACCGAGGTATTACGGGTACAGGGTTAGGGCTTTCCATCGTAAAAAATATGGTCGATTTAATGCAGGGTGAAATCACTGTACGCAGCATTTACGGTAAAGGTTCGGTTTTTACCGTTCATCTGCCGCTTGTAGAAGGCGATCCTGAAAAAGTTTCTGATCAAACTTTACTGCAGCGTACAATGGTTTGTAACAATGTAAAGATTCTCGTTGTTGATGATAACTCAATAAATCTTTCTGTTGCCAAAGGATTTTTGGCAAATCACAATATCGTGCCGGAAATCGCGGAAAGCGGTGCGGAAGCTATCGAAAAAATAAGAAATACCGTTTACGACCTTGTTTTTATGGATCACATGATGCCGGAAATGGACGGCACGGAAGCAACAGTTTTAATTCGAAAAATTGATGGTGATTACTTTAAAAACTTACCCATCATTGCGTTAAGCGCAAACGCGGTTTCCGGGGCGCGTGAACTTTTTATTGAATCCGGCATGAACGATTTTATTGCAAAACCGATAAACGAAAATGAGCTAAATAAAGTTTTAAAGAAATGGCTGCCGCCGGATAAAATTAAATCTGTTGAAGAAGATGAAAAAACAGAAGAAGGGGATGCACAAAACGA
>BOBI01000209.1 GCA_026002305.1 Spirochaetia bacterium
TTGATGAGCGGCTGCGTGTTGATGAAGAACAGGATTATCTGCAAAGAATTACGACCCAGCCTGACAGCTACCCGGAAGAAAAGTATTTTGAAAAGCTAAACGCCTTTGGGACATTAACGCTCAGTTTAATATAAAACATAACGCTGAAACAAGTGCCCCTTTGTCCGCGGGGCAATTATATGAAGTTTACAAACAGCGCAACGAAATAGAGGTCATGTTTGACAGCTACAAGAACTTTCTAAAAGCGGACGTGACCTATATGCAAAACCGTCATGTTTTGGAAGGGTGGCTTTTTATTAATTTTATCGCTATGGTCGCCTACCACAAACTTTTCGACCGGCTGCGGGCCGCGAATCTGCTAACAAAACAATCGCCGAAAGATATTATAGAATTGGCAAAGGCAATCTATAAAATGCGTATCAGAGGCGAATGGCACCGTAGCGAAATACCAGCCCGGGTCCTTAAAATTTTTGAAAAAATCGGTATAGACTACCTAAAATAAGCGGAGTTAGGGTTTAAATCCTTCTCTCTAACTGCCCGTGTCCTAGCCATAATATCTCATCATGTTTTTCTACCATCTTTTGGCTATTTACACATGTCCTGCCCACGATGAACTTGCCGGAAAAAGGGTAAGCTAATAAGGTAGTTGTAACCGAGTCCAAGGAGAAGGGAATGGATAAGAGGAAACGGTATACAGCGGAGCAGAAGGTGAGTATCCTACGGGAGGTACTGCAGGAAGGCAAGTCCATGAGTGAAGCGGCAGCCAAATATGAAGTACACCCCGGTATGATCTTGAAATGGCGGAAGCAGATTTTTGAAGGAGCCCTCCAGACCTTTGAACCCCAAAGGCCGGATATTACCGAGAAGGCCAATTAGCGAACGACCAAGGGCCTTGAGGCAAAGCTGGCAGCAAAGGACAACGTCATAGCGGAGCTGGCGCAGGAAGTGTTGCAGCTTAAAAAAAAATATCCTGGCCTGAAATAGGGATATGCAAAATGAGTCTTGAGAAGCGGCAGTTGATAGAGCGTGAAGTGACACGGATGCAGCGGCTTACCGGAATAGCCCTCCTGACGCTGGTACTCTATGCCGGAGTATCCCGGCGAACGTGGCGGGAATGGCAGGGACGGCGGGAGGCGGAGACGAAGCATAACGGGCAGATACCGAGGGAACATTGGCTAACCCCTGAAGAGCGGGAAGCTATCGCCGCCTATTGCCAGGAGCACTTGGAAAAGGGGTATCGGGTGTTATGCTGGGAGATGGTCGATAAGGACATCGCGGCGGTATCCCCCTCAAGCGTGTATAATGTCTTACAACGTACGGGATTAACTAAAAAGTGGGCTGAATTGACAGAGGAGCAGAAACAGGGCTTTGAACAGCCTGAAGCCGTCCATGAGCAGTGGCACATTGATTTTTCCTACATCCGGATCTGTGGCGTATTTTATTATTTCATCAGCATATTGGACGGGTACAGCCGGAAGATACTGCTCTGGCCTCTCTGCCGGAACATGGAGGGGCTAAACGCAGAGATCCTAATAACCCGCGCCAAGGAACTTTATCCTGATGCGAAGCCACGGATAATAAACGACAACGGGGGGCAGTTCATTTCGAAAGACTTCAGAGAACTGGTTTCACTGCTTGAGTTTCAGCAGACGTTTACTTCTGCTGCTCATCCGCAGAGCAACGGCAAACTTGAACGGTTTCATCGGACATTGAAAACAGAGCATGTCCGCCAAACCGCTTACCTGGGTTATGAGGATGCTCAGAAGCGAATGACCCACTGGATTCAGTATTACAACACGGAGCGGCTTCACAGCGCAATTTGGTACCTGACCCCCGAGGAAGTTTTCCATGGAAAGGCTGCCGAACGGATTGCAGAACGCGGAGAAAAACTGCATACTGCATATATTAACAGACAGGCTTGTTGGCAGCGGTTGTCTGCCGGGGTCTGAACTAGTGTAATGTAATTGACAAACATGTGAATAGTAAATATACTATGTTCATGGCTAAAGCATTAGTTCCTGCACTAGTTGCAGACGACAAAATTTTGATAGAAAACATATTAACAAGCGGGCATATTGAGTACAAATATGCGGTTCGGCTGCAAGCTGTTTTGCATCGGGCAAACGGGAAATCGCCGACTGATATAGCGGAGTATTTAGGGATACACATCAATTCAGTAGCAGCATTTGTCAAACGTTATAATGTGGCAGGTCTTGATGCACTATTGCATGATAAGACTCGGAAACCCGGAACGCTGC
>BOBI01000210.1 GCA_026002305.1 Spirochaetia bacterium
TCCATGAATCGTGCATCAGTACCGGTACAATAACGATGAGTACCGCGTATATCGTTGTTACGGTAAACCATGTTGATTTCGACAGGCTGCCGAAAAGCCAGAATACGATTGATTGAAGCGCCTCCGGTGTAGAAATATACTGCAGCAGTGATTGTAGTGATTGGAAAAGAAACGACATTCCAATACCCCCAAGAAGCATTGTTTCCGGCGACATATTAAAAAATCTTCCGATTAGATAGATAACAGCGCAGGTTATTACCGCAAAAACAAAGGCTGAAACAGGAACAAGGTAGGCGCTAAGGATTCCGCCCGCCGCGCCGCCTGCGACGATAGCTATCGCTGCGCCAAACCCCGCTCCCGCGGAAATCCCCAGGGTGTAGGGGCTTGCCAAATAATTACCGAGTATCGTCTGCATTCCCGCTCCGGCGAGTCCCAATGAAGCGCCGACTCCCAGAGCCATCAGTGCCGCAGGGAACCGGAGGGTCCAGACGATAACACGGGTTGTAGGCGGCGCGGCGGCGCGGTTAAAGAGCGCGGTAAACATTTCCGGCAACGAGAGCCAGCTTGGCCCTATGAGGACATCGGCGATAAGGCTTACCGCGCAAATTACCAGCCCTGCGGCGAGTTTTAAAAAACGCCGCCGTGCTCTTTCTTTGTATTCCCCGGTGAGTTTTCCGGTTTCATTTTTCATTTATCCGCTGCGGCTATTTGAGCTGAGTCATCCAGACACCATGGAGGTCATAGGGCAGAAACCTATCGTAGTATTCCTTAAGCATGGCTTCGGGGTTGATATCCGCAAAGAGTTCCGGGTGAATGGTTTTGGCAAGGAAGGCCACCGCCGCCACATCGTAGACCTCCCGCCCAAGGGCATGGTGAATGGCAAAGACCCGTCTGTTCTTCACCGCGGCAAGTTCCTTCCAACCCGGCCGGTCAAGGTAGTTCCGGAGCAGGCCCTGGGTCTCCGCTTCTGTATTGAGGTATTCGATTTTAGTGTTTGGCGAGTAATTTGTTCCGAAAAGTCCATTTATAAGAGAGATTATATTTGCTTTAATTCCTCGAAGCGAATTATTCGTGTGCAAATTTTTTTTGCTAAATGTTCATTTAAAATTTTCGCTTTTGTTTTTTGCATATTTTCCCCTCCAAGAGATGTTTAATCATACCACGCCTTTCGGACTTATTCTTTATATTGCTCCACGGGCAGTACATAGCTTATGCCGCCGGCTTCAACTTTTTCGGCGTTTATGCGGTAAACATCGCGAAGTGTTTTTGGAGTGAGAATTTTCGTCGGCGTACCGGTATCGTATAAGCCGCCATTGTGGAGTACCACAATCTTGTCGGCAAAACGGGAGGCTAAATTAAGCTGGTGCAGGGTGATAAGCGTGGTAAAGTTTTCTGAAACAGTCAAGCTTTTAAGCAGGCCCATAATTTCAAACTGATGATAGAGATCGAGGCTGCTGGTCGGTTCATCCATGACGAGTATTTTTGGGTTACGCACAAGAGCCTGGGCGATAAAAACCAATTGCCGCTGTCCGCCTGAAAGTTCTCCGATATTGCGGAAAGACACCGCTTCCAAACCAAGACGGCGGATGACATTCTCGACAATGGCAAGCTCTGTATCCGCCACAAAATTCGATAGCCGTGTTATCCGTCCAAGCAGCACAATCTCAAAAACACTTAATAACGCGGTGGAGACGGTTTCCTGAGAAAGGTAGCTTATCTGTTTTACCATATCGCTTTTTTTATAATCAGAGATACTGCATCCGCAGAGTTTTACCTCCCCCGTTCCTTTAAGAAGGCCGCAGATATTTTTCAGCAGTGTGGATTTTCCAATGCCATTTGTACCGATTACCGCCGTGATTTCCCCCGGCTTTGCGGTCATGGTTATCTCCCGGAGAATTTTCTTTTGTTTGTACGCAAAGGACAAATTTTTGGTTTCAATCATACATACCTTCCTCTTTTATGGCTGAAAACAAGGGAGAAATAAAAGGGAACTCCAATGAGGCCCGTAACAATGCCGATGGGAAGCATTGCCCCCTGGGAAACGAGCTTGCTGATAATAGAAGCAACGGAAAGGATCGCCGCGCCAAATATTGCGGACAGGGGAATGAAAAACCGCTGGTCCTCCCCGACAAGCATACGCGCAACATGGGGACCCACGAGTCCGATAAATCCTATGACGCCGACAAAGCATACCGCAGTACTTGTTAAAAGTGAAACAAGTACAAATAC
>BOBI01000211.1 GCA_026002305.1 Spirochaetia bacterium
AACAAGAAATGGTATAGCTGGTATTTTGATTTTAACCTGCTTTACCGTATTTTAATCGGGCTGGTGTTGGGTGTGGTTCTGGGGCTGGTGTTCAAAGATAAAATTCTTTGGATTGCTCCGTTTGGCGATGTTTTCGTGCGTCCTTTAAAGATGATTATGATGCCGATCATCGTCTCCACGCTCATTGTGGGTTCTTCGTCGGTGAGTCCCGCAAATCTTGGAAAGGTGGGAATTAGGGTAATTATTTTTTATCTGTTTACATCGGCGCTTGCTGTTGTTATCGGGTTGGCAATGGGGGTGGTTTTTCACCCCACGGCGGAGTTGGCGGGAGGGTTTACAGAAGCCGTCGGAAAAGCGGCTACCGCGCCTAAACTTTCGCAAACATTGCTTGCGATTGTTCCAACAAGTGTTTTACAGGTACTGGTAAATGAAACCGTGCTTGCGGTTATTTTCTTTGCCCTTGTATTTGGAATCGCGCTTTCTTACCTGCGTAACTCAAAGGATGAACGTATTAAAAAAGGCGCGGATATTCTTTATTCGTTCTTTGATGGAATTTCCGAAGTTATAATGATGGTTATTAAAGCAATTATGCAGTACGCGCCTATCGGTGTTCTGGCCCTTGTATCCGTTGTATTTGCGACAAACGGCCCGAAAGTTATCGGCTCTTTAGGTGTGGTAACGGCGGCTTGTTTTGTGGGTTACGCACTGCACATAATTGTTGTTTATTTAGGAATCTTGTTAAAGGGGGTTGGCCATTTAAGCATTAAGCGCTTTTTTCAAGACGCGAAAGACCCGTTTGTTACGGCCTTTGTTACGCGAAGTTCTAACGGAACGCTTCCTGTATCAATGGAAGCTGCGGAAAACCTTGGTGTTCACAAAGATATTTATTCATTTTCGCTGCCCTTAGGTGCAACAATTAACATGGACGGAACCGCTATATATCAGGGTGTTTGCGCGACCTTTATCGCGTTATCCGTAACCGGACACGGTTTTACCCTTGCTCAGATGGGCATTATTATTGTAACGGCAACGCTTGCCTCGATAGGCACAGCGGGGGTGCCGGGCGCCGGAGCTATAATGCTGTTAATGGTGCTTGATTCCGTAGGTTTGAAAGTTACAGACGGTTCCGCCGTAGCCGGTGTTTACGCGATGATTTTAGGTATTGATGCCCTGCTTGATATGGGCCGGACATCGCTTAACGTATTAGGCGACGTAACCTGTACAACCGTTGTGGCAAAACAAATGAAAGAACTGGATATGTCTAAATGGTGATTCTGCTTTAAATGTAGTTTACCGGTCCCGCGTCAAAAAAATGACGCGGGGCATTTTTTGTGCCGCCCTACCCTTTTAAATTTTACGGCCTTTAAAATCGTCCATGCAATTATTTATTCCGAAAAAACTTGCAACCGCGTCTAATAGCACGGTTGGTAAAAGGCGCAGAAGGAATATCGTGTAAACAAAGCGCGGTAATACGACACGTTTGCGGTTGGTGAGAACGGCGCCGACTATCCGGCGGGCGACATATTCGCTTTTTAGGATCGGCAGGAGTAATGGGATACGGGTTTTAACCCCTTTGAACATTCCCGTATCAATAAAAAACGGACAAATAATCGTTGTTTTTATTGCGCTCTTGCTGCGGCTTAACTCGCAGCGGAGCGCTTCGTGGAAACCGAAAACACCGAATTTGCTTGCCGAATAATCGGAAAGGTTTGCAACCCCTATAAGGCCTGCTGCAGATGATATGGTTACTATGTGGCCTGAATTTTGCCTAATCATTGCCGGTAAAAACGCTTTACAAGTCCAAAAGTTGCTTGAAAGATTAACATCCATCGACTTTTGAAGCTTTTCGTCGGATGTGTTAAGGAATGACGAGCCTGAAACTATGCCCGCATTGTTGATTAGAATATCCACAACCCCGACTTCGGACAAAAGTTTTTCGGCAAGTGAATAAACGTCCTCCCTAACAGAAACATCGCAAATTGAGCATCGCACAGGCGTACCCAGCTTGATTGATTCGTTTTCCATCTCACTTAAAAATTTTGCGTTTAAGTCCCAGACAATTACTTTTGCTCCGCGTGAAGCAAAGTCCAAGGCGGCAAGTTTGCCTATCCCACGGGCGCCGCCTGTTATCAATATAACCCTATCTTTAATGTTTTTCATTATTCAAGTTTATAGGTTTTCTTCAAGAATGACAATATACTAAATACTGT
>BOBI01000212.1 GCA_026002305.1 Spirochaetia bacterium
TTATAAAATAAGGCCGGTTGTTGCTCTAATTAAGCGGCATCCGTACACAGAAGCTTTATCTTATTTAGAGAATATGCCGCATAAAGGGGCAAGATTAGTTTGCAAAGTTTTAAAGTCTGCCGCAGCCAACGCTCTGCATCAAAATAAGAATTTGGTTGAGGATATGTTGTATGTTAAAGAAGTATTAATAGACGAAGGGCCAAGGATGAAAAGGGTATGGTTTCGTGCGCGTGGCAGGGCTGATATGCTTCTCAAAAGACTTTGTCATATAACGGTGGAAGTTGAAGAAACCGTAAAGGATGGAAAATAACCGTGGGACAGAAAGTAAATCCTATCGGACTTAGAATAGGTATTAATAAAACATGGTCTTCTCGCTGGTATGTCGATCCGCGTGAATATGCTAATACGCTTCATGAGGATCTAAAGCTGCGCTCGTTTATTGTAAAAATGCCGGAGACTAAAGGCGCCGATATTGCCGAATTAGAAATAATTCGCCATCCTCAACGCATAACAATTGTAATTCATACCGCACGTCCGGGTGTAATTATTGGAGTTAAAGGCGCTAATATCGAAAAAATTAGTAATGAGCTCCAAAAAATTGTTCAAAAAAAGATTCAGTTAAAAATTAAAGAAGTTCGTAATGCGGATAACAATGCTCAAATTATTGCACAAAATGTTGCCCGCCAGTTATTAGCGCGCGGTTCTTTCCGCAGAACTATGAAACAGGCAATTTCCAATGCAATAAAAAAAAGGCAATGCGCAGGGGGTAAAGATTCGTTTGTCCGGCCGTTTAGGCGGTGCGGAAATGTCTAGAACTGAAGAAGCGAAAGAAGGGAGAATACCTTTGCATACGCTTCGTGCTGATATTGAATATGGCTTTGCAGAGGCCCATACAACTTTTGGAGCTTTAGGTGTAAAAGTCTGGATTTATAATGGAATGAAATACGGAAAAGAGCAGAAGGAAGATGCCGGTGCAATAGTGCGTAAGCGGCGGGATAAAACTCCTGTTCAGAATGAGGCATAGGAGTATAAAATGTTAAGTCCAAAGCGTGTAAAATACAGGAAAATTCAACGCGGTAATATGCCCGGTAACGCCACAAGGTGTAATAGTATAGTTTTTGGTGAATATGCTTTAATTGCAATGGAAAGAATGTGGATTACAAACCGGCAAATTGAGGCGGCCCGTGTTGCTATGAACCGGCATATTAAAAGAGGCGGAAAGCTGTGGATTAGAATTTTCCCTGATAAACCTTTTACGAAAAAACCTGCCGACACCCGAATGGGTAAAGGTAAAGGCGCGCCGGAATACTGGGTAGCCGTTGTAAAACCGGGAACCGTTATGTTTGAACTTGGCGGTATAGAAAAACATTTGGCGGAAGAAGCAATGAATCTTGCAAGTGCAAAACTTCCAATTAAGTGTAAATTTTTAGTGCGTTCGGATTTTGAATTAGGCGCCGAGCTTTAAAAAGGAAATATTGATGAGGAACTCTTTTAAAGATTTAACATTACCTGAATTAAAAGTAAAACGTAATGAGTTAAATAAAAAGTATATGGAATTGCGATTCCAACTAATTGTCGGTCATGTTGAAAATCCATTGCGTAAAAGGACAATGCGCAGGGAAATAGCCCGTCTTAATACTTTAATAACGCAGCAGGAAAATAAGGCTTAATCCTTAAAGGGTAAAACAGGAGCAGATTGTGGTAAATGATAATAATTCGGCTAAAAGCAAGAAGAAAGAGTTTGTAGGGGTTGTTAAGAATGTTAAGCGCGTTGACGACAACAACAAAGTTATTGGAATGGATAAGACTATTGTTGTATCAATCGAAACAAGAGCCCTGCATCCCTTATACAAGAAATATGTACGAAGGGTAAAAAAATTTAAAGCTCATGATGAAAAAAATGAAGCAAGAACCGGCGACACGGTAAAGATAATTGAGTGCCGTCCTATTAGTAAAGAAAAACATTGGAAATTGTTTGAAATTATAGAGAGAGCGAAGTAGGAGTTTTGAAATGATTCAAGTTGAAACATTTTTAAATGTTGCTGATAATTCGGGCGCAAGGCGGGTCCAATGTATAAAGGTTCTTGGCGGTTCAAAGAGACGTTATGCAAGTATTGGTGATATTATTGTAGTGGCTGTTAAGGAAACTTTACCGACTTCCGCAATAAAAAAAGGTACAGTTGAAAAAGCTGTTGTTGTCAGAAC
>BOBI01000213.1 GCA_026002305.1 Spirochaetia bacterium
GGTATCAATGGTTTTGCTGCTTCCCAGAAATCGTCGGTTATTTCCCATGATTGTTTTTGCCTCATACTTATCCCTCCTCCTTCTGTATCGGATGGGATTTGTTGGTTATTTAGGGATAAGCTCTAAGTAAAATGGAACATACCATAAATGAAGTGAGCCAATCCTCCGGCACTTTCCGCCGTGCCAATACCGCTACAATGGGTATTGTTCCATACATACATAACGGCGATACAATCCCCAATACTGCGGCGGGTATAATACCAAAAATACCCCAGTTTTTTGTATTTAATTTTTCTATTCCATTACTAATATATTCTTTACAAAATACTGAAATGATTGAACCGATTAAAAGCCCTACCGCCCAAAAGGGCATGATTTGTCGAAATTGGGTTATGATATAGTCCAAGAAAATACTTAATCCATTCATCAAAAATATCTCATCATGTTTCCAACCTTTATTCAATAGTTTAAAACAACAACAAATTTCCCACGCCATGGAGGGCGCGGGTTCTTCGTATATTTCAGGTTTTTTGTTGCTTCTTCATAATGCCTTTTCAATATATTTGGGGCATTTCAAATTTCGTATAACGTGAAAGGTTTGCGACGTTTTTTGCGGCGCGATAAAGGAATGCGAAGCATTCCAGCGCCACAAAAAATGTGGGTGGAGTGAGGCGTGGGAGCCTTTAGGCGACCTAGCCGAACGGAACCCGGAGGGGCTTTAGCCCCGAACCGCAAACCGTATGTTAGGCGATGTTTTTTTAACACACAACTACCCAAGTATTTTTTGCCATGGACGGCAAAAAATATACGATCAGGCTATGTTAATAAATTCACCGTCCAGTATCGCTAAGTTTTTAGCTGGTAAGTTTCAATTATATCCTACCAAGTTTTGTACCCAGATGGTGTTGAAAAACATCTAACAGTTGTTGTTGCCATCCACCATTTTTATAATCAAAAGCATATCTAGGAATTCTTTTTAGATCGTCTGCATCTAATATAATATCATTAGTTGAATTATTATATTATTGTTACAATTTTTTCATTAAACTCTGAAAGCCACCAGTATTCACTTGCTTTACCAATAAAGCAAGTGAATAATTTTTATTCAATTTAAATGTCATTAGTGTCTCCTGCAATTATCGTTTATTTATAGTTGTGAAAAATTTGATATTTTTACAGTTCCTTCTGGAAATTGTGCCATAATTTCCAAACTACCACCCATTGCTTCAATATGGCTACGTAATGTAGAAATATACATATCTGCTCGTTTTTCAATTTTTGCAATAGCTGGCTGTTGAACATGCAAAACCTCTGCTAACATTTTCTGTGAAATACCACGAGCGTGCCGTAACTCATCTAGTGGCATAGATGCTAATGCCTCTTTATACATTTTTTCACTTTCAGCTTTTGCCGATTCTCCCATTGCATTTCTTAAAACCGAAAATTTTTTTGTCATTTTTATTCCTCCATCTCTCTCAAATATTGGTCGTAAATTTTATCTGCAACAGGAATAAATTCTTCATAAAACCTATCATTGCCTGTTTTATCACCACCAATTAGCAACAGAGCTACTCGCCTTGCATCAAAAGCATAAAAAGTCCGTAATGGATGTCCTCTGCTTTGGGTTCGTAATTCTCGCATTCTTTTGTGCTTCGAGTTTTTGACTTCGCTACTATATGGGAAAGGTAAATTTGTCCCAAAATCTTGAAGTAACCTAACTCCAGAATCAACAGAACCTTGTTCTTTTTCAGCAAGTGTTAACCACCATTGCTCGAATCCATCAGTATATTCTACTTCCCACATAAAAACAGTATATTCCGTAGACGGAATGTTGTCAAGTCTAAAAACTCAACTGTTATTCATTTACAATTAGTTCATTCGGCAGGACGCCGATTGCGTAGATAACGGTGTGTGTTAAAAAAAATTTCGCATAACGTTCTAGCTATACGACATTTTTGTGCCCCGAATAAGGAAACCGTAGGTTTCCATGGGCACAAAAATGTACCGGAGAAAAACCCCACTAAGGCGCTACTGCGCCGACTGGGGTTTTTCGTAGGTCAATCCTGAGCCTGTCAGAAGTTTTGTGTAAATAGCACTTTGCTATAAGAGCGGAACCCGCTCATTTCCGAACAAAATGGCGAATTGGTTTAACGCCATTCCCCACTGCTTTACCGGCATCGTCCA
>BOBI01000214.1 GCA_026002305.1 Spirochaetia bacterium
CCATTGCTGAATGATAATATGTGCTTACTCCATCCTTTGTCAGGTGCAGACAATGTTTACAATGTATCTTCTCCGATGAGTGATACCATAGTCCGTCTATCGCAACCAGCACTCCCTCGTCAAGCACCTGATACAGTTTCATCACACCGCCTATTATCGCAACTTTCAACGACTGCGAAAAAACACTTGCAAATGTTTCAGGGTTTACATTATCGAGAAGATTTCTAACCTGTGCATCAGAAGGCAGTGTTTTTACTCCCAGCATACTTTTTGCATTATTCTTTTTGCGCTTGTTTTGCATCCCGGTCATATACCGCAAAAATGACGGAAATTGAAAAAAGAATACCCCGAACGCGCTCTTAACTGCATCTCTCATGCTGTGCTTCGTGTTCGGACCGTGCCGGTTATCCGGTATTGTATCCGCAGCCTTGTCCAGATTTTCCAATAGCTGTTTAAATATTTCCCCACCCATACAAGATAGTATACAGAATTATTTTCAAATTTAGAATTGCTGGTAGAGTAAACTAAAGCCTTGTAGACATCTACCAAAATATGGTAGAATATCCATAAGGTTCGGTAGAAAACTACGAAAACTTGGGGGAGGTGGCAAATGCCCACCGGGTGAAATTGTAAAGGCGATTGTGCCATAAGGCAGCAGATGAACGAAAAAAAGATTTATTTGGACGCTTGCAGTTGGTGCCGTCCGTATGATGACCTTTCAGAGTCGCGTAATTACATTGAATCTGAAGCGGTGTTAGAAATTCTGCGTCTCTGTAAGGCAAGCGGCTGGACATTAGCGGCAAGCGAGGTTATTGAAACTGAACTGTTGCGAATAAAGGATACCGAAAAACTTGAAAATGTTAAGGAATTGTATAAAGGCGCGACCGTATATTTGACCTTAACCGATGAGATACGGACTTTAGCGAAGCAGTTTCAACAGCGGGGCATCAAGGAATTTGACAGTTTACATCTTGCAACAGCGGAAATAAACGCTTATGATGTATTATTGACAGCCGATGATGATTTCTTTCGGATTGCTCAAAAAATTTCGTTGCATGTGAAGGTATGCAATCCCTTAACATGGATTTTGGAGGAAACGTAAAATGCCAGCGACAATGGTTGATGTTCATAATACCCGTTTTATTCGGGAAAAAGGCATGGAAGCCTTAACGCGGGAACTCGGCACTATCGGCACCGTATATTTTTTACGGCAATTTAACAACGGCAGTGGTAATTGGACAGAAGACAGAAAAAAAGAACTTGCAGATGTTACAATGGAGACAATCGAAAAAGATATAGTAGCCTTACGTGCTAGTGGAAATACTATATTTTCACACGAAAACATAAAAGAAATTCATTAAAACGATTATAGTGGAGCACGCCGTGCCATCCGTGGCACGGCGCTTCGTAGCAGGCTTTTTGTTAAAAATAATTGTGCTAAAGCATAAGTAAAAGCCGCTTCGCGGCTGGGGCATTTCAAACTTCGCATAACATACGTTTGCGGTTCGGGGCTAAAGCCCCTCCGGGCTCCGTTCGCCTAGGTCAGTCGCTACGCTCCTTTCCACGGCTCACTCCACTCACATTTTTGTGGCCCTGGTCTTGCTACGCAAGCCCTTATTCGGGCCACAAAAACGTCGCAAACCTTTCACGTTAAGTGCCATAGAAATCCAGAACTGATCAGAAGACCGCCGCGCGTCCGTGCGCGGCGGGGAGAAAAATATTTTTGTGTTTTAGGCAAATTTAACCTTAATTCCTAAATTAAGGAATGTAGTTATGAGGACTACAAAAAAATGGAGTAAAACCCTCCTGTTGGGAATATTTGGCGTAGTGTTTGGCATTGGATTTATTGGATGCGAAAAACCAACAGATCCTCCTAACAATGAAGTAAGTTTTGTTCCACAAATCAATAATTCAGTTGCAAATGATACAACAACTTTAGCAGCAATTTTACTTTTAGCCGCCTTTGGCATGGATGATGACAGAGGAAAGAAAATCTTCCCAGCTTTGGAACAGATGCACCCGGAAGAATGTACGTAACGCGTTGTAGAATTCGTCCTATACTGCGCCCGAAAATTTGAACAAAAAAAGAGGCAAAAAGCAGGTGGAAAAGCCGAAACTAAAAAAGGCGGTTTCACATGGGAAGAAAAGGGAAAAAGAACTTTAGCAAAGAGTTAAAGGCGAA
>BOBI01000215.1 GCA_026002305.1 Spirochaetia bacterium
TTTTTCGCTGCCTTTGAACATGATGAACATTGAATTATCAGAAAAACCCTATTTTTCCGTGGGATTATCGGTTGCCGTGGCAAAGTTTTTGTCGATGCGTGCAGGGGTTTTGATAAAATCCGGTAATATGCGCGCAACAATCGGCAGTGCGATAAATATTGGTAACGTAGCATTTGACATTAACTACACGCTGGATTTGGTAACGCAGCTTCAGCCGCTTAACCGGGTTACCATCGGGGTGCGCTTGAATTTTGGCGACGGCAACCGCAAACAAAACGGCGACAAGGTTGATGAATATTATCTTGCCGGGTTGGAAGCCTATTCCCAAGGTAACGACGACGAGGCGCGAAGGCTATTCACCGAGGCGCTTGCAATTAACCCCCACTTTGATCCCGCAAAAGAGGGCATCGCCGCCATCGACAATTTCGCATCGCTGCTAAAACGCATTGATGATATGCAGACGCTGGATTACTAATATTGTTTTAATGACAAAAATAACCCAAAAAACCGTAATATACGGCTAAAAGTTGCAACTTATCCGCCGTAGGACATTTGCGGTTTGTTTAGATAGGGTTTATACTGTACTCATGGATACAATGAAAGCGACGCGAAATATACCTGTTTTGAATTTGGTATTTGGACAAAATCTTAAAAAACTGCGGGAGGGTGCTAATCTTTCGCAACTGGCGTTATCGCAAAAATCCGATATTACCCATACTTTTTTAAACGATATAGAACATGGGCATAAAACACCTTCTTTTGCAACCGTAGAAAAGTTGTCTATGGCACTGGATGTTTCACCGCATCTTTTTTTCATAAACCATGAAGCGTATCCACAGCATATAGACACATTTTTACAAGCTGTGGAAGATTTCAAAAGACACTATTCTTAGCTTAAATATCTGCAAGCCGCACGCCCTCGCCTGAAGGGATAAAATTGCGGGCGCGCCTGCCTATAACTGTGTCCCAAAGATAGGGCGGAAGGCCGGGACGCAATATTTTTTCGGTGCGAAGAATAGCGATATTTTTTTCCGTCAAGCGGTCGCCCGCCTTGATGTCGTTTAACGCATGAATCGAGCGGTTTGTCCTGTCATAATTAGCTTTTTCCGAAGCGGCAAGTTTTTTTACGCCATCGCCAAGTACCGTTTGTATAATATCTGCACCGCGTTCATTTGATAGCTCATGTATAATAGTTTGTGCCGTTAAGTTTTGTGCGTACCTAACGGAGCGGCACATAAGCGAAAAAGAATCCGGTGGCAGCGCGATTGGATCGTCAAGACCCTTGTCTGTGTTTGAAAGGCAAAAATGTTTTTCTATCACGGCGGCGCCGCAGGCAACAGAAAGAACCGGAACTAAAACCGGATCCGCCGAATGGTCGCTTATACCGACAGAAACGCCGAAAATACTTTTAAGACTGTGCAGGACATTAAGGTTGTACTCGGTTTCGGGCGCGGGATAAGCGGTGATACAATGCAATAAACACAAGCTTTTGTTATTTGTTGCGGAGGGGTTTAATACCTTCTGCACGCTCAACGTTTCGCGTGCGAGCCTTGGGGCGGTTAAATGAGAACAACCATGCCTCGTTGCTTGCGGGGTTGGTTGATTGTCCGAAACTAAAAATATTTCAAGCGCGCGCTCTATATCCTGTAATTTAGAAACACCGGAAGAAAGCAAAACCGGTACATTCATTTTTTTTACCGCCTGTAATAGCTGTACATAATTTAATTCAGGCGATGCAACTTTTACAAAATCGGGTTTTAAATTTTTTAGCAGGGCTGCGCTTTTTTCACCAAAGGGTGTTGCCAAAAATAAAAGCCCCTTGCTTTCCGTATACGTCTTAACACCAGCATAAAATTCGATGCCCGCTTCCAGTTTTTTAAACACATCGAACAGGGGTGTGTTTCCCTGTGGCAGCGGTACAAAACCTGTCGCCGGATGTAAAATCTCTTGTGCAAAAACAATCTGCACCTTAACGCAATCCGCACCGGCGCAGGCGGCGGCATCGATCATTTCTTTTGCTTTAACGATGTCCCCGTTATGCGAGGTGCCAAGTTCAGCAATTACCAAGACATTGTTGCAACTGTACTGTTTAAATTTAATTTTTAACATTTTTTACGCCAGAATAAGGAATCCTTGTTCTTTTAT
>BOBI01000216.1 GCA_026002305.1 Spirochaetia bacterium
AAAGTTACTCCTGTCCAATTTTTACTTGGCGGATGGAAAGGCCAATCCCCAGCCCTTTGTCGGCAGGGGGTGACATTTTCCCTCGAGAATTTAGAGCCTTGGGGGGTGACATTTTCGCCGGTTATTGGCAGCGTATTGATGGTGCGAAGCGGGGCTTGTTTTCGTCATGGTGGTCACTATCAAAAGCCGCGACACTGCTCGTGCCTGCTGGCGAGCATACTATAACCTTCGAATATTCTCACCCTACAGAGGGGTGGTCAGCCAAAAAATTGAACTTTATAGTGCCGATGAATAAGGGGAAAATGTATATGTTATCGGCTGCTCTGGACAAAAAAGTGGAAGTAGGCAAATTTGCTTTAGTTGTTAATTCAGCCACTTCCTTTGTTAGAGACCAAATCATCGACTTCATACCTTTAGTTTCATTATTACCTAGACCGAATCCGAAAGACTTAAAGTATCAGATCAATGAAATAGACCAAGAAGCTTTTAACCAGTATCTGCTCAAAAAAGAAAATAATACAAGTGCAGGTATAGTTTTCTTAGGTATTCTTTTAGCCGTACCGTTTGGCCTTATTATATTTGTTGTAAACCTTCTGTGCTATTTCATTTTCATGGGTAAATTTAAGAACAGTCATCCATTTGCTACATTTATTCTCTGTATTGGTCTGATTGTTGCTAGTATTATCATAATTAATTATAACTCCGGCGGTCTTTTTTCTCTCTACCTGTTAGCAACTATCCTCATAGGTATCGGTTTATCATGGTGGGATTCTGGTAGTGATTCTAACAAAAGTGGTATTGAAAAGCAAAAGAATGAAGATTACAAGGGAGCTGTTTCCGATTTTGCTGCGGCGATTAAGTCGGCTCCTTATAATGCGACATATATCTACAATCGCGGTGTTTCTTATGCGCATTTGCAGGAATGGGGAAAAGCTATCGTCGATCTTACTGATGCAGTAAGGCTCAATCCGAAGAATGCTAGGTTTAAAAAGGATCTCGAATACGCACAGGCGCAGGTGTCAAAATGAATAATTTAGTTTTTAAAAAGCGAAGGAGTGGTTTGTGATTACTATGCAACGCGGCTTTAAAGCCAAATTAGATGATGTTATTAATACCGACAAAACTGTTTCAGTTAAAATAGCTATTTCAGGGAAGGATACGTATGAATTCTCCTGTTTTGGTCTTGATGGTAACGGTAAACTGTTTAGTGAGGATTTTTTTATTTTTTTCAATAATCCGAATAGTCCTGGAAATGAGATTGCCTTGTCGGAGGGCAATTCTGATTCTATTTTTCAAGTCAACCTTAGAAAACTACCAACCGGGCTCAAAAAACTTGCTTTCACAATCAATATCGAGGGTAAAGGTGTTATGGGTGATATTAAATTATCTTCAATCAAAATAAATCAAAATAATTCTACTGCATATCAATTGGATTTAAAAGGTAGTGATTTTCAAAAACAAAAAGCTATTATCGCATTAGAGATTTATAATAAAGATGTTTGGCGCGTTTCGGCCGTCGCAAACGGATTTAATGGCGGGTTAGCTGATTTATTAAAGCATTATGGCTACGATGATAACATAATCACTGAACATCAAAGTTCATATAATACACAGCAATCGCCGCAGCCTAGGAAAATTTCACAAACAACGCCACGAAATGAAACTCCACCCCCGGTACATCCTGCGTCGCAACCGCCTGAGAATGAAGTGCAAGTGCATCCTGTTCATCGACCCAAGCCTGAAGATGATGATTATTTTGAGCCGACCCCCGGAGATTGGATATGATAAAAAAGGAGCTTTTATGAAGATCAACAAATATAGTTTATTTTTGCTTATTTTGTTTGTTGCTTTGAATGGCTGTGCGCCGAAGCAAAGAGCTACTCGTGCCGGTCAAAAGTTTGCCGCCCCGCAAAATATTGCGGTAGATATTGATAGTTATAAACTAGAAGACGATAGGCAAGTATATGTGTATTGGTCACAAACACAGTCAGAAAGAGGTTATGCATTAAACCCTAACTCCGCTTATTTTAGGTAGTCTATACCGATTTTTTCAAAAATTTTAAGGACCCGGGCTGGTATTTCGCTACGGTGCCATTCGCCTCTGATACGCATTTTATAGATTGCCTTTGCCA
>BOBI01000217.1 GCA_026002305.1 Spirochaetia bacterium
ATACGGCACGGTTCTGCCCAAGCATTACTGGCCGAATTTACAGGTGATAAACACATGGATGTGCGGCGATATTGTTGTAAAGCGCCGCCGTGGAGGAGCGTACCGCGTCATATATACCGGCTTGGTTTTGGCTTATAAGCTCCGCCGCCGCCGAGGGTGTGGGGGCGCGGAGGTCGGCGGCAAAATCACAAAGCGCCCAGTCTATTTCATGGCCAACGGCGCTTACAACCGGTATGGCAGAGGCGGCTACGGCACGCACGACGCATTCCTCGGAAAATGGCAGCAGGTCTTCCAGAGAGCCGCCGCCGCGCCCCACGATAAGCACGTCGGCCAGCTTCCACATATTTGCCTGCTCGATACGCCGCGAGATAAAGGCTGCGGCCTGCGTTCCCTGCACCGGCGCCGGAAGAATTATCACCTTTAAACCGGACGAGCGCCTTCCCAGAACATTGATGATGTCGCGGACGGCGGCGCCGGTGGGCGAGCTTACAACGGCGACGGTTTCGGGGAATGCGGGCAGGGGTTTTTTGCGGCTTTCGGCGAAAAGGCCTTCGGCGGCAAGGAGTTGCTTCCGTTTTTCCAGCATTGCCAAAATATCGCCGGAACCGGCAACCTCCATTGTTTCGCAGATTATCTGATAACTACCGCGCTGGGCATAAACGGAGATTCGCCCGCTAACACGCACAAGCGCCCCGTCGGCGGGTTTAAACCCCAAACCGCGCAGGCTGCCTTTGAACATAACGGCGGAAATCGCGGCGGCATTGTCCTTTAACGTAAAATAAAGGTGGCCGGTGCTGGACGGGCGGCAGTTGGATATTTCGCCTTCGATGTAAACCGCGCCGAAACCGTTTTCAAGTTTTTGTTTGATAAGCTCAGTTATTTCAGAAACCGAATATTTTTTTTCGTTCATGATGTTGCCACGTCTTCAGTTGTTTTTTCCGGCGCCGCCCGCAGGGCGGCTGCGCGGGCGTGGGCGGCAAGCCCTTCGCCGTTTGCCATGGTTTGCGCACCGGCGGCCAGGGCGCAGGCGGCGGCGCGGTTTGCCTTCTGCCAGCACAATGTTTTCAAAAAGGTGCCCACCCAAAGGCCGCCTGTGTAACGCGCCGCCTGAACCGTAGGCAGTGTGTGGTTTGCGCCGCTAATATAATCGCCAAAAACTTCCGCCGACCACTGCCCGATAAACAGCGAACCGTAATTCCGCAAATCCTTCGCAAGCTGTTCCGCGTTTTGACACTGCAATTCCAGATGCTCAGGCGCGCGTTCATTTGCAAAGGCGGCGGCTTCGTCTATGGTATCCGCTACCAAAATTTCACCAAAATTGTCCCATGATTGGCGGGCAACAGATGCGGTGGGCAGTGTTTTAAGCTGGTTTTCAAGCTCAACAAGCACTTTTTTAGCAAATTCATCATCGGTTGTAACCAAAATACCCTGAGCCTGCGTGTCATGCTCGCATTGAGCCAGTAAATCGGCGGCAACAAAGCTAACATTGGCGGTGGAATCGGTAATAATCAGCACTTCGCTGGGACCGGCAACAAAATCAATGCCGACTTTGCCGTAACATTGCCGTTTTGCCTCGGCAACATAGCGGTTTCCGGGTCCAACAATCAAATCTACAGGCTTTATCTGCGCGGTACCATAAGCAAAAGCCGCTATAGCCTGCACACCCCCAACAGCATAAATCTCATCGGCGCCGGCCAAATCCAAGGCGGCAAGCGTTTTTGCGTTTATACCGGCGTTTTTTCCCGCGCCCTTTTCCACCGGCGAACAGGCTGCAATCCGCCTCACCCCAGCAACCTTTGCCGGGGTAACAAGCATCAGCGCCGTAGAAAAAAGCGGGTAAGCGCCGCCGGGGACATAGCAAAGCGCCGAATCCACCGCCACATTGGTATGCCCCATCAAAAGCCCTTCGGCGCCCGCTTTAAAATCAGTTAAATCGGTAATGGTTTCCCGCTGCGCCCGCGCAAAAGCGCGAATGTTTTCCAATGCCTGCCGCATAGCCGCAAGTTCCGCCGCACCCACACTTAGGCGCGCCTGTTCAACCTCGTCCGCCGACACCCGAAAGGTTGCGCGTTCACTGCCGTCAAAGCGCTTGCTGTAAGCCGCCACCGCCGCGTCGCCCCGCTGCCGTA
>BOBI01000218.1 GCA_026002305.1 Spirochaetia bacterium
ATACTTCAGAGGATTATTTGAAGTTCATTAAAAAGTTGGATAAACAATGTGAAGATGGAAAAGTGTTGCATGTTATAGCCGACAATTACAAAACACACAACAGCAAACTATTGCAAGACAGCAATTTGTTACTATTCACAGCCCCTTGAGCAAAAAATGATAATAAGCGCTATAATATCTCTTGGGGAAGGGGACGGGAACAAATTACCAGAAACTATTTTACAAAGACTATGAAAAATTATTTGAGCAGAACAGCAAGCTGTCCTGTGAATTACGCACAATAAGATATGAATACCAGCTTTTGTTAGAGGAAAACTTACAACAACAGAAAGAGATTGGGCGTTTAAAATCTATTTTAAATAGAGACGGGACAAATAGCGGAACACCAACAAGTCAAACCCCAATCAACAAACAAAAAACAATCCCAAACTCAAGAGAAAAAAGCGAAAAGAAAAAAGGCGGGCAGGCCGGTCATAAAAAATGCAAACTAAACCGTTTTTTGGACAGTGAAGTAAACGAAACCATAGAGCACACTGTAGACGAATGCCCTGCCTGTAAACATGCCGGATTAGATAAAACAGGCATAATAGAAAAAGATGGGTTGGATTATAGAATCATTGTAGAAAAGAAACGGCATACATTCGTTGTCTACCGCTGTCCGTGTTGCGGAAAAGAAGTTCACGGGGAAATCCCGAATAACCTGAAAGAGGAAAACCAGTATGGCCCTCAAGTTCAGTCTCCGGCACTCACCCTTATGAATGTAGGAAATGTTTCGATAAACAAAACCAGAAAAATCATCACGGGTTTTACCGGTAATGAAATCAATTTATCAGAAGGTTATCTTGCAAAACTTCAGAAACGGGCAGCAGGCGGTACTGAAAAGTTCTGTAGCGAACTGCGCGGGGAGCTATTAAATCAAAAACTCCTTTTTTGGGACGACACTGTTATTATGGTAAACAAGGCGCGAGCGTGTTTACGTTATTACGGAACAGAACAGCTCGCACTTTACAAAGCACATTTACACAAGGATAAAGCAGGTCTTGATGAAGATAATATTTTAAATCTATTGCCAAAAGAGACTACGGTTGTTCACGACCACAATAAAGTAAATTACAATGATGATTATTCTTTTTCTAATGCCGAATGTAATGAACATTTGATACGGGACTTGAAAAAAGTGATCGATAATCCTGGCTCAAGTTGGGCGGCACAACTGAAACAACTGCTTAGCGTTACCAATATAGAGCGGGAAAAGAAAAAGTCCGGGGGATGTAATGAATTTGACGAAAGTTTCACCGCTGGTTTTTTTCAAAAGTTTAATAAAATAATGTTATTGGCGTATTCTGAAAACAGAAACTCCGCCGGTAAATATTACGGGCACGAAGAACTCACTCTGATTACCCGTGTCCTTGACTACAAAAATGAATATCTTGCCTGGGTTCTGGATTTTGACATTCCGTTTACCAATAACCTTTCGGAAAGGAGCTTGAGGGATGTCAAATCAAAGATGAAGATTTCCGGGCAATTCCAAAACGGGAAAACCGCAAAGTATTACGCGAATATTAAGTCGTACATCGAAACCTGCAACCGAAATGCGGTGAACGGCTTTTATGCCTTACACAGGCTCTGCACCGGCAAGCCCTTGCCGTTGAACGAGGTTTTTCAACGGCCTAAAATGGGCTGTGAATAGTAACAGCGATTTTACTTTTAGCCGCCTTTGGCATGGATGATGACAAAGGACAGAAAATCTTCCCGGCTTTGGAACAGATACGCCCAGAAGAATGTACGTAACGCGTTGTAGAATTCGTCCCTTCTCCCGAAACAGGAGCGGGCTTTTATAAAGTTTTCATCGCAGAGTATCATCAGGCCGTGAACGAAAAACGCCGGAAGATTCAAAACACAATATATTTCGCAGACATGGTTTTCCCCATGGCCGAAATTGTGTTCAAGGTGGTATCCATAGTTTTTCAGGACGTTATTGTTCCCATTCTCTATCTTCCAACGGGCGCGCCCGCAATCGACCGGCAAGCCTACATTGTCCTTGGTGATGGTTTTGTCCGTTATCCAACTGTTTTTGT
>BOBI01000219.1 GCA_026002305.1 Spirochaetia bacterium
TAAAGATCCAAATACTATCATCGTTGTCGAATGTAAAAAATCAATAAAGGACCATATTTCTGAACAATTAGATAAACCTAAAAAATTTGCAGTGGACGGCGTGTTGTATTATGCTAAATTCTTAAAAGAAAGATATAATGTCGTTGCCATTGCAGTAAGCGGAACCAAAAAAGAGAATTGCAAGGTTACTACTTTTTACTGGCAGAAGGGACAAGATATTTATCAAGAATATAGTAAATTGAATATTATTTTAGAGACAATTAATTATCTCAAATTTATAAAAGGTGAAAAAATAGCAATAGATTACTCATTGGAAGACATTCGTAAAACGGCAATATCAATGAGCGATAATTTACGAATTGCAAAGGTAACTGCTAATAATAAGCCAATTTTTATCGCTGGAATTTTGATCGCACTTCAAGATGATAGCTTTGATGCGGAATATCATTATGCAACAACGCTTCGGTCTCTTGTTGACCAATTACGTAATGCTATTACTTCAGTATTAAAAGCAAACAAGGTTGATAACGGGCGAATAGAAAGTATTTTAAATACATTCAATGATGTTGCAAGTTTACATCATTTTCAAACAACCCCAATGCAGAATGATAACTCTTTGCGGTGGTATATCCAAGAATTGGATATGAAAATTAAACCCATGATGAATCATTCTGATTCTTCAATAGACGCCTTGGGTGAATTTTATCAAGAGTTTATCAAATTTTCTAACGGAGACGATGGTAAAGCATTAGGTATCGTACTTACCCCCCAGCATTTAACAGATTTTATGTGCGAAGTAAGCGGTTTGAATAAAAATAGTAAAGTTGTTGATATTTGTGCTGGTTCCGGTGGTTTTTTAGTTACAGCAATGAGTAAAATGATGAGAACTGCCAACCCCCAAGAAATCATTGCGATCAGGCAAAAAGGGTTATATGGAGTAGAAGCTGACCCCAATATTTATGCTCTTTGTGTTGCAAATATGATTGTTCGTCGGGATGGGAAAAGTAATATTCATTACGGTAGTTGTTTCGATGAAAATATTCTGTCTCTTTTGCGAAAACAAAATATTGATATTGGGCTTTTGAATCCACCATATTCACAGGACGACCACAATGAATTGGAATTTGTTGAAAAATTATTATCGGTTTTATCAACACGAGGTATTGCAGTTGTTGTTGTCCCGATGAATTGTGCGTTAGGAACAACGTGTAAAGAAGTTCGTGAACGTCTTTTCAAAGAACACACATTAGAAGCAGTTTTTAGTATGCCGACAGAAATGTTTAATCCGTCAGCGTCGGTTCCTCCTTGCGTAATGGTATGGACGGCAAAAGTTCCTCATCCGATGGATAAACAAACTTTTTTTGGATACTATCGAGATGACGGTTTTGTGAAGCGCAAGAAAGTAGGACGTGTCGATGTATATGGGAAATGGAACACAATCAAGAATGAATGGCTAGGATTATTTCATAATCGTGAAGAAAAAATTGGGCTATCAGTGAAACACAATGTATCGTCCAAAGATGAATGGTGTGCCGAGGCGTATATGGAGACAGACTATTCAACGGTAACTCAATCAGATTTTGAGAAAAAACTAAAGGAATATGTTGCATTCAAATTTTTGAACGGGGTCGAATCATGAAGCGGTTAGATGAAATATTTGATATTCGGTATGGTAGCCAATTAGACTTAAACAAGTGTATTATCTGTGAAAAACCAGAAGGATTTAATTTTGTTAATCGTGGTAATGCAAACTGTGGTGTATCCAACCGAATATTGGAAATTGAGCATAAAAAACCTTTTAATGCCGGATTAATTACTGTAGCAATGGGTGGCAGTGTGTTGGCTTCGTTTGTCCAGCAAGAACCTTTTTATACTGGACAAAATGTCAAGGTACTTCGTTCGAAAAAAGAAATGTCTAATGCGGTAAAATTATACTATTGCCAGTGTATTGAATATAATAGGTTTCGCTTCTCTACGTTTGGACGTGAAGCAAACTATACTTTTAATTCTTTACTTGTTCCCGACTTGACGGAGATACCTGGATATGTAACAGAGGATGCTTTG
>BOBI01000220.1 GCA_026002305.1 Spirochaetia bacterium
CCGTTGACCGACAATACGGGCGCGGTCTTCAGCAGGAGCGGAAACTTTTATATATCGCTTAAAATTGATGTGGATTCATTTGTTAAGATCGAGATAAACCTAAGCGACCGTGTCGCGCTTCCGTTCCGGTCGGGCGGCGCCGTATTTGATTTAAGCGTTGATTTAAACGCGGGTGATGAAACCGACGAAGCAGTCCGTCCCGACGGCGGTATGCTAACCATACTGCATTTGCCGGAAAACACAATACTGGAAAGTTTTAAAAACATAAAAGTAGCGGATGTCGCCTCCTGTACGGATTTGACGCGGATAGAGATAGTTGGTAACACGGCTATTGTACCGTTAAACGATAAAAGCGGAAATGTCTGGACACGTAACGGCACATTTTACCTGTCGTTAAGAATTGAGATAGATTCACTTACGAAAATCGAAATAGGCGATGCCGATAAATTTGCCGTAAGTTTTAACAAAGGAACCGCTACAATTGATTTACGGAATGACGAAGTAATAACAAACAGCTATTTAACGGTTTTAAACCTGCCGCCAAATGTAACACTGGGTTCTTTCAAATCAGTTTCCGTGGGAAACGGCGACGCGGGTTGTAAAGATTTAAGCCGGATTGAGATATACGGAAATATCGCGAAGATACCGCTTCATGAAACTTCCGGCGCGCGGTTTACAAAAACCGGCGTGTTCTTTATCGCGTTAAGAATTACTGTTGACAGTTTAACTGAAAAAGTAATAACCATAGGGGATAAAGTCGCGGTAAACTTCGAGGAAGGTTCCGGCACCGTGGATTTGAAAACCTTTAGCGATCCGCTGTCGGTAATACACAGGCTGACGATAAAACATTTACCGCCCAACACCGAAGCGGACAGTATCACAAAACTGAACATAGGCGGGGTCGCGCAGCATAAAAAAATAACAGGCATGACATTTTACGAAGAGCCCGATAGTAGAGGCGATACATCATTAAATGTTGTGATTCCGATTGCGTTAACTGACAACAGTGAATTTAAGAAAGACGGCAAGTATTACATTGAATTACAGATAGTGATTGACAGCGTGATAAAGTCGGAAATAAAACAGAGTGATTTTGTGCTTGTCAAATTCACAAACGGCATCGGCACGCTTAACCTGCAGGACCCTTACGCGATAGAGGGAGCCGGTTATTTCGACGCGAGGCTTACGAATATGAATTCGTCCGTGCCCGAGAAAATAAAAGCCGGAAGCATTTTTGAGGCCCGCGGCCATACATATAAGGTGCTGCTGGATACGGCAATGGCAAACACTTATACAACACTGCCCAACCAGGTTATTTATGTGTACGCCAAAGTTGAGGAATATCCCGTTGTCGAGGTAGGCGCCGTAGACGTCAGGCGTGACGTATCATTTGAATACTCGGCGGATGTGCCGGTATGGGACAGCGTATTAGGCGGTTATTATTACAACGGCAGACGCGCGCTTTTCAAAATGATTAAAGTTGGTGATAAACTCTTACACAAAGCCGTACAAAACACGCCTTATGAATTCTACAATTTCTACAAAGAGGTTGTGGACATACCGACCGGAGTGGCGTATAACACCTACACCGGAAACATGTATGAGACGGAAGTAACGCTAAATCCGGGCCTTTACTGTTTTGACATTGCCGCGGCAAGGGGCGGGAACGGGACGGTAAGGGACGAGCGGGATATGGCAATAAACGTTACTTATCAGTTATCAAACGTAAGCAACGTTATGGAAAGATATTATGGAGAAACCAGATCTTATTCAGGCGACAGCAGGATTATAAGGATAGAAAACGGGCAGGTAACGGAGACTTCGGTATCAGGCACCAGGATTGCAACGGTAACAGGCGGTAAAGGCGGGAAAATAACGGAGATACTGAAAGTTTCATCGCCCACCACATTTTACATATACACGGGGAATGCCGGAGAGGACTGTTATTGTTTTCAAATTTGTACATGAGGCAACGTCCCCGACAGTTACCTCCTTAAAAGAATCCGCCGTCGTGTTCTCGGGCAGGTTCAATATTGTAAGCGTTCCCGGTTGCGCTTCGGTTGA
>BOBI01000221.1 GCA_026002305.1 Spirochaetia bacterium
GAGTATGCTTACCTTCTCCTCGGGGGTATACCTCTTCCTCGTACCCATACTCTTCTCCTATGGTCTTCTGGTATACCACCTTATACGCTATCCCCTATAACGGCAAGTTCATCGTAGGCAGGACATATAAGAGAGATTACCGCCTTATTTGATAAGTGCAAAAGCTGTTTAAAAAGAAGGTCAAAGACTTGAGCGGTTGTCCGTTTTTGTTCTGTTGCCACCTTCTTCACCTTGCTTGTAGGTTTATTTGCCATGCCGTATTATCGGCGGTATTGGCAGCTTTAGTAAACTGTCAAAAAAGTGTCGCTTTTGCCAAAACTATGTGGAAAAGCATAGTGTAAAATCCGATCACCCATTTTAACCTTTTATAAGATTAGAAATTTTTAAGGGGTAAAGATGGCGGATCATAATCATTTTCATTCGTTAGTATCATTAGCCGATTGTAAAACAATACTCGGCATAGATGACCGCGAGGACGCTTTCGCGGAATTCTTACTGGTATCATCAAGTTACGCCATTGAAGAATACTGTATGCGCCGCTTGTTGCATAAGCGCGTCAAAGAATGGCACACGAATTATACTGATTTGACAATATCGCTTAAAGAATATCCTGTACGGGAAATTTTTGTTGTTGAAACTAGAAATAATAAGACAGCTACGGCAACACCGGAATATTACAAACTCATGCCCGAAACTGGCAGCCTTGAAAATATCCCTTTTCTATTGCGCATAAGCCCTTCGGTCTTGTTCTGTAAGAAAATGGTTTATACGTGTGCGACGCAAGACGCCGCACTGCGAGTAACACCCACTCACAGAAAGTACAACAACGAAACAATTTTTATAAAATACATTGCGGGGTACAAAACAAGTGAAATGCCGCCGTCTTTGAAAGATGCTTGTATTGAACTTGTCGCGTGGAAGTACGCAAGGCACAAGGGCAAGAAATTAGGGGTAACACCTAACAATAAAACCGAAGTAAGCCTTGAAAACAAAATGCCTGAACACGTCAAAGAACTATTAGAGCCATACAGGAGAAAGACAATTTAAGTGATGAGTGATAAGAGGTTTATGTATGAAAACTATTGAGGAACAACTAATCGAAATGATTAATGAATTATTAACAGGTACGGTGAATTTCTATTTATCGGAAATGGAAGAATTTATACCGCTTGTTGAATTATCAAGTCCGGGGAAACTTGGCTCTTACGGTGTATGTCCGCAAATTGAATTATCGGAAGCGGCACGGACTGACAAAGACAGAATTGTACGCGCTGACGCTTACACATTGTTAATTACATTTACGCTTACTAATCAAAACAATAAGCGCGATGTGTACTGTTATGCCACTGCTTTGGAAAGTGCGATCAATGATGATCCTACATTCGGCGGTGTGGCGGATCGTGTTGCCTTTGTCAATCGTAAATATAAGGGTATGGCAGAGAGTAGCGGGGAATGTCAGGCGGTGTTTACGTTGCGCGTAACGGTGGGAAAGTAAAAATATGATACAAGGCAGTGATTTTACCTTACGAATGATAACGGCTCGATCCGATGTGGATTTGCCATTCTCCGGTAAAACTTTACGCGAAAAGTTTAATGTGCTGCGTGAAACTGCCGCCATTGAAGGTGTGGGACTTTGCGGTGCTGTTGTCGAAAAATGCGGTACCACCGGCGGCGTTACTACGCCCTTAACCATTAGCAATGCCCCCGCATTGTTTGCCGTGATGTTCGGTAAATATACAGGCTATGAATTTGTAAGTGAAACACACAATCTATACAGGCATCATATTTGTTTGGTGCCGTTACAAAAAAGCCCTCGATTTGAATTAGTAGAAAAATATTGTTCACACCAAAATGCTTTTTTATCATGTATTATAAAAAGTTTTGAGTTGCGGTTTCACTGTGATGAAACAATAAAAGTGCACCTCGATATTGACGGTGATGTAAAGACTCAAACAATACCAATTATAAATGAAGTGGTAAAAAGAGAACGCACGGAATATTTTAGCGAAATTGGTACAATTTATAAAGTTGATAGTGTAAATTGTA
>BOBI01000222.1 GCA_026002305.1 Spirochaetia bacterium
CCTGTCGGTAGAAAATTTAGGTTAAGCTCCGGTATTTTTAACTCCGAAAGCACATCGCTGTCGTCGAATGTGGAAATGCACGGCGACATATATCCTGATGTTTCTGAACTGCCGCCGCCGTGATAAGTGCAAAAGGCGGACGGCTGGTTTGTCGCAAGGAAGGTAAGGGCTATCGAGCCCTGGTTGCAGGCGCTTGTTAAAAGCTCGCCGGATTTTGCGCAAACGGTAATATCGACAACGCCGGTTTCAGGTCTCGTAAAATTGCGCGCGGGCAGGCCGGTATGTATTTCGCGCATAAAATCGCCCCAAATAGGTCCTGCAAGGGTCGCGCCTGTAAGTGTAAGGCCCAACGAATTGCCCGGTCTGTCAAAGCCAAACCAAATTGCCGTTGTATAGTATGGTGTAAAACCTACGGTCCACGCATCAGACCAGTTCTGTGTGGTGCCTGTTTTTCCGGCGGCGGCAATGGTATAACGCTTGCCTTTTTCGTCCAAAAACACAAACTTTTGCCCCTGTCCGCTAAGGGTGCCTATTTCCACAGTCTTTGTTAAGAGGCGGGTCATAACGTAGGCGGTTTGTTCGCTTATAAGCTGAGTCGCTTGGCCTTTTTGCCTTTGTTTTAGCCGCAAATCCCGCTCGGTATCAATTATCGTGCGGCCATTCCTGTCCTCTACCGAGCGTATGGCAATGGGATCCACCTCGCGCCCGCCGTTGGGAAAGGTTGCGAAAGCTCGCGCCATCTGTACCGGCGCTATAGATATGATTCCAAGCCCCATCGGGTACACACGCGGAAAGGTGCGCCGTTTTTGTTCCGGGTCTTCTATGCCGAGGAGGCGGGCGGCGCGGTTAATAGCGGCGTCGAAACCTATGGTGTCCAGAATTTTCAGGCTGGGTACATTCATTGATTGGGCAAGCGCGTCGTATAACAAAACCGTGCCCTTCCATTCGCCTCTAAAGTTAAGCGGAATATAGGGCGTGCCGTCCTCATTATGGAAAACTACCGGTACATCGTAGATCATGGTGGACGGTGAAAACTTGCCCGAATCTATTGCCGCCGAATAGTAAAGCGGCTTAAACGACGAACCCGGCATGATACGCCCCTGCGTTGCCCTTATAAGCTGGTTGTTTTCGTCGTATTTTGATCCGCCGATAATTGCCTTTATATAGCCAGTTTCATTTTCAATTACGATGAGGGCGCTACACAAAAAATGAAATTTTGGAAATCTACCTAAACTATATGTATATGGGGCCCGGTGTTTATGGTGTCGAGGCAGCCAGCAAGTACTTTTTCGGTCATAGTGCCCGCGAAATTACCATTGCCGAGGCGGCGGTTCTTGTAATCCAGCTTTCAAGCCCCTCCCGTTACAACCCGCTGGATAATCCGAATATAGCTATGGACAGGCAGCTTTCGGTTTTGGACAGGATGATTGAGTTTGGTTATACGACACGCGAGGCTGCCGACGAATCGTTCAACGAATACTGGTCGAATTACGACTACACCCGCGTTTCGCAAAGCGCCTACTATAGCCGCGACGACAAGGCTCCGTGGTTCAGCGAATATGTCCGCAGGGAACTTTCCGGCATGATGTACAAGCGCATGGACTACAACCGCGATGGGTATACCGTGCATACCACGCTTGACCTGCAGTTTCAGGAGGCGGCGGCTAAACACATGGAGGCAGGTATAAAACGGGCAAACAAGGAATTTGCGGCATCGTCCGGCAACCGCCTTGTCCGTGCGGAAAACGCTTACATTCCAATCATTAACCTTCTCTCAATAGCATTTAACATCAATATATTGAACGGTTCATCGTCCCAGCAAAACGAGGTTCGCTCGTTTAACCGTTATACAAAAAATATAAATCCTATAATTGATCTTGCATCCCTTGCTTTTGGCGTGCCCGATTTAAAAACCATAACCGCCGCCGGTTTGGAGGAGCTGCGGAACACCAACGAGCAGAATGTTGTTGAAGGCGCCCTCATCGTAATTGAAAATGAAACTGGCTATATAAAGGCAATTATCGGCGGATCAAAATACGA
>BOBI01000223.1 GCA_026002305.1 Spirochaetia bacterium
ACCGTGTGTGCCGCTATTCCAAGTTTTTAAACAGCGTAAATATCCGCTCGTGCGGGGCGGGTGCGGATAACGGCATGAACGAGGATTTTGAGAACGGGGATTTTGAGGAGGAGATAGCTATTTAATTAATAATTGACAATTAACAATTTTATGAAATTGCAAAGTGTGAATTGATAGCGAAGCGTATTTGATAATTATTAATTGTACATTGTTAATTATCAATTGTACATTGTGAATTGTACATTGTTTGAGTCCATTAGTTGGGGCCGCCCGTATCAGTGATAAGAAACCGGACAGCCCCGATTTAGGAAACCCGCAGTTGTGGGTTATATAAAAAGTCTATTAGAAATAGACAAAAGTTTTAGGAGGACTTTTTAATATGAAAAAGTCAAAATTGTTTTTAGTTGGGATGATCGCCGCATTCGTGGCAGGATCATTGTTTATGACGGGCTGCGAAGGGCCTGTGGGCCCCACCGGTCCGCAAGGCCCGGGCGGCGACGCTTCGAGGATACAGGCAATAGAATTAGCCGCTTACGGTTATACATTCGGCGAGCCCACCCACACCGTTTACGGACAGAACGAGTCTTATGCTAACCAGATAGTCGGCACTACTCATATTCCTGCTGGTGGTGTAACCGGTGTTGCCGTACAACCTGTAACCGTTGAATATGACGGTAAATCCGTAACCTTTTGGACGGTTGCTGCATACACCAGCCACGCCGACATTACAGGCGCTTTTAATACCGCTTTTGGCACCGGCGAACTTGGATTAACAGCAAGTTTCGTTACCCAAGGTACTAGAAACTATTTTAAAATAGCGGCAACAGGCGCAACAGGCCCGGTGGCAAAACAAATTAGAATTTCTTCTTTACCCTTTGGCGCTTCAACCATAATTGATCAGATATTGTGGACAAGTGCTGCGGATAGCGAATCAAGCGCACTATTAACTGCCGGCCAAAATGATACATGGACGTATCCTATTACAAACTACAATACTAGTGTTTCCAGCGCCCACTCTAAAGTAAAGGTTGGCGCTATAGAACTTCCCGTTGCCGCGGGCACCGCCCTTACCGGCGCCAGTAGCATTACCGCCTTGGTAGGCGCCGAAATCTCCGCACAGGAAACCGGTGTTGTAAAGACGGATATTGTTAAAGCTTACGCGGACTGGTTTGTTACCCCTGCGTCGGATGCTCTTGTCTTTACCGCCAGAACTGTTGGCCCCAAAACATTTGACAGGGTTGCGATGCGCCCTGCAATTATTGGCGCCGATGACACCACCTTACCCAAGTACGGTTACGCTTTCCTTACCAAACACACAACTCTTGGTGAAACAATAGCCGCTATAGCTGCAGTTCCTGAAGTTATAGCCACAGCAACCGCAAATGCCGCAGCATCCGCAAATGCAACACCGGCATCGGGAAACCACTTAAGGGTCAGGTATGACGGCAAACAGGATACGGTCGTATTCCCGGCTACAGCCGCTGTCTCAACTCTAGTGTCAGTTTTTGATACCCGAACTTTACCGGCGACCGGCGTTCGGTTTGACATCACTGGCGGCAGTTACATATTTACAGGGCCGAGTCCTTCCAGCCGCGCTACCGCTTATCTCTTAACTAATCCCGATGCACCGCGTGATGCCGGGAGTAACATTGTAGGGCTCCTTGGCTCTCGTGTAGCCCTTGAAATAAGCGGTTCGGGTGCGGGCGTGGTGGGCACCGACGGTATCATTGCTACTACATTATCTCCACTGGACACATACGGCACGAATCCCTTTGGTGGCGCCACGCCTGTCGACACATGGACCCTTGGGGTAGTTGGCGCAAATAATGTAAGGCTGGAGAGTACAGCAAAAGGCTCCATAGTTACCATCGGCGGCGCGACTACGGTAGTCCCCGCGGGAACTGCTGCCGACACAAGTGCTTTACAGAATCTGTTTCAAGCTAATCTTTCGTCGACCGGCATCGCTAACTACACCGTTACTGGCGGCGCTGACATAACAATTGCCAAAACCGTCACTGGATCCGGCGCTACCAATAAC
>BOBI01000224.1 GCA_026002305.1 Spirochaetia bacterium
GCCTATGAAAAACCCCAGTCGGCGCAGTAGCGCTTTTGTGGGGTTTTTCTCCGGCACATTTTTGTGCCCCTGGAAACCTACGGTTTCCTTATTCGGGGCACAAAAACGTCGCAAACTTTTCACGTTAAACAACATAAGAACCCCGAAATATTCAGAAGACGCGCCGCCGTCCTAGCGGCGCGAAGAGAAGAAACATTTTCAGGATTTTTATGAAAATAAAATGTGCCAATAAACAAACTTATTCTTGGAGATAATCTCGAAATACTAAAAAGTATTGACACAGAAACCATCGACTTAATATATCTTGACCCGCCATTTTTTAGCAACAAAAACTACGAAGTAATTTGGGGCGATACCGGAGAAATTAGAAGTTTTCAAGATCGCTGGGCTGGTGGCATTAGCCATTACATAGAATGGCTGAAAGAACGTGTAATAGAAATGCACCGTATATTAAAAAACACAGGCAGTATATTTCTGCATTGCGACTGGCACGCCGATGCGTATATACGGGTTTTCATTTTAGACAAAATATTCGGCGAAAATAATTACAGAAATGAAATTGTATGGTGCTACAGGGGAGGTGGTTCACCAAAAAACGATTTCGGTAGAAGACATGATACGATATTTAGATATTCAAAGGGAAGTAAATATACATTTAATGCCGATGCAATAAGAATACCGTATCAAGCAGAGGGGCTTGGTCGAACAGATGATGCAATGTGGGGAAAACATAAAGGAACTGACAAAGTATACAAACCAAATCCATTGGGTAAAATTCCAGAGGACTGGTGGCAAATGAATATTCTTAATGCAAACGATCCTGAGCGCATTGGTTATCCTACACAAAAACCACTTGCGTTACTTAATCGGATTATAAAATGTGCGACAAATGAAGGCGATATTGTTCTTGATCCGTTTGTTGGCGGTGGTACGACTATTGCAGCCGCAGAAAAACTAAATCGTAACTGGATCGGAATAGACCAATCGGTACAAGCTGTAAAGGTAACAGAATTACGTTTACAGGCAGCGGCAGATTTATTTAGTAATTCATATACAGTGCAGTTGCATAAATACGATTATGACACGCTTCGTTACAAAGACGCGTTTGAATTTGAAACATGGATTGTGGGGCAATTCGGCGGAATTGGAAATGCAAAACAAAGGGGCGATTTTGGTTTGGACGGCAGAACACAAGACAACACACCAGTTCAAGTAAAACGTTCAGACAATATCGGGCGGAATGTTGTAGATAATTTTATGTCTGCTGTACAGCGTTATGATAAAAATCTTTTTGACAAAAATAAAGACGATAAAAAACCCGTCGGTTACATTATTGCATTTTCTTTTGGAAAAGGTGCGATAGAGGAAGTTTCACGCCTTAACACGGAAGAAAACACAATTATAAAATTAGTGCGTGTTGAAGAAATAATACCAATAGCGGTTAAACCTGCTATTGGAGTACACATTAACGAATTATCAAAAGACGAAAAAGGTACACGCAAAATAGAATTTATAGCGGTTGGAGAAAGCCCCGCAGGAATAGAATTTTATAGTTGGGATTTTTCGTATGACGAAACAAAAGGATTTAAAGCGCAAATACTGCTCGACAAAAATGGCAAACAAGAATATACCTTAACGGCAGGGTCATACAATATTGCTGTAAAAGTTGTAGACAATGACGGATTGGAAAATATAGAAGTTGTAAAATTAAAAATTAACGGAATTGTAGAAAGAGAAAAATAAAAATTATCGGCTAAAGCGGTAGCCCGCCAAACGTCCGTGTTTGGCGGCTTCGTAGCGGGGTTCTTACGTCGTTTAACACACGGTTGGCGCAAGGGTGCTACGCACCACATTTTTATTTTTGCTTGAATTGTTTACGCAATTCTCTTTCGCAAAAATAAAAACGTCGCCAACCTTTCACGTTATGCAACATAACGGCTTGGTACAGGCGATACAGATTTCCAGCGTTTATCTACGATAAACGCAACAAATCCCAAACTATTGCCTTTACTGTAAAAAGCCTTAACTAAAAAATAAT
>BOBI01000225.1 GCA_026002305.1 Spirochaetia bacterium
ATCCATTCGATTTATCATTTGGAACAAAAATAGCGGAAGTAAGTTTATATATCAAAAAAGCCTACGAGCTTGACCCCGATTGGGGTGATGGAATGTTAGACGAATTCTTTTTGTTATACTACGCTTCGCTTCCTGTGGAACTAGGCGGCGATAAAACGAAAGCCCCGCTTTATTATCAACGGGCGCTTGAAAAATCGAAGGGCCTAAACGCCGGCTTGTATGTTTCGTGGCTTGAATGTATAGATATACCGGAGCAAAATTACGAAGACTTTAAAGAAAAAGTAAAACTAGCCCTTGCGGTGAACAGTAATAAAGCTCCCGACAACCGGTTGATAAACACCATCGCGCAGCGCAAAGCAAAATACTATTTGAAAAACGCGGTGCTGTTTTTTGCTGAAGCAGAATGAAATTAAGGAAAGGGGTTACAAAATGATGAAAAAAATTACGGCTCTGTTTTTGTTAATGCTTTTTAGTTCGATTTTTGTATTTGCGGCTCCTAAGAAAGCCGTTACTATAAAACTTGCTTCCATCGCGCCCGAAAATTCCCCGTGGGGAAAAGCCCTTAACAAAATGGCGGCGGACTGGAAAAGTATTTCCGGCGGCGAAGTTAATATGATCGTTTACCATAACGGCACACAAGGCGGCGAACAGGATGTTCTGCGCAAACTTAAACAAAATCAAATACAGGCCGCTGTTTTTACATCAATTGGAATGAGTAGTATTTCCAGCGAAATTATGACGGTAAGCGCTCCGTTCCTTATCCGCACCGACGATGAGTTTAATTATGTTGTAGATAAATTGAATCCGCTTCTGGAGTCAAAACTTAAATCGCAGGGCTTTTATCCCGTTGCATGGTCAAAAGCAGGCTGGGTTCGCATCTTCGCGCGGCATCCTGTTTTTGTTCCTTCGGATCTTAGAAAGCAAAAAATGGGATTTTCGGCGGAACTTCCTTCACTTAACGACACCTTTAAAAGCATGGGCTATAACCTTATTCCTGTGGGGATAACCGATACGCTTATGATGCTTAACGCGGGTAGTATTGACGCGATATTACAAAGCCCGATATACGCCGGCGCTTTACAGTTATTTGCAAGCGCAAAAAATATGGCGGATTTTAAAGTGTCGCCGTTTTTAGGCGCAATATTGTTAAATGAAGATGCATGGCGAAAAATCAACGACAAAAAGTACACGGCAAAGCTGTTGGAAGCATCCCGTAAAATTGGCGCAGACAATGACGACGCAACAATTACACTGGAAGATAACGCAATTGTCGAAATGAAAAAGTACGGCCTTGTTATAAATACGCCAACACCCGAAAACTTGCAGGAATGGTATAACGATGTGAACCGCGCGCTCCCTTCAATACTTGGCAAGAATTTTGACAGGGATATTTATCAACAAGTAGAAAATTTATTAAAAACAAAGCGTGGTAATTAATTTGTTAAAGAAGCCTTATGAAATTTTAGACTTTATTGAAAAAGGGATAGGTTATTTCGCGTTAATTCTTTTAGCGGTTATCCCTTTTTTGGAATCCATTGTCCGCCTTGCCGCTTCAATATTTTCAAAAGCAAATATTATGCTGCCCGCCGGTATTCCTTCGTCGGCGGGAATAATCGTGCATTTACTGTTGGTGCTTGGGTTAGTCTCCGCAATGATTACAACAAAATCAGGCGATCATCTTTCCATCGGTTTAATAAATTATATAAAAAATGAAAAACTGTTAAACCTGTTTTCCGTTGTATCGGGGCTCTTATCCGCTTTTATAACAACCATGTTAATATTCTGCAGCGCCGTGTTTATAAAGATAGGGCTGTCACCCGCGCGCATGATAGGCTTTATCCCCGATCAGGTTTTTGCGCTTACAATGCCGGCAGCCTATCTTGTAATGGCCGTCCGTTTTGCCCGTTTAACGCCGTTAAAGTGTAAACTCCGCATATTACCTTATATAGCAATCCTGTTAGGCATTGTCTGTTCACTGCCTGTAGTTTTTAAA
>BOBI01000226.1 GCA_026002305.1 Spirochaetia bacterium
GGTAATCCTGTTTAGTATATTATCAACTTCCGTTAAAATATTTGGGCTGGTTATTATTCTATCATAATTCGACAGAATATTCAAAAGAAAATAATAATCCTCTTTAGTGTAAAGCGAATTCCGTGTATAATTTTTTATCTTGTTTTCATTTATTTGACCAACGAGAAACAAAATAAATATATTCGTATCAATAATTACGTCACGCATCTTTATGAATCTTTATGGAGATAACATCTCCATTTTTCTTATTCACAACTACGCTCTTATATTCACGTATATACGGGTTTACCATACTTCCAAATGTTGAAGTTACCGTTGGAGATATATTTCTATTGGGAACAAGAAATGATACGGTTAAGTAATATTCATTACTATTACTTTCCTTAATTTCCTCAAGCCTAATATCAGTAATATCTGAACCAAAAACATCCAAAAACTGCCCTTTTATTCGTTCAACCGATTCTTTAACCGAAACCATATAAAACTCCTTATTCTTATTATACTGATTCTCAATATTTTGTCAACATGATATTTTTGTATACTTTTTTATACACTTTTCTGGTTTCATGGGCATTGCACATAACGTATGTTATGCGAAATTTTTCCAAAATGTATTGGAAAATATTGAATTAAAAAATGACTGATAAAAGAACAAATAATATGGTTTACAGTCTATTGATTTCTGCTTTATAAAATTCAATTTTATTGTCCGTGTTTCGGTTTAATACCGCGCAGCTCTGCTGCGATCTTCGGTGTTAAACCAAAACACACGTACAACCGTCTCCTATAGAACGACAGCTTTGGTTTTGTATCCATTCATAAGATTGGAACAAAAGCAAAGCTGATACCGCGCTGCTCTGCGCTAAACTTGACCCACAATTTTTTTAAATAAGTGATATAATATCCTAAAAGCATAACTCCGGGAGGGAAAAAATGGCAGACGGGGATATTTTCAATATGGCGGAAGAGTTTGGGGAAATAGATTTCAACGACAAGCGACTGGGGGAGCGGTTCAGGAAGACGATGGAAACACTGGCGAAGGATCCGCAAAAATCAATATATGGCAGTTGCGCGACCCGCGCGGAATCAAAAGCCATATACAATCTGCTGGGTAACGAGAAATTCAACAAGGATGAAATAATAAAAGCGCACCGGGCGGCAACAATCAGACGCATGGAAGGCAGGTCTGTAATTTTAGCGGTGCAGGATACGACATCAGTTAATTATAATACCCAGCAGGAAATGGCAGGTAACGGATATATAAGTGACAAGACGATGGGGGTGAATATCCATAGTTGCCTTGCGGTAACACCGGAAGGGTTGGTGCTCGGTGTTATGGATCAAACGGGATTCAACCGTCCGGAGCCGAAAAACACAAACCTGACACGGGAACAGCAGAAGAACCGTCCGATTGAAGAGAAAGAGAGTAACCGGTGGCTTGTAACGATGGAAAACTTCGATGCTGACATCATGTCAGAAATAAAAGTGATACATGTCTGCGACCGCGAAGGAGACATATATGAGTTGTTCGACAGGGCGATACAAAGCGGACGATGTTTTCTGGTACGAATCGTTCATAACCGGATGACGTCCGGGAACGTGCAAATACTGGATCAAATCAGGGAAACACCCTGTAAAGGCCGTGTAGAAGTGCTTATACCGCGGGATTCACGACGCAATTTGAAAGAACGGGAAACAGTCTTACAAATACGTTACGCGCAATATGAGATAAAAAGACCTGAAATAAAAAATAAAAACAGGACATTGTTACCGTCACTCAAAGTGAATGTTATTTACGTTAAAGAGGAAAAACCGCCCGCGGGTATTGAAGCGATAGAATGGTTTCTAATGACTAACGAGGAAGTGGTAAGTGATGAGGCAGCTTATGAAAAAGTAGAATATTATATCCAGCGCTGGAAGATAGAACGGTTTCATTATGTACTAAAGAGCGGCTGCAAAATAGAAAAGCTACAGGAGCGAAGTAT
>BOBI01000227.1 GCA_026002305.1 Spirochaetia bacterium
GAGCGCAGGGAAAAACTGCATACTGCAAATATTAACAGACGGAGCTACTGGCAAAACCAAACCGCCGCGCTCCGAACCACCTAATAAGCTACCGTTAAAAACGGCAAGTTCCGCTTAGGCAGTACACAAAATACCCATTTCAAAGAACAAAATACTGAAGTGTACGTAAAGCCGCCAGGCAAATAACAGCGCTCATTAGGACAAAAGATACCTTCGCATAACCTTTTACAAATATTTTTGAAGGCAATAAATTATCTTTCAAATAGCCGTTTGCACGTTCAACACCGGAACGAAATTTAAACCTCTCTTTCTTTGCCGGATCGAGCGGCGGACGATTACTGTTTTGCCTTTTGTTCGGATCAATAACTGGTATACGATCGCGGCTGCGAATAAAATCATCTATTGCTTTTGAATCATAAGCCGCATCCATCAGGCTGTAACAAAACCGCACTCGTTGTTCTGTAATGCGTTCCATTGGAATTGCAAGCTGGCTATCATGAACATTTGCACCCGTAATTATTGCGTTTAACGGAAGCCCCAAGTCGCTTACATCAAGATGCAATTTGTATCCTTTCCAAAAATAAGTATTGCCGCTTGAGTTCTTTTTACATCCGTAAGCACAAGCCGTATCAATATCTTTTAATGCTTCATAAGCACTTTGGGTTATTTGTTTTTCAATTCTGCTGATAGGCGGCGGGATGTGTTTTTCATCCTTCTTAGGACGTCCACGCTTCTTTTTAGCCTTCTTTTCCGCCTTCTTCTTTCTAACCGTTTCACGCGCTTCTATCGCCGTAGAATCCCTGCTTACATGATAAACGACAGTTCTTTTGTGCGCGTTTATTACCAGTTTTTCTAATGTTTCATTCATGATGTTCATCGCAGATAGTATTGCAAAGGCTCTTGAAAACTGTGATTTATGCGGCACTCCTTTAAATCCGCACAATAATCGTAAATTAGGATCTCCTTTTAATCGTTGTATCAATTCGACGGTTGTTATAATTTTAAAATAGCTCATTGCGTACATACAACGTAGATATGGTAGATATTGATATGGTCTTCTTCCAATTCCCGCATATTGTCTTTGCGGAATATTTATTGCACTTTCAATAACCCGCAACATTTGTAAAAATGTTTTATACTCATTGGTAAGTTGTTCTTCAAAACAATTTTGCAGATCAAAATTTATATCGGGAAGAGCTTGCGCACCACCAATGGTTTCAGATATAGTTTTCATAATGGGAGTCTCCTTTTGATAGTCTGTTTTTCAATTTCTATCTTACAAGGTTTCTCCCGTTTTTGCTATTAAAATCTATTTTGCAACTGGCTCAAAGCGCAAGAAATATTTTTTCTGTAGCTCACTTGACCGAGAGCATATACCATTGAATGACACAGAAAAACAGCGGTAGCTGTTTCCCCCATTCGTACCAGATACCACGAACAAAAATATCCTTCACGGGGCGAATAAGCAACTGTGTGCTCAAAAAGGTGACTGTAGCAAGCGTGAGCGAAAGGGAAAATATTTTTGCGCTTAACTGCCGATAAAATCTGCACACCGTTTTTGTCTTACAAACCGCACGCCGCTTTTGTAGATAAGGCAGGAATAGGAGAGCTTGGAGCGGCGTCTTGCCGGTGCCAGGCACCTTTTTATCAGGAATGAATTATGCGTAGAAACGCCCCTATTGATTTCACCATCAGCTTGCAAATAGGCAATCTTCTCTGCGGTAATGATATTATAAATATTGTCCATACTAAAAATGTTTTTGCCGTTACGCGACTTTCGGCTTGGCTTGCAAAGCTTTGATTGTTTTCAGGGGTAAGCCAGACGCTTTAGCAATTATGTCTATACCAACACCTAGATTAAGAAGGTTTTTGGCCATTTCTTTTGCTTTTTCAAATTTGCCCTGCTCAACAAATTTATCCGAGTAATAATCAAGTTTTTCTTCTAACATAATATCCCCCTCTGCCAATTCCTTGTATT
>BOBI01000228.1 GCA_026002305.1 Spirochaetia bacterium
CAGACCGCTTCCATAAACAGGGGACTTCTCATTTCTAATTATCCCCTTAATACGCTTTTGAAACAGTTTCCACTGTTCCGGCTTTGCTGCATAAAACTTGTCATTTTATACATTGCCTGACCGCCGTAGCGGCCAGGTCTTTTCCTTCCGTATCCGGCCCTCTTTACAAGACCGGACATCTCCCCTTCCCTATGCCAAAAGCCCGTCGGGCCTCCGGCTTAATGCCAATTACCACGGGAAATCCGCGCTATACCGCACGGTTTTCCGCCGTTCCGCACCGTCTTCAGGGTTTTTCCAACCCGCTTTCCGGTGCGCTTTTCGATACTACTACTTCGCCTGTTTTCTTGTCAAGCGCTTTTCCGCAAAATCTTTCATTTTTCTTTAAAAAAGTTTTTTCCCGGTTTTCGCGGCTTTTTTCAGGCGCGACACCTCCAATCTAATAACTTCCTCCTCTTATGTCAAGCGGTTTGTCCGTACTCCCAGCAATTCTAAATTTGAAAATAATTCTGTATACTATCTTGTATGGGTGGGGAAATATTTAAACAGCTATTGGAAAATCTGGACAAGGCTGCGGATACAATACCAGATAATCGGCACGGTCCGAACACGAAGCACAGCATGAGAGATGCAGTTAAGAGCGCGTTCGGGGTATTCTTTTTTCAATTTCCGTCATTTCTGCGGTATATGACCGAGATGCAAAACAAGCGGAAAATGAATAATGCAAAAAGTATACTGGGAGTAAAAACACTGCCGTCTGATGCACAGGTTAGAAATCTTCTTGATAATGTAAACCCTGAAACATTTGCAAGTGTTTTTTCGCAGTCGTTGAAAGTTGCGATAATGAGCGGTGTGATGAAACTGTATCAAGTGCTTGACGAGGGAGTGCTGGTTGCGATAGACGGACTATGGTATCACTCATCGGAGAAGATACATTGCAAGCATTGTCTGCACCAGACAAAAGACGGAGTAAGCACATATTATCATTCAGCAATGGCGGCCGCGATAGTAAAACCGCATAATTCGAGCGTAATTCCTATTATGGGTGAGTTAATAACGAATAAAGACGGCACAAAAAAGCAGGATTGTGAGCTTTCCGCAGCTAAGCGCTGGCTTCCAAAACGAATCGAAGAGCTGAAAGGTTTAAAAGCGACTATTTTAGGAGATGATTTATACTCGCATCATCCGTTTTGCAAGCAAATTCTCGATAACGGCCTAAGTTTCATTTTTACTTGCAAGCAAGACAGTCATCCATGGCTTGCTGAAACGGTAAAATACTCATTTTTGACCGGACAAACGAGAAAAGAGCGCAAGGGGAAGAAACATTTTCTTTACACTTACCGCTATCTTAATAATGTGCCAATCCGTGATGAGAAGGAAACGCTTATGGTAAATTACATGGAATTGGCGATAACCGAAAAAGAAAGCGGCAAACAAACATACTATTGCGGTTGGATAACGAACAAACCGGTTGACAATCTTAATGTACAACATATTGTTGACTGCGCGCGAACACGTTGGAAAATTGAAAATGAACACAATAATGTTTTGAAAAACAGGGGATATAATCTTGAGCATAACTTCGGGCATGGAAAAGAACATGCTGCCGAAATATTTTTCCTTCTCAATTTGATTGCATTTCAATTTCACACTATTTTAGCTTACTGTGATATTGATTTTCAAAAAGCGCGTGCTTCTTGCTCAACCCGTGTAGCTTTTTTTGAAGCCATGCGATTTTGCCTGCGTTATGCTTACCATGATTCATGGCAAGCCTTCCTGATTTTTCTCTACACTGATGGCGGTTTGGCCGAGCCGGGGTAAATTTAGAATTGCTGACGTACTCCCACAAATAGGACACCCGTCTTGACCCTCCGTAAAATCTGTGCTACCGTATCAACCATGACGCTTGTTCCTTACAGCAATCGGCGGCAGAAAAGTGTTTACGTTAACCGCATAAACCG
>BOBI01000229.1 GCA_026002305.1 Spirochaetia bacterium
TTGATATCATTATTAAATCGCAAAAGAAATTGGAAACATACTGGCTTTGGACGGCACAAAAAAATATTGATTGGTGGGATGTTCCCTACAGCGCCCGTCTGCACCCGCCCCTTGCCGTGATAAAGGCCTTTGAATCCTACGGTTTTATCTGGGGCGGTAAATGGGTGTTCTACGACACAATGCACTTTGAATACAGACCTGAAATCTTATTGCTAAATAACATAGCGATTAACGGTGAGTATTAAAATATTCGTGTTAGTTCATTTTTGTTACGCGCTTTTTTCAAATTGATTGATAAACGATATAAGGGCGCGCACGCCTTCTACAGGCATCGCGTTGTATATACTTGCGCGCAGACCTCCGACTAAACGGTGTCCCGCAAGGTTTACCATGCCGGCAAGAGCAGCTTCGTGTAAAAATCTTTTTTCCAACAGCGCTTTTTTTTCAGCGTCTTCAATATTAAAAACAAACGGAACATTCATCAGGCTGCGGCTTGATTTTTCAACCGGCGATTTAAAAAGTTTTGAATTATCAAGACAATCGTAAAGAAGCGCCGCTTTTTCGCTGTTATGTTTTTGCATCGCCGCAAGACCGCCTGTTTCCTTTATCCATTGTAAGACAAGCCCTATTATGTATATGCACCAGCACGGCGGCGTATTAAATAACGATTTTTCTTTAATGTGAATGTCGTAATTAAGCATAGCCGGCGTCCACGACGGAGCGTTATGTGCAATATCATCACGCACAATAACGATAGTACAGCCTGCCGGCCCTAAATTCTTTTGCGCGCCGGCAAAGATAAGCCCAAAGCGCGTAACATCAAGCGGCTCGGATAATATGCAGCTTGAGGCATCCGTAACAAGCGGAACAGAACCCGTTTCGGGCAGTTTATGCCATTTTGTCCCGACTATCGTGTTGTTAAGGCAAATATAGTAATAGGCATCGTCGGCAGACGGGGCGGGTGCGTCCGGTATGCAGGTATAGTTTTTATCTTTTGAAGAAGCGGGAATTTTTACATTAACATATTTCCCCGCTTCCGAGGCGGCTTTTGCTGCCCAAACACCGGTATCAATATAGGTGCAGTTTCTTTTTTCTTTAGCCGCTTCCACACCGGCAATGTTCACGGGAACCGCTGCAAATTGCGTCATTCCGCCGCCCTGCAAAAAAAGAACATGGTAGTTAGGCGGAATGTTTAAAAGTTCACGTAACAGGCTTTCGGCGCCTTCGATAATGGGTTTAAAATCACCGCCACGGTGGCTAATTTCCATAACCGATTGCCCGGCGCCGCCGAATGATGTAATCTCACCCGCCGCCTTCTGTAGAACAGAAAGCGGCAGCATCGACGGCCCCGCGGAAAAATTATATACCCGTTGCAATTTACTTTTTCTTACTGTCAATGTAATTAAGCAAATCGACAACTTTGTTGGAATAACCCCACTCGTTGTCATACCAGCTTACCACCTTAAAGAAACGTTTTTCGCCGGGCAGGTTGTTTTGTTTTGTAGCAAGGCTGTCATAGATACTTGTGTGCGGGTTGTGAATTATATCACGCGATACAATTTCTTCATTGCAATATGCAAGTTTACCTTTAAGGTAGCTTTCCGATGCCTTCTTTAACGCCGCGTCTATTTCTTCGATGGAAGAATCTTTTACCGAGCGGAAAGTCAGGTCTACAACAGAGCCCGTAGGGGTTGGAACACGGAAGCTCATGCCGGTAAGTTTGCCCTTGGTAGAAGGGAGAACCTCGCCGACAGCCTTAGCCGCGCCGGTGGTAGACGGAATAATATTTTCCGCAGCCGCGCGTCCGCCGCGCCAGTCTTTCGCTGAAACACCGTCTACAGTTTTTTGCGTAGCCGTTAAACTGTGAATGGTAGTCATAAGACCGGTTTCAATGCCTATACCTTCTTTAAGAATTACATGAACAAG
>BOBI01000230.1 GCA_026002305.1 Spirochaetia bacterium
TGCATTTATAGATACGTTATACGAAATACTGATTTCGACTAACGCAAGAACCATATCAGACTTTACCGATAACTGGCTTGCTAACGCCGCCGCCATAATAAAATCGGCGTCGGCAATCAATAAAGAAACACATACCATGCTTGATAAAACATTTTCATCATTATTTGAATGTGCCAAAAACAATTTTGGAAAAGTTATAAAAAATAAAATATCAAAAAATATACAAGAACCAATCAGGCAGACAAGATTACAAATAGAGAATAAGATTAAAGAAGGTAGAAGTTGATACGATATAAAAATGACAAACAAATACAAGGAATACGTGAATCTTGTAAATTGCTTTCATTAATGTTCAATGAACTATCGCCGCTTGTTGCACCTAACACGGAAACAATAGAACTTGACAACTGGGCTCAGCAATGGATAAAAAAACACGGCGGTAAACCCGCGTTTTTAGGTTACGGGCCGCGGGGTAATCCTTTTCCGGGGGCGTTGTGCATTTCAATTAACGAAGAAGTTATTCACGGAATACCCGGCAAACGGAAAATAAAAACAGGCGATCTTGTTTCAATTGATTCCGGAATTAACCTTGGCGGTTTTATAAGCGATAAGTCCATGACATTCGAAGCGGGCAAAGTGAGCGAAGCCGCCTGTAAACTAAATAGTATAACAAAAGAATCGCTATACAGGGGAATAGAAGCCGCCAAAGCGGGGGAACGCCTTTTGTCGATAGGGCGCGCCATAGAAGATTTTGTGCGCCCGCACGGTTACGGCATTGTTTATCAATTTTGCGGGCATGGTGTGGGGCTTGATGTCCACGAAGATCCCTCGGTTAGCAATGTGCCGCACGGCGGTCCAAACCCCCGTATGCGCGAGGGAATGGTGCTTGCGATAGAGCCGATGATAAACCTTGGCACGGACGAGGTTGAAATTTTAGAAGATGATTGGACAGTAGTAACCGCCGATAGAAAAATTTCCTCGCACTGGGAAGAAACCATCGCAATATTTTCCGACCATACTGAAATCTTAACAGCGTAGCCTATTCCAATGCCGCGATCAGGCGGCGTTCCATGGCAATATTTTCTGCGGAAATTATTGTGCGCCCGAAAGCAGAGCGGGACAAGACTTCGTCTAACACAATTTCCGCGCCGTTATGCGCTTCTTTTAGTACCAGAACACGCCTGCCAAGATAAATTGCTTCGCGCGGATCATGGGTAACAACGATGATAAAACGGTTTTCCTTTTGTTGTAACGCAAGAACAGCATCCATCAATTTTATGCGCAGCGGAATATCCAGCGACTGAAAAGGCTCGTCCATAAGGACAAACGGCGCGGGATAATTCCAAGCGCGCGCTATTGCTATGCGCTGCTGCTGCCCGCCCGAAAGTTCATCCGGCATAGAAGGCGCATAATCTTCCATTCCGATAATATTTAAAAAGTATAGCGCGCGTTCCTTTGCTTCTTTTTCGTTGAATATTTTTTGTGCAGGCAGCATGATGTTTTTAAGTACGTTAATATTTGTAAGCAGGCGCGGTTCCTGAAAAACAAAAGAAATTCCGGGGGGCGCCGCCTCCGGATTATCATTAAAAATTATTTTGCCGCTGTCATAAGGCAGCAGCCCGGATATTATACGCAGCAGTGTTGTTTTACCACAGCCTGAAGCTCCTAACAAGACAACAGGGCTATTTTGCTTATCAAATTTCAACTGAAAATCATGAAATATTTTTTTGCCTTTATAGCCAAAGTTTATATTTTGAATTTCAACGCTCTGCAAATTATTTTCCTCAAGCCTTTAGTCTATACTTGCCTTTTTCTTTATGCTATCCTTCATAAAGAGAGAGGAATGAAAATGAACTGGAGTAAAAAGGACGCGCCTTCAGATCTTGTAAAAGAAATTTCGCGTAAATATAACTGCG
>BOBI01000231.1 GCA_026002305.1 Spirochaetia bacterium
GGTATACGAAGCAAAATTGCTGGGGGCATCCGCAGTGCTGCTAATCTGCGCATTGCTGGATACGGCAACACTAACGGAGTATATCGGCATTGCCCGCGTATTAGGGCTTGCCGCACTGGTGGAAGCTCATTCTGCGGATGAAGTCCGCTCCGCCGTCAGTGCCGGGGCGCGGATCATCGGGATAAATAACCGCGATTTGAAAACCTTTAAGGTCGATCTCGCCGTCACAGGAAAACTGCGGGGGTTGATACCTGCGGGTATTATCACGGTTTCCGAAAGCGGCATCCGCAACGCCGATGACATCAGTGTTTTAGGCGAATATGGCATTGACGCGGTGCTTGTCGGCGAAACCCTGATGCGTTCCGGTGACAAGAAAGAGGCATTAGCAACACTGCGGAAAGCGGGAATCAAGAATGGCTAAAATAAAAATCTGCGGGCTATTTCGTGAAAATGACATCGAAGCCGCCAACGAAGCGGAGCCCGACTACATCGGCTTTGTGTTTGCCTCAAGCAAACGGCGGGTATCCGCGCGGCAGGCGGCGGAACTGCGGAACAGATTGCGGGGCGGCATTACGCCGGTGGGGATTTTTGTGAACACGCCGGTTGAAGAAATTGCCGCCCTGTACCGCGACGGGGTCATAGGTATCGCCCAACTCCACGGTAATGAAGATGAAGCGTATATCACGGCGTTGAAGGAATGTACCGTTGCCGCACAGCGCGGCGCAATTCCGGTAACCAAGGTGATAAAAAGTAATGAATTAGAAATGATGGGTGCGGGATCGGTGGCGCTTGATCATCTGTATGATAACGCCGACTATCTGTTGTTTGATTCAGGCGGCGGCACGGGGAAAAGTTTTGACTGGAACATCATCGCAAATTTTGATACTTTAAAAATGCCGTGGTTTCTGGCCGGCGGTATCGGGTTGCATAATATCGAACAGGCCCTGGCTCTGGCGCCCTTTGCGGTGGATGTGTCCAGCGGCGCGGAGACTGACGGCGTTAAGGATCGGGACAAGATGATTAGGCTTACACAAATAGTGCGAAATTACGGAAAAGGAAACAAACATGGGTAAAGGCAGATTCGGCGATTACGGCGGGCAGTATATCCCGGAAACATTGATGAACGAGATCATCAATCTGGAAAAGGCTTACAATTTTTACAAGACCGATCCCGCCTTTGCCTGGGAACTTGAAAAGCTCCTGAAGGAATACGCCGGGCGGCCTTCCCTGCTGTATTACGCGGAAAAAATGACAAACGATTTGGGCGGCGCTAAGATCTATCTAAAGCGGGAAGACCTGAATCATACGGGCTCCCACAAGATCAACAATGTACTGGGCCAGGCGCTGCTCGCAAAAAAGATGGGCAAGACCCGGCTCATCGCCGAGACCGGCGCGGGCCAGCACGGGGTTGCCGCCGCCACCGCCGCAGCATTGCTGGGGCTGGAGTGCGAAATCTTTATGGGCAAGGAAGACACCGAGCGTCAGGCCCTTAACGTGTACCGTATGGAATTGCTGGGGGCAAAGGTGAACGCCGTTACTTCCGGCACCCAAACTCTGAAGGATGCGGTGAATGAAACCATGCGGGAATGGGTCAGCCGCCTCCACGACACCCATTACGCCCTCGGCTCGGTGATGGGCCCCCATCCTTTTCCCACGATGGTCAGGGATTTCCAGAGCGTTATCGGCAAGGAAGCCCGTGAGCAAATTCTGGAACGTGAAGGAAAACTTCCCGCCGCGGTGATCGCCTGTGTGGGCGGCGGTAGTAACGCCATCGGATTATTTTACCGCTTCATCGGAGATAAAACCGTGCGGCTTATCGGCTGTGAAGCTGCGGGCCGGGGTATCAATACGGAACAGCACGCCGCCACCATCGCAAAAGGCGGTATCGGTGTTTTTCACGGG
>BOBI01000232.1 GCA_026002305.1 Spirochaetia bacterium
TCACGATGGAACCTGCGAGCGTTTGCATCATAAGTACAAATTTCAGAACAGAATGCACCTCTGCTTTTGCAGGGTAATTCAGCCAAAGGGCACACGCCGCCTATATAACAAAAGCAGAAACGGGAGGGCTTGACGCTAACATAGGGAAGATCAATTAACAATTAACAATTGATAAAAGAAGCCCCCGCCCACCGCATAACACGCAATGAGCGGGGGCTTGTATTAACACTGACGCCGCCCTTTCGGGCGGCGTCCGCGTTACGCGTAATGACTCCCGCGCGTGTGGAGGTTAGAGCGCCGCTGTCGAAGCGTTGATGGCAACGGGGGTGCCAGGTGTGACGCCGCCGTATGCCTGTAAATAGCTAGATGAGCTACCGCCTAGAATCAGATTTACCCTACTGGTAGTAGTTGACCCCGCGACTATATTTACACCAGAGGCGCTGTTAATAGTTGATGCGGTTATCTTGCCTGTTGCTGTTGTTGGATAGATGACGAAAGCGCCTTGCGCTCCTGTCAATGATGAGCCAGCATCAGTTGCACCGGCTTGGACGTTGATAATACTGGTTGCCGAAGTTAGGGTAATTTTACCACCCTCGTTCGCTGTTGCGCTTTCAGTCAAATTGATAGCGCCAACAGTGGTGGAAGTGGCAATGGTGCCGCCCAAGTCAATTGTAGTACCGGTCGCAATCGTAAGGTTATTATTCAAACCCGCAAGCTGTGTAATGCTTGCGCCGGCGCCCGCGGTAAGGGTAGCGCCCTGAGTTCCGCCTGATGCTATATTAGCAGTAACGGCTACAGTTGATCCAGCGATAGCGGCAATGGTAACAGTGTTGTCAGTAGCAGCGCCTAAACCAACCGCCTGCCAGCCGCCCGTGCCGCCTACGATTTCGGTTTTACCCGCTACAAGTTTACCCGTGCCTGTAATTTTCGCGCCGCCTGTTCCCGTTGCGCCTGTCAGTATTAAACTTGCGGCGTTGGAACCGTTGCCGTTAAGGCGGAGCGTACCTGCAATGGCGAGGTCAAAACCCGGGGGAACCGTAACGTTGGTGTTGCCGAATAATTCGACGACATTGCCCGCGGGAATAGAGAGGGTTGCTCCGTTCAGGATAAAGCCGTCCAAAGTTGTTTTTTTGCTAATAACAAGGTCTATATCGGAATTAAATTCATTACCAGAGTAGGGTTATCTTCTTCCCGCTTTATATGTTACGTTAGCGGCGCCTGCGGGATCTAACGCGTTAAATTGGCCTGGACCAAAGCTGGCGTCCGCAGGCACGGTAATTGCCGCGTTTACTTTGGCGATAGTACCTGTAGCGAGGCTGCTGTAAGCGCCGAAAGAAACCGAATTTAACTGTGCAACATCGCCGAGTGCCAAAGAAGCACTATTCACAATATTACCGAAAATATTACGGGTAGCGCCGCCTAATGTAACGTCAAGACCGCCGGTAGTGGTAATATCGCCGAGTGTTAAAAATCAGTGATAATGTCCTCTTAATAAACCAATAGAAATGTCCCCTTCCGGTAAGATAATACCGGAGGCAAAGATGGCTGGCAGATTAGCTATGGGGCAGAAAGATTTATTAAGGAGCAAAGAAATGGAACCGGTAAAACAGGGAAAGCAAACGGTTAAGGCGGCCGGGTTGAAGTTAAAAGTGGGTTACCGGCAGGCGGGACGGATTTATGCGGCATACCAAAAACGCGGCGATGCGGGATTGATTCACGGGAATGTAGGCAAGGAATCAAATCGCAAAATCAAGGCGGATACCCGCGGGGTTGTGTTGCAAGCGTATCGGGAGCGGTACGAAGACTTTGGACCGACCTTTGCAGCGGAGAAACCGGCAGAGATTGAAGGGATAAAAGTTTCGGTGAGTACAGTGAGACGCCGGCTGCTTGAAGAA
>BOBI01000233.1 GCA_026002305.1 Spirochaetia bacterium
TCCAGGATCGGCATAATCGCGTAACCGCCGCCGAATGTAATGGCGCCCATTTTCAAAAATGTCAAAAATAAATCTGCTAAAATTGATAGGTTAATTTTATGGCTTTTCATATAATTATGGTTTGGTGCGTATTGCAATTTTTCTTAGATCAGTGAAAACGCTTTTTTCAAATAAAAGTAAACAGGATCCTTTAAGCTCATATTGGCAAAGGAAGCGCCATTTACAATCATGAACATGCCAATCGCTATGCTTATAAAGCAAAATATATAAGCGGTTTTTAGCACGACAACAGCTTTCCCGCTGTTTGATTCAAAATGATGATGATAAATAAAATATGTGCATATTAGGGATGTGATAGCAAAAATCCATGCAAAATCAACTGTGTACCTGCAAAGCACCCCGCCTGCAAGTACATCAAGCGCAATAATTGAAATTCCTATTACAAGCATTGCTATTGTTATATGCAATAGTTCCTTATACTCATTTTTAATATATTTTAAGGCGCTTTTTAATTTAAATAGCATCCATAAAATTGGGTAGTTAAACAATCCGAATGTTCCTTCATAAGTGAAATATGATGTCAGGTTTATGGTTTCATGCCTTATATTTACAAAAGGAAATGCTAACTTGTATTCCAGCGGGCTAAACAAATAAATAAATGCGCCGTATAACGCTCTTATAAATTTGCCTGCAGGGTTAATTAATTTTAATGCACCAACATAAATAGTCGTTAATTGGTACGATGCGCCAAATTCCGTTATAGATTCAAAGCGGATATAGTTATACCACATTAGCGGAATTGCAACCAATATATATGGAATTAGCACACAAACCACAGCTTTAATATTTTTTTTGTTCCATAAAATAACAGGGACCAACGCCGAAACTAATACGGCTGTTGGCCTGCAGCCGACAGCCAGGGCTAGAAATAAAGCGCCTAAGAAAATCTTTATATAATAGCGGTTCCCTGTTTTTACTGCTTTTAGCAATAAAAGCAGGCCTAGAAAACAAAACATACAGGCAGATATTAATGCAATCTCATAATGTTGCGCTTTTCGCATATTAAGAAAAATATTGGAAGTAATTATTAACGTCCATCCTCCAAGTAAAAAAAATACAAATGGTATTTTTTTCATGTATTGCACCGCAAACTCACGCCAAAGTAAAAATATAAACAAAGACGTTAAAACGGAAAATATTGCCAAAGCATAGATTGTTGGGAAATAATTTCCTGTTAGTATTTTGTAAGGTAAAAATAAAATAACAACCGGCACAACCCCAAAGTAGCAGTAAAATTTTCCTTTATAATAAGATGTATCCCATGGATGCTCAATACGATTCTGGCTTCTGTACACAATGTCATAGGGCCGTTCCGCGGAAAGTAATGCAGGAACTACGGGGAAATCGAGGTTTACATGCCCGCTAATGAATCTATCGGGCAAAACTTCCTCGTATAGCCTCGGAGGATCATGCCTTGGTATGGATAAGAATATTGTAAGGATACATAATAAACATCCGCAGAATATTAAAATGCCATATATTATATTTTGTTTTTTGTTGTTTTCCTGGAAATAATAATTATATAAGTATTTATGCAAAAGCGGCCTGCTGTTTTTGCCGGATGCAAGAACAATAAAGAACATTGCGAAACTTAACAAGGTAAGACGTAAAAAATTTATATAAAACGGTATTTTTTTATTAAGCGCAATTGACTTGATTTGAGCATAGTCGCCCGAAAAACCCACATAAACTACAGACACTTTTCCACTTGGAATAAGTGCGATATACCTTGACGATTTTATATACCTGTTAATTGATTTTTCAAATGTTCTTGTAGTGTCCTCATCTACATACTGTAATGTGATGTCCATAATAGCC
>BOBI01000234.1 GCA_026002305.1 Spirochaetia bacterium
GCCCAAACAGGCAGTGATAACGCCAGCAACAACAGAACTGTACAAATTTTCTTGAACATAATAGAATCTCCTTATTCCTAGTATTCCGATATTCTTTATCATAAATAGTCAATGGAGGGTTGTCAAGGGCGCTTCCGCTCCAAATACATTTTTTTCTGCCTTTAACACAAAAACGGCGTGCGTAATGGTCTACAAAAACATTTTTATTTCTGTATTAAAAACAAAAACGGTAAAAGGTCAAAGAACCTATAGCTCCGCGTTAGTGCTATCCGGCCGTTATCTTTCCCTTGACCACCAGAAGCGGTTTAACCGGCATGACGCAATACGCTTCGCTATAGAACCTTTGACCTTTTACCGCCATTCCGACAAATGCAGAAATAAAAATGCCTCTGCGCATAAACCGCACGCCGCCTCTACCACAAAAGCAGAAAAACGCATCTGACGCTAACATAGGGCTTGTTTCCCAAACAGAGACTGGAAACCCGTTGGGGCTTTAGGACCAGTCATTGCATGGAATACAAGTTGCCTACTATCGTTTTCGGCATTTACCGCTCCAAAAACATTTTTTTCTGCCTTTAACACAAAAACGGCGTGCGGTTTGTAAGACAAAAACCCTTTGGCTGAATATTGCGTCAGATGCAGAGGTGCTTTTGGAACTTCGAGATTAGTACGATAAGGCAAGCCACTCGCAGAACCCATCGTTCCGCGTTGGTGCTATTCGGACGTTATCTTTTTCTTAATCGCCAGTAGCGGTTTAACCGACATAACGCAATACGCTTCACGATGGAACCTGCGAGCGTTTGCATCATGGTACCAATTTCAGAACTGAATGCACCTCTGTTTTTGCCGGGTAATTAAGCCAAAGGGTACCCGCCGCATAGGCCGCACGCCGCCTCTACCACAAAAGCAGAAAAAACGCATTTGACGCTAACATAGGGAAGAAACAGGCAGCTCCTGTCCATTCCGCAATGGAACCTGCGAGCGTTTGCATCATAGTACCAATTTCAGAACTAAATGCACCTCTGTTTTTGCCGGGCAATGCAGCCAAAGGGCACATGTCGCATAAGCCGCACGCCGCCTTTTTGAACAAAAGCAGGAAAAACGCCTTTGATGCTAACATAGGGCTTGGAACACACGGCCAAACTGTATCCGTTCTGCCTTATTTTAAAGAGTAACTTTCCGGCATGGGTGCCTCGTAATGAAAAAGTAACTTTGCCCTATAAGCCTGCGGCGGAGAGTTGACGACTCGATGGACATTTTGTTGTAAAACAACAGGGTTGTAAAGATTATATAATTGCGTCAGATGCAGAGGTGCTTTTGGAACTTCGAGATTAGTACGATAAGGCAAGCCACTCGCAGAACCCATCGTTCCGCGTTGGTGCTATTCGGACGTTATCTTTTTCTTAATCACCAGTAGCGGTTTAACCGACATAACGCAATACGCTTCACGATGGAACCTGCGAGCGTTTGCATCATGGTACCAATTTCAGAACTAAATGCACCTCTGTTTTTGCCGGGTAATTAAGCCAAAGGGCACCCGCCGCATAGGCCGCACGCCGCTTTTGGCGGGAGGCTAGGGTAAAAGCTTACGGATTTGATCTTCTGTAAGGCCTGTAAACTGGACAATTTGAGTGACGGGTAAACCTGAGACCTTGAGGGCGTGGGCAACTTCTAATTTGCCTTCTAATCTACCTTCTAGTTTGCCTTCTAATCTACCTTCTAGTTTGCCTCTGGCTTCCCATTTGGCAATAAGACCGACTTCTTCCAGCACCTGCTCTAAACTCACTGCCGCATCGCTCATTTTGAACGCCTCCCTTAAAACTTCGCTATTCGCCTTAAATACCGCTTCCACATACGCCCCGATATGCGCCGCCT
>BOBI01000235.1 GCA_026002305.1 Spirochaetia bacterium
ATGTATTGCCAAAGGATTATACCCCAAGGTTGAAAAAGATTTATAAAGAAAAAATAGCTCCCGAACTTTTTAAAGAGTTGAATTATACTTCCGTTATGCAAACGCCCCGTCTTGAAAAAATAATTGTTAGCATGGGTGTTGGTGAAGCAATAAACAATAAAAAGCTTCTTGACGCGGCTATAGAGGAGTTAGGTTTGATAACCGGCCAAAAGGCTGTAAAAACCAAAGCTAAAAAAAGTATAGCAAATTTTAAAATACGAGAGGGTCAGGAAATTGGAGCTAAAGTAACTTTGCGTGGCGCAATGATGTATGAATTTCTGGATCGTTTGGTAAATGTTGCGCTGCCTCGTGTAAAGGATTTTAGGGGTATAAGTCAGAATGCTTTTGATGGTCATGGAGATTATGCGTTAGGTATTACCGAGCAAATAATTTTTCCGGAAATTGATTTTGATAAAATAGAAAGGATTGCCGGTTTAAATATTGTTATTGTTACAACAGCAAAAACTGATTTGGAAGCAAAGGCATTCCTTTCAAAATTTGGTATGCCGTTTAAAAAGTAGGATAGGAGCAAATATGGCAAGGAAAGCAATGATAATAAAAGCCCTTCGGACACCAAAGTATAAAACACGAAAAGTTAATCGTTGTAGAATATGCGGTAGAGCTAGAGGTTATATCGGAAAGTTTGAGATGTGCCGCCTTTGTTTTAGAAAATTAGCAAGTGAAGGTTTAATACCTGGCGTTACAAAATCAAGCTGGTAGGAAGGGGGTAATATGAGCGTTAGTGATCCTGTAGCAGATATGTTAACAAAACTCCGAAATGCCGGAATGGCGAAGCATGAAAAAGTTGACATATCAAGTTCAAGAATTAAATTAGAAATTGTCAAAATTCTAAAGACAGAAGGTTATATTAGAAATTTTAAGAAAGTTAGTGTTGATGGCGCCAACATTTTTAGGGTTTTTCTAAAATATGATAGTGAGTCGAATTCGGTTATACATGGTTTAGAGAAGGTTTCGACCCCCGGAAGGCGGGTGTATCAAGGTTATAAAGATATGCCGCGGGTTTTTAACGGCTATGGAACTTTAATTGTTTCAACATCTGTTGGTGTTACAACCGGAAAAAAGGCTGCTGAACGAAAAGTCGGCGGTGAGATTATTTGTAAGGATGGTAACGAGGTAAATTATGTCACGCATTGGAAAGATTCCGGTAAAGGTACCAACAGGTGTAAAAATCACTTTTGCAGATAGTACAATTCATGTTGAAGGCCCCAAGGGAAAATTATCGCAAGGCTTTCATGAAAGTGTTAGTTTTGAAAATAAAGATGGGTTTGTAACTGTTTCCAGAAAAAATGATGAGAAGCAAACAAAGTCTTATCATGGCCTTTATAGAAACCTTTTGAATAATATGGTAGTGGGTGTTTCGGCAGGCTGGACACGTTCTTTGATTATGACCGGAGTTGGTTATCGTGCCGAAGTTAAAGGTAGATTACTGGCTATGAATTTAGGTTTTTCCAATGAAGTTTTTGTTGGAATTCCGGATGGCATAACATTAACTGTAGAGGCGAATGGAAAATTAACGGTTGCAGGTATTGATAAACAGCTTGTTGGAGAATTCGCATCACAAATTCGTAAATTGCGAGCGCCCGAACCATATAAAGGCAAAGGTATTCGGTATGAAGATGAACACATTCGACGAAAAGTCGGTAAGTCCGGCGTAAAATAAGGGTATAATTTATGTTGAGTAAAATGTTGGAAAAAGAAAGAAAACGTCTCAAAAGAAAAGTACATATTCGAAAGCATCTGTCAGGGACTACGGAAATTCCGCGTATGTCGGTAAATAGAAGCAATAAAAATCTTTCAATACAA
>BOBI01000237.1 GCA_026002305.1 Spirochaetia bacterium
AATTCCTGTTTTGTCAAAACTGCTCCGGCAACATTTACAATTTCAAACCATGCTAATTTTTCAGAATCGTTGCCCTCGCAAAAATATACCATAAGTTCGTAGTTCAATATTTGTTCTTTCTCATCGGTTGTTAGATTACCAAACAATTTATAATCTATTGAAAAATTATTATTTACATATTCACAAATACTTATAGTCCGTTGTTGTCCATCAAGCACCTCAAAAGATACATCTGAGTTTTTTACCCAATACATAACATTAAGCGGAAAATTATTACGAACAGTTTTTATTACTGCGTTCCGCTGTTCGTCTTTATAGACAAATTCCCGTTGGTATTTAGGGCGAATGTCCAGTTTTTCACCGTATCCTTTTACTCCTTCTTCATCAGAGTTGATATAATCTTTTACCAATTCACGAACAGTTATTTTTTGTAAATCAATTTTCATTCTTTCTCACTTTGATTATTACCCTAGAATATGTGGCTTTCCCATTAAGTATAGCACCGACATATTTTTTATGTTGCTCATCAAGATATGTCGGAATTCCTTGTATCAGAGCGTCCGATTTTTCTCTCTTATCAGCTAACAATCCAATAATCTCAAACTGATCTGGATTATATTTATCCAAAAAGGTAATTGGAACTCCCATTGAGCCAGTATAATCCATAGGAATATCTTTATATGTTGAAACTTCTATCGCATCGTAGTTATCATATTTTGTGTATTCACTAGACATATACTGTCTGTAAAGTATTATATTTTCGTGTCGTTTCTTGTGATCTAAATTAGTAAACCAAGCAATATTGCCCATACTAAAGTATTTAATACCATTTTCGATTTTTATTCTTGTTTCAGTTTTTATTTCATAATGTTGTGGAACTTGAAACCATTTTGTTCCACCATTGTCCACGCCAAGCCAAATTTTGTTTTCTTTCATGTATTTGAATATTTCTTTATACCCAACATTATTTTGATTTCCTATTATTAAAAACTTCTTTCCATATCCAATAAGTTGTGCGACATATTCACGAAAAAGACTGAAAGGCGGGTTTGTAACAACAATATCAGCCTCTTTAAGTATTTTTATGCATTCTTCGCTTCTGAAATCTCCGTTTTCTTTAAGTGTAGATTTTTTACCTACAGTATAATCACTGTCGTTACCGCCATCGTATTCAATTTTGTAAGTATCGCCTAAATTGTATAAATCCATGTATGCAAAATGTGTTGAAACAAGTTTTTTTAGTCCAAGAATACTAAAATTTAAATGAAAGTATCGCCAAAAATTACTTGTATCTGGGTCATCGCAGTTACAGAAAATAGTTTTTCCACTAAAATGTTTCTTGTAATGGGAACATTCCTTTTCTATATCAGAGATTTGAGTATAAAACTCATCGTTTTTTGCTTTGTTTGCGTTTCGTAATGTTTCGTTTCCCATTTCAACGTTACGAAATAGGCGGCACGGATGCCGCCGTGCCTGATCAGTTCAACCTTCTTTTTTGCGTCTTTCATACAAACGCCCTATTTCACGGTCGAACATCGCTGGTCAAAACCTATTTCGTTTAACGTGAAAAGTTTACGACGTTTTTGTTGCGCTATAAGAAAATGCGTAGCATTTTGCGCAACAAAAATGTGTGCGGAAAAATGCGTGGAAGCGAGGGCGCAGCCCGACCGACCTAGCATTTTGCAGCACCGAGCCGCTACCGCGGCGAAGCAGAAACCGTGTGTTAAATGATGTTTTCGTGCCCACTTTACCGATCAATTTTTTGACACGGACGTCAAAAAATTGTGTGATCAAGGCATATCAAATAACGTATTTTCTTTTTGTTTAAGTCTCCAACCATC
>BOBI01000238.1 GCA_026002305.1 Spirochaetia bacterium
AACGCACGGTTTACGCCGCGCCCGCAGTAGCGGGCTTGGCTGTAGTAAACACCAGTCGGGCTAACGCCCTTTGTGGTGTTTACTACAGCACGTTTTTTGTTGCGCGAAACGCTACGCGTTTCTTTATTGCGCCACAAAAAACGTCATAAACTTATTGACGTTAAACGCCATAAAATCTGAAATTTACGGGGGCGGCGGCATCCGTGCCGCCGAAGAAAAAATTAAATATAGTATTGACAAATTATGTAGGTGTAATATATAACATATGTGAATAGGGTATTTTCCCCTGGAATTTTAGGAAGGAGGAGATATTTATGGCGGATGATTCTGGAAAGGCACCGGTAATTACTGGAACTGCTGGAGCAATTATCGGTGGCGTTGTAGGATTTATTCTACTTGGCCCAGTAGGCGCAATAGCAGGGGCGGTCATAGGTGGTGGCGGTGGAGCTGTAGCTGGATCTGCGGTATCCAACAAAAAGTGATTGAAAGCCAGTTCCCTATCTTTACTGGAAGGGGGGACCGACTTTCTTTTCAATGGAGAGAAATTTTGGATTCACATTATGACTTAACAACACAAGATGGAATGAAAAAAGCTTCTGAATGGTTCGATAGTTATGGATGGCTTATTTCTCCACTTGTATGGGCTATCAAAAGACTTTTACCGCCAACCGCTGCCGAACAAGCAAGAGCTGCAGGGAAATTGATAGAGGTTGGCAAAAATCATGGTGTAAAGGATATGACAATTTATATGAATGATGATGCCTATGGAAAACTAAAGGGTGATATAAAAAATGAAGATATAAAAGTTACTGCAAAAGCAGGAAGCAACAGACAAATGAAGATAACTGTAAATTATTCTTAAAATTGAGAAACAATGAAACCGTTGCGCCATCCATGGCGCAACGTTCCGTAGCAGATTTTACAGCGTTTAACATACAGTTTACGCTGCGCCGCAGTAGCGGCTTGGTGCTACAAAATGCTAGGTCGGTCGCTTCGCTCGCTCCCACGCATTTTTCCGCACACATTTTTGTGCACAACTTGCTACGCAAGTTTTTATCGTGCAACAAAAACGTCGTAAACTTTTCACGTTAAATGACATTTTCGTGCCCAAAAATTATTTACGCGCGCGCCATCCTTGGCGCGGAACTTTATCCAAAATGTCTAAAAAACGTTTATGGGTAATGAAGAAATCATACGCGAAAAGTTGTTCGGCAATTTAGATTTTGAAACTATCTCTGAAAATAAAGACTTTAAAGAAGCCGATGTAAGAGCTGTTATTATTGACCCTATTTTAAAGGAATTGGGATTTACCCATGAAAACATCTTGCGTGAAAAAACATTACAAAGCCCTTTTTTAAAAACTGGTAGCACAAAACGAAAACTTACTCTTATTCCAGATTATGTGCTTAAAGTTGAGGATGGTTGTGCATGGGTTCTCGATGCAAAAGCACCAAATCAAAAAATAATAAATGACGATAATGTTGAACAAGTTTATTGTTATGCGGCACACCCGGAAATACGCAGCAATTATTTTGCATTATGTAACGGAATAGAATTTTCAGTTTTTAGAACAACCGAAACAGAAAAACCTGTATTTGCTTTTCGTATGAACGAAATTGATCAATACTGGCAGTCATTACAAAATACACTTTCGCCCAACAGTTTTCAGACCGGAAAAATATTTGAATTCGATAAAAGTGTTTTACCAAAAAGAAAAGAAAAATTTGATTATGTAACACGACCTTTGCTGGAAGAAATAATACCTAAAAAACAATCTGTAAAAAGACATTTTGGTGTTCACGGTTATTTTACACGGCAGTCATGGGATATAGTCAGTGCG
>BOBI01000239.1 GCA_026002305.1 Spirochaetia bacterium
CCAACTCCTGCAATGTTGCATCTTCTCGTAATGCCTCAAGTGCAACTTTCGCCTTTAACTCTTTGCTAAAGTTCTTTTTCCCTTTTCTTCCCATGTGAAACCGCCTTTTTTAGTTTCGGCTTTTCCACCTGCTTTTTGCCTCTTTTTTTGTTCAAATTTTCGGGCGCAGTATAGTCGCTGTTTTTCGATGTTCGTAAATCCAATATGCTCCTGCGTCATGCCGGTTAAACCGCTTCTGGTGGTCAAGGAAAAGATAACGCCCGGATAGCACTAACGCGGAGCTATAGGTTCTTTGACCTTTTACCGTTTTTGTTTGTAATACAGAAATAAAAATGTTTTTATCTTACAAACCGCACGCCGTTTTTGTGTTAAGAGCAGAAAAAATGTATTTGGAGCGGCTATTGCCGAAAATGATTGTAGACAGCTTGGTTTCCATGCAATGACTGTTTTTCAGTCTCTGTTTGGGAACCAAGCCCCTATGTTAGCGTCAAAGGCGTTTTTTCTGCTTTTGTTCAAAAGGCGGCGTGCGGCTTATGCGCAAAGGCATTTTTATTTCTGCATTTGTCGGAACGGCGGTAAAAGGTCAAAGGTTCTATAGCGAAGCGTGAAGGATGTATTTGTTCGGGAAAACTAGTACGAATGGGGGAAACAGCTACCGCTGTTTTTCTACGTTCTTAAATCCAATACGCTCCTGCGTTATGCGAGTTAAAAAGCTACTTGTGATCAGAGAAAAGATAACGGCTCGATAGCACTAACGCGGAGCAATGGGTTCTTTGAGCTTTACCGTTTTTGTTAATCCGTCAGAAATAAAAATGTTTTTATCTTACAAACCGCACGCCGTTTTTGTGTTAAAGGCAGAAATTAAAATGTTTTTGTAGACCATGCCGCCGTTCTTCGCTTCTATCTTCACGCGTTAAGTGTTAAGGTAGGGCATGAATGATAATGATCGCATCGACTGGCACATAGCCTTTATCCAAGCTCTTAAACTGGACTTTGAAGCATACTCCGGTATTCTGGATATATACGACAATGTTCACCTGACGGCGGAACCGTTGAAAATAGACGCCGTAATCATTAAAAAATTACAAGACGGCGTCATACACAAAAATATTGCCGCGATCTTCCGAACCGATAACATTGTCGAATATAAAAATCCCGAAGTTTATCTTTCAATTCCCGACTTTGAAAAAACACTGGCCTATACCCATCTGTATGCATCGTTGAATAAAATGAACATCACCGATTTGTCATTATCGATAATCGTAACCAAGGAACCGCGGCAAATAGAAAAATACTTAAAATCAGCTTACGGCCAGGAACTTGAAAAAAGCGCGGATGGAATTTACCTTGTTAAAGGATTTTCATTCCCGTTGCAAATATTGATGAGCGGCGGGCTTCCCGCGCAAGAGAATCTGTTTCTAAACGGGCTGCGTCCAAATCTAAATGCGGCACACATTGAAAACTTGTTGAAAACAGGCAAAGAATTCGATATTGTAAAGTTACGCCCGTATTTAGAGGTTATCTGTCGTGCAAATTACAAAGTTGTAGAGGAGATAAGGAAAATGAGTTCAAAAACATTTGACGAATGGCTTGTTGAAATAGGATTAGAGGCAACGGCCGAAGCCATCGGCGAGGCGCGAGGCGAGGCCCGAGGCGAAGCCATCGGCGAGGCGCGAGGCAAAGCCATAGGCAAAGCAATAGGCAAAGCTAGTGTAGTGTAGTGTAATACTCATACTTGTGAATGCGCTCCCTTATGTTTTTGTATTTTCTGAATAATTTCATCGCCGGATTTTGACCAGCGAAATTTACGCCCCGATTTATTCCAGTTTTTTATGTACTC
>BOBI01000240.1 GCA_026002305.1 Spirochaetia bacterium
GCGTATTGCGTAAATGCTGGTTAAAGCGCCACTGGTGATCAAAATAAAGATGACGTCCAGATAGCACTAACGCGGAGCAATGTGTTCTTTGACCGCCCTGTCGTTTTTGTGTTAAAGGCAGAAAAAATGTATTTGGAGCGGAGCAATGGGTTCTGCGAGCGGCTTGCCTAATTGTACTAATCTCGAAGTTCCAAAAGCACCTCTGCATCTGCCGCAATATGCAGCCAAAGGGTTTTTGTCTTACAAACCGCACGCCATTTTTGTGTTAAATGGCAGAAATTCTAAAACTGTGCATGGCACCAAATTTCAGCTTGTTCCGGTTTGTCCGGGTATCCTTTACCCCGGAAAATCGGTCTTGCTTCGATTATGCCCGATTGGTGAAGTGGAATAATGCGCTGGCCCTGACGTACAGGCTTGACACATCTCCAAAATATATGCTACTTTTAGGCTGTGGTGTGTGTTCCTAAAAGTAATCACATTAACCACATAGACGGGCGGCAAAGAATATATAACATACCCCCCCGTGTTGCAGCTGTACCAGTACTCAGGTCTACTTATACACCGGCTTGCTTAAAAAGCTATTTTTAATATCGTATTTTGTTTCACTTCTGAGTGGATTTTCTCAAGGCTTAAAGGCTCAGACGTTTTTTGCGCCGGGTTTTTATATATGTGCGGACAGTTCGTGCAAAAAAAATTTTTACCATAGGAGGGTAAAATGAAGAAGAAAGTGTTTTTTGTGGGATTTCTCGGAATGATGCTGGCATTGGGAATGGTGCTTGTAGGTTGTGATCTTGAAGTATGTGCCAATAGCGGAAAGTGCAGCATAACATACGGCGGCATCGGTCAAGGTACTAGTTGCGGAGCGTCTAAGTGTGCCGTGAAAGTTGGCGCTAGCTACGGAACGGTTGGTACAACCGTGAAATGTAGTTGTTGATAATTTCCAATCCTTGGCGGTTTCATAAACTCGGTTTGAAACCGCCGCTTAGATTCGTTAATTTGTTATGGAGAAATAGTGAAAAATAATATTGTCGGCGGAGTTACTATTTTAATGGGATTATTAATTGTACTCGGACCACAGTTCTTATTTAAGGCCTGCGGTCTAATGGAAGGCAACATCCCTAGATGTCATTGGTCCGTACAGGCTGATACCGGCATAGGAATGATAATCATCTTGCTTGGTGTATGCTTTATTGTTTTTAATAATCAACTAATACAGTTTGGCCTTACCATAGGCATTTTCTTTGCAAGTATTTTTGCCTTGTCCGTTCCGAATATACTGATTGGCGGATGCGGTATGATGTCTATGGCTTGCCGCAGGACTGCTTTTCCGGCATTAAGCGTCATCAGTATTCTGGTATTGGTGGGTGCTGCGGCTAATATCGTCTATCTTGGCGGTAAAACAAAGACTGCTATGTAGTGTAGTCAGAGATGTCAACAGGATAAAGTCGGGGGATGTTCTATTACGAATACCGGCGCTCTGTTCGATATTTACATTGAGTATGCTATCGATACGGCCCTGCCGCAAAACTGTGCCTGGCACCAAATTTTTTTCAAATTTACCTGCGGTCTTGCGTGAAACGCGAAGTGGAAGGAGGCTTCTTTTGTTAATTGTCAATTGTTAATTATCAATTGATCTTCCCTATGTTAGCGTCAAAGGCGTTTTTCTGCTTTTGTTATATAGGCGGCGTGCGGCTTGTGCGCAAAGGCATTTTTATTTCTGCATTTGTCGGAGAGGCGGTAAAAGGTCAAAGGTTCTATAGCGTAGCGTATTGCGTTATGTCGGTTAAACCGCTACTGGCGATTAAGGAAAAGATAACGTCCGAATAG
>BOBI01000241.1 GCA_026002305.1 Spirochaetia bacterium
AAGCGCTTCAGCTTCACGCTCGGTGTCGGCGGCCATGTCTTTGTAGGCTTCTTCCAACGAAGCGGCGGTATTACGGCTTTTCTCAGCTTTAGAGGATTGCTCCACAGGGTGTGCTTTGTGCTTAAGATAACCTACAAAATCAAGAATTTCGCCTTTGTACTGATCGGGGACACCCTCAATTTCTTTCAAAAGCAATGCGGTATCAAACATATTTGCCTCGCTTGCCGAAGCCTTTTGCGAAGAAACACACAGACGTGGCCGCCGACACCGAGCGTGAAGCTGAAGCGCTTGAATGGTGTAATGCAAACTTTGGGCCTGTTGGTAATAACCCGTGAAACGTGGTAGTATTTGGTGGGTTGATTTTGATCCCTCTATCGGCTCGGAAATTCGCAAGACACGCCCTGCAATCATTTTGAGTAATGATATAGCAAATAGCCACCTTCTGCGTGTTGTAGTTGTTCCGCTAACCAGCAATACATCACGCGTATACCCTGGCGAAGCTGTGGTAATCGTCAATGGCCGGAAAAACAAAGCATTATCCGACCAAATAATGAGCGCCGATAAAAGTCGGTTAAGAAATAAAATAGGCAACTTGTCACTCACCGATCTTATCTCCATAGAATTTGGCATAAAAGAATTCCTTGGGCTGTAATTTGTCATCAATAATGTTAGGCGCAACGCTCATTACAAACGACAATGACTTGTTAAAATTTAACCGGCAGAGGTTGAATGTAATTAGCATTTATTGATAATCCTGTTGTTGTGCACTTTGGAGGTGTATGATACAAACACAGCAAAACTTACAAACGTAAGAAGTGTCGGCTTTACAAAAATATTGTCAATCTTATGGAAGTTCACTATGGTTTTTACCGTGTTTTTAGCAAAGAAACTGCGCTTGGAATTCTTAACCAAATATATGATCTTCCCATTTTTTATTGTCCGTGTTTCGGTTTAATACCGCGCAGCTCTGCTGCGATCTTTGGTGTTAAACCAAAACACACGTACAACCGTTTCCTATCGTATGTATTCAAAACAAAATATTTCACGTAAATCAACATTCAATAGCGGGGCGTGTCCATCCCCGCGCTCTCCTGGCGGTACTGAAAACTTTTGATTTATTTTAGGCGGATATGTTTTTTCTAAAAACCCATTTGCCTCTTTCATAGTTGAGATACCCGCAAGTCTCAATTCTTTTACCAACCTGTCCTGATGAACCTGGTGATTTCGTTCTACACGGCCTTTTGCTCAGCTCGACTGTCTGCCGCGATTACTTCGATCCCAAGTTTTTCACAAGCCTTTCCAAAGTGACTTTTTGGTTTTGTTATTCCCCGAAGCAATTCTTCGTCCGTGGGGTCCCGTGTCAAAACGAAAGCATTCTTCTTGTCGCAATACAGCGCTTTAGGTATGCCATACAGCTCTATCCAGCGCCATAACATCTTCATTGCGCCTTCCGTTGTTTCTTCATCAAAAAACATCCCCAAAGATTTTCCGGTAGCGTCATCGACTAACTCGCAATCGGTGTAAATCTTGCTGATGTGCTCGTTAATGGTGCGGACATCCACATTATATAGAGTGGCACACATCTTCTGCGTGGCCAGATATTCTCATCTTCATAGCGCATCTTGATACTTTCTTCCCTGCTACCCGTAGCAGCGACAAACATGAGATATTCAGCTGCGCTACTGCGGATGGTGATTTCATTTTTCTTTTTACTCACGGTGTATCCATTCTCCTCAGTCAACCGATACTTTTGTAGCCTACTATTCGGCTTGTCCAATCATTTCCGTTATGGTATACGGCGGTTTCTCAATCATTATAATACCCTC
>BOBI01000242.1 GCA_026002305.1 Spirochaetia bacterium
GCGAAATCTTCTTCCACGGTGTAGCGCGAGACTATCGAATAAAAGTAGGAGTTGTGTTTTTTGGGGCGGAGTATGCGGCCAAGACGCTGGGCCTCTTCCTGACGCGAGCCGAAAGCGCCGGAAACTTGTATAGCCATAGATGCGTCCGGCAAATCAATTGCGAAATTGGCGACTTTGGAAACAACGATGATCCTGTGAACGCCCTTACGGAAGGCTTCGTAGATTTGTTCGCGTTTTTTATTGGCGGTTTTCCCTGTGATTAACGGGGCGTTTAGCTCCAAGGCGATGGCGTTAAGCTGGTTAATATATTGCCCTATTATCAAAATGTGATCGTCGCTGTGGTTTTCCACAAGCTGACGAATTATGTCAATTTTTACAGGGTTTTCGCTTGACATGCGGAATTTTTCGCGCTTTTCCGCCGTTGCGTAGGATATTTTTAAGTTTTCCGGCAGCGGGACACGGATTTCAAAGCAGAGCGCCTGTGCAATCCAACCGGCATTTTCCATGTCCTTCCAAGGCACATCGTAGCGCTTTGGACCTACAAGGCTAAAAACCGCATCCTCGGCGCCGTCTTCCCGTATCAGCGTGGCGGTTAGCCCCACGCGGCGCACGGCCTGTAATTCCGCCGTAATTCTGAATACGGGCGCCGGTAACAGGTGTACTTCGTCATATATTATCAAGCCCCACGGCCGTTCCATAAATAGCTTAAAATGCGGAAAATCGCCGTCTTTCAGGCGGCGCCAGATTAAAATCTGATACGTTGCGATTGTAACGGGGGCGGAACCTTTGCTTGCGCCGGTGTATTCGGCAATTTCGTCGCGTGTAAGGCTTGTTTTATCGACCAATTCATCCATCCACTGATGCACCGCGGCGGTATTTGTCGTTAAAATCAACGTATTTGTCTGCAAGGCCGCCATTATCGCCATGCCCGTAATGGTTTTACCTGCGCCACAGGGCATAACAATAACCCCGTAACCTGTGCCTGGCCCGCCGTTACCATTTAAGGCGCGTGCGGCATCTTTTTGGTAATCACGGATTGTCCAAGGGATGCCTGCTGCGGAGACACCTTCGCGGAGGTTTATCTCAAGATTGGCGCCTTTTTTTAGCGGGGCCATGTCGGTAACAGGCCAGCCAAGGTTGATAAGCTCCCATTTTACAGTGCCGCGGTCTTCCAGCTTGACCAAAAAACCATCAATACAGGGCACAAGCCGTTTGGAAAGCGATTTATTTGCCTCTATTTCCGCACGAACAGCCATATCAAAGCATTGTAAATATAAAAAAGATTCAGGATTGACAGCCGGGGCGCCGGTTTCGTGCGGGGCAAGTAAGGTAAGTTTACCATAACGAGCCATCGTGCTGTTAAAACTTTTCAAAATGCCTTCGGGCAGCGCATAACGGCTGTATTTTTGCAGGGTGCGCTTTATACCTTCAGGCGAAACCCCCACACCGGCGGCATTCCACAACGAAAGCGGGCTGACCTTGTAAGTATGGATATGTTCAGGCGATTTTTCCAATTCGGCAAACGGCATAATAGCCGCTTGAGCCTCCTCGGCTAACGGTGAATGTACATCAAGTAGTATTGTTCTATCGCTTTGAACTATCAGCGGATTTTCAGGCTGTGTGGGCATAACAAAAGGGCGGACACTAAATGCTTAAAAATAATGTTGCCGCAAGGCCGGCAAAAACCGGTATCGCTATGTTGTCCCAATCTTCCAGCGGCAAGGCTTCGATTACCGTAGCGGCAACGGCCACCGTTAAAGAGGCGAAAACATTATGGCTTACAAACCATGTGGCAAAAAACGCCGCCGATAAACACGCAACAG
>BOBI01000243.1 GCA_026002305.1 Spirochaetia bacterium
AACCGTGTGTTAAATGATGTTTTCGTGCCCACTTTACCGATCAATTTTTTGACACGGACGTCAAAAAATTGTGTGATCAAGGCATATCAAATAACGTATTTTCTTTTTGTTTAAGTCTCCAACCATCATTTCCAACCCGTTCTCCAATAAGCTCTAAAACACTTAAAATAGTTTGGTGTTCCGGTGTTATTCCATTTTTTAATAACGGCAGTATTGAGAGAATTATATCATTAAATGACGGTGTTTTATTTTCCAATTCCATTCTGCGTAGATAACTTAATAAATAATATTTTATTCTTAATTTTACATCAATATGTGTTTGGAATTTTGTGTTTTTTTTAATACTATATTTTTCTGTAGTATTGTCATAATCAAACCTATCCAGTAAAAGAGGTGTAAGGTCTGTGTATTCTTTTTTTAATAAGTCTAAAAAACCCAATTCTAATCCTTTTATAATTAGTTCGTCATTAATTTCTTCTAGTGTTGCCCCATCGTTTTTTGCAATTATTCCTTCAATTGTTTGTATGACTATTTCGCCAATGTTCATTCCAAGATTTGCTTTTAAAACAGCTTTTGGAGAACGGACTTTGCGAAAATTTATTATTAACTGTCCTGATAATACCGTAAATGGATTTTGTCTTTTTTTGAAACTTGTTTGTCCATTTTTTTGTGGAACAGCTCCAACATATTCAAAACCGCATTTTTCGCAGGTTTCTATTATCAAGTGCCAAAATTCAGGGTCTTTGTGTGCAAACACAAAAGAAAGCCAACGATCAAATTTTAAAACACGGTACATTTCTTCAATACTTTTCGCGATAAGGTCATTGTAATTTTCTTTTGTTTTATGATGTTCGCCGCCTTCTATGGCTTCTAAATTATAGTCTTCCTCTGTTACGTCTAAATCTAACCAAGCGTTCCACATAACGGATAAATCAAGATATGGTATTTTTTTGCCATAAGGCGGGTCTGTATATATGTAGTCTACGCTTTCGTTTTTTATGAATGATAAATCTGTAGCGCTGCCTTTTATAATTTGTGCGTCGTTGAACATCTCTGTAACTGTTTTATGGTTAACAAAACACTGGGTGTCGATTTCTTGTTTTGCTGCAAGAATTTTTTTATATTTTATTTCAAAAACATTTAATAAATTTGTAACACCCGGATCTGGTGCTATTCTATAGCGATAATATCTAAAGACCGCGCTATCGCCACCGCCCATGCTTCTTGTATAATGGAATGTTAGATTATATTTGTTTAAAGCACTCGAAAAAGCAAGCATAAGAACATTTCTATTATTTTTATCTTTTTCTTTACTGATTATGTTTTTTAATAACGAAAGTTGTGCTGTTTGTTTAAAAGTAAATAATTCTGATACTGTTTCCACGTCAGAACCTTTTGGTAATATAAAATTCCTTGGTCCCTGATATTCGGTAACTATTTTTTCAATATCGGTTTTTGTGTGCGGTTCTTTTTCTTGATATTCCATTTTTACCCTATTGTAAGCATCTGAGAATTTATTGATATTTATAGGTGCCAAAAGAGATTGAACCATAAATACCGCCATTGGATTTATATCAATGCTAATCGCTTTTCTATCACACATTAGGGCTTCTACAGCAGTTACACCACTACCTCCAAATGGGTCAAGCACGAGGTCGCCTTGTTGACTAAAATTTTTTATATACGCACTGACTATATCCCATGACTGCCGTGTAAAATAACCGTGAACACCAAAATGTCTTTTTACAGATTGTTTTTTAGGTATTATTTCTTCCAGCAAAGGTCGTGTTACATAATCAAATTTTTCTTTT
>BOBI01000244.1 GCA_026002305.1 Spirochaetia bacterium
AGCCACGCGGTATCAGCTTTTTTTCAAAAAGCTGTCGTTGTATAGGAAATGATTGTACGTGTGTTTTGGTTTAACGCCGAAGAGCGCAGCAAGCTGCGCGGTATTAAACCAAAACACGGACAATAAAGACGGTTTTTCATCTGTAAATGAAAATGATTTTTCGGTAGATTTAAGCTATAGTTGGATTTACTATATGAGGCGGTGGGGCAACCTCGCATTAAGGCCCGAATTGGCGCTGTATTCTAACGGCGCTTTTCAATTGTTTACAGATTTTGGTTTATCGGCACTATATGGGTATGACTTTGGAGGTTCCTCTTTTCACATATTCCCTTTTGCCGGAATATCATTTAATTGGCGGCCACATACTACTGATGATACCAACATAAATAATAAAGCGTCCCAAGATGGCGGTTTAAAATTTACCATGGACGCTGTGTTTGGCGCAAAAATATTTTTTAAAAACTTTGGAATTTTTGGAGAATACAAATACAACTTTTATAAAAATGATTCGGATCGTTTGTCTGTAGGCGTTTCTTTTGCATTTGGTAAACCATATATTCCGCCGCCGCCTGAACCTCCGGCGCCGGCGCCGGCGCCTAAACCGCAATTTGTATACCATCCAACTATAACGCCAGAAGAACTTAAAAAAGTTGAACTATTGTATCAAAGTACCGTTAGAGACATTGAACGGCAAGGAAGAAGGCTTACCATATACTCCTATTCGGAGCGAAATACTTTTATTCAAAAATATCAAGGTTACCCCGATGTGAATTCTGTGAACAATGTAAAATACACATCGTTGCCTTATTATTACTATAACAAAACATCGGAAAAAGAAATTGTTGCAATGGCAAAAAAAGAACCCAATGAATTTATGAAAGTACGTATGATACATGATTGGGTAGCGGATATATTTGCGTATGATCACGATTACTTAGAATGGATGGCTTATAGCAATAGAAACCGTGAATATACTTTGGGACAAATAATTGAACGAGAAAGAGGCGTTTGTTTAGAGTATGCTATTCTGTTCCATAATTTAGCAACTGCCGCAGGAATTGATACCTATATGATAAGCGATCATTCAGCACCTAATATTGGACATGCTTACAATATGGTCATAGTTGATGGTACCGGCTACATAATAGACACTACATGGGATTCGGGAAATCAGGTTATGTATAATAGATATACCGCAAATAAAAAAATGTTCAAGAAAGATTATTTTATGCCAAGCATACCGCAATCATACAAATTGCGCGGCTGGTAAAAATTCAGGCGGCGCGGGAGGTTTCTTTGTTTTTTAAGAAGAAATTTAAAAAATAAGAAACGCCGCAAGCGGTGCGGCTTGATTTCGGCTGGATTTTGTTGCCGGGCAACCCGACAGTTTCGTCCGGATTATTTTTTAGGCAATGCGTCATATTGCGCTAATTTTCCAAGTAATTTATTATCCTTGTATGAACAAAGTTTTGAAAGAAAAAATTATGGAGGCGTTTACGTCGGTGCTGCCTATTACGGCTATCGTAATTATCGCCAGCATCATTTTTGTTCCGCTGTCCGCAGGCGTCATTATGATGTTTCTATGCGGAGCGGCGCTTCTCATTATAGGTATGGGCTTTTTCACACTCGGCGCCGATATGGCGATGATACCGATGGGCGAAGGTATAGGCGCACAGCTTACCAAAGGAAAGAATGTCTTTCTGGCGTTTGGCATAAGTTTCTTGATGGGCGTTATCATCACCATTGCCGAGCCCGATCTACAGGTGCTTGCCCTTCAGCTTGCTAAATCATTAGACCCGTGGGTC
>BOBI01000245.1 GCA_026002305.1 Spirochaetia bacterium
TTTGGTCGATGTCAACGGCGGCAAGCTCGTACTCCACGACGGGATGATTAAGGAACATGGATCCCGTTACGGCGGCGGGGTAAGCATTAGCAACGGTACGTTTATCATGAACGGCGGCTCAATAAAAGGCAATAATTCAGGAGAAATGGGCGGCGGGATATATTTAATTAATAATAGCAAATTCACGATGAACAACGGCACGATAAGTAGTAATACAGCAGGAACCACCGGCGGCGCGCTGTTTACCGGCCTGGGCAGTACGTTTACCATGAACGGCGGCGAGATTGTGGATAACATTGCGAACAATGGCTCTGGTGGCGGTGTGAAGTTTGACCTCAATACCGGCGATTGTACCATCAATAACGGCCTTATCGCCAGAAATAAGTCAAGCTTGAGCGGAGGGGGAATAGGTATACATCAATACTGTAGTACAATTACTTACAATGGCGGCAACATAGAGGATAATACCCCCAATAACGTTGGCGATGATTACAGCCATTTCGTCAACAAGAGCGGACTACCAAACCCATAGACGTTAGCCATGGCTTTGTATTTTAATGCGGGGAAAGTTGCCCGCGAATAAAACCATCTGCCAACCCAAGCCCCGCGCCAAAAAACGGCGCGGGGCTTTTTTTTTGGGCGGCGTTGGTTTACCACCGCGCGCTGTTTGCGCGCGGTAATTCATTTCTGCGCTTACAGGAAGGGCGGCGTGCGGGTTGTGCAGCATGTGCCCTTTGGCTTAATTGCCCGACAAAAGCAGAGGTGCATTTGCCGGAACGGCGGTAATGGTGTATATTCAAGGCAGGAGTAAAATATGGAGACAACACAAGCAATGGGCGAGGGGCTGACTTTTGAGAAGGTTTGGGCGGCATTGATGGAAACCCGGGAACAGATGAAAGAGACCGACCGCATTGTCAAAGAGAACGCTCAACAGATGAAAGAAACCGACAAACGGGTTGGAGAGCTTACCAACCGCTTCGGTGAAGTGGTTGAACACATGGTCGTACCCAACCTCGTGGCAAAATTCCGGGAATTGGGCTTTGAATTTGAACAAAGCAACCACGGTAAGGTAATCAAAAGCGTAAAACACAACATTTCCACCGAAGTTGACGCTTTTCTGGAAAACGGCGACAAGGTGATGGCTGTTGAAACCAAGACCAAAGTTAAGACCGGCGATATAGACGATCATATTGAACGCATGGAAAAACTACGCAGGTATGCGGATTTGCATGATGATAAACGGAAATATCTGGGCGCTATTGCGGGGGTTGTTTTCGGCGACATAGAGAAAACCTATGCCTTTAAAAAAGGCTTTTATGTAATCGAGCCGTCGGGGGATACATTCAATATCACGGAGCCAACAGGCAGTTATCATCCGCATGAATGGTAATTGTTGCAGCATCAGTATAAACAGACACAAACATTTCAAAATCCCATTTTTTCTTTAATTGACTCCATTACTTCTTTTGACGGACGTGTCTTACCAGTTTTTACCTGGTCAAGTCCTTTTTCCAATAAAGAATACAATTGTTGTCTGCCGTTGAGTAATTCATACGTTTCAATGCTCATTACCGCTAAATCACCAGTCCCATTTTTTGTAATAAATACCGGTTCGGTATTCTGATGACAAAATTCAGAAATTTCACTATAATTATTGCGTTTTATTGAGCCGCCGTTCATGATAAACGTACCGTTGCTAATGCTTACCCCGCCGCCGTAACGGGATCCATGTTCCTTAATCATCCCGTCGTGGAGTACGAGCTTGCCGCCGTTGACATCGACCAAA
>BOBI01000246.1 GCA_026002305.1 Spirochaetia bacterium
GCAGCGTTCCGGGTTTCCGAGTCTTATCATGCAATAGTGCATCAAGACCTGCCACATTATAACGTTTGACAAATGCTGCTACTGAATTGATGTGTATCCCTAAATACTCCGCTATATCAGTCGGCGACTTCCCGTTTGCCCGATAAAATATTCGTATCGTCTCATGTACTATCCCGTACCGGCTAATCCACGCTATATTGCTTCCGGGTAACCTGCTGTCCATTCGTATATGTTTACCGCTTACCTCAAACTCCAGGCACTGCGCTTTTGTTAACTTCTTAAACATTTCATCAAATAAGTTCACTCCGTTTTCTTTTTCATAATCTACTAGTAGGCAGTCAATATTGAATACGTGAAAGGAATATGTTAAGATGACAGTCACAGTACCAACGGGAGGGAACTATGATAAAGAAATACCGTGTAACGCTGACCCGGGAAGAGCGGGAGATTCTTCGGGGCATACTCAACAAAGGCAAACATGGCGCACAAAAGCGCAAGCGGGCGCAGGCATTATTGCTTGCCGATGATAACCTGACAGACGCTGAAATAGCTGAACGAACCGATATGCACCGGCGCGGTATAGAAGGTCTGCGTCAGAGATTTGTCGAAGAAGGTTTTGAAATAACACTTGAAGGAAAGCCTAAAGGGCACCGGCAGAGAGTAATTCAAGGTGCGGATGAAGCAAGACTTATCGCGTTAGTATGCGGCAAAAAACCTGACGGTTACGATCATTGGAGTCTGCGTTTATTAAGCGATACATTTGTAACACTTGATAATACAAAAGTATCACATGAAGCGATTCGTCAGACTTTAAAAAAAACGAACTTAAACCCTGGCAAAAACGGGAATGGTGCATACCGCCGGAACAAAACGCCGAATTCGTAGCCGCAATGGAAGATGTGTTAGATGTATACACGCGGCCTGAAGATGAAAAACGCCCCCTTGTATGTATGGACGAGTGCCCAAAACAACTAATAGGCGAAACACGGAGCCCGATACCGGCGGAACCCGGCAAGACAGAATGTTTTGATACGGAATATGTACGGAATGGTATTTGTGAACTATTTATGTTCGCTGCCCCACTCATTGGTTGGCGAAGAGCGGAAATCACCGGACGGCGCACAAGGCAGGATTGGGCAAACCAGATTAGGAAATTAGTTGACGAAGATTTCCCTGATGCGGAGAAAATTATCCTGGTGATGGATAACCTGAACACTCATAATGCGGCTTCCCTCCACGGGACTTTTGAGCCGCTGGAGGCGAACAGGATTCGCAACCGTCTGGAAATACATTACACCCCCAAACATGGCAGTTGGCTGAATATGGCGGAGATTGAATTGAGCGTGATCAATAGTCACGGACTTTCCGACCGTGTGCCGACTATTGAACAGATGAAACAAGAAACAGCGGCATGGAATAAAATACGCAATCAGAAAGCAAGCAAGATCAACTGGCGGTTTACTACAGCCGATGCAAGAATTAAACTTAAACGGCTATATCCACGGTTTGATTGTTGACTACATACTAGTGCAGGAACTAATGCTTTAGCCATGAACATAGTATATTTACTATTCACATGTTTGTCAATTACATTACACTAGTTAGGGTAACGGTAAAATCTTTCTCACTTTGTGTGTCCTGCCTACGATGAACTTGCCGTTATAGGGGATAGCGTATAAGGTGGTATACCAGAAGACCATAGGAGAAGAGTATGGGTACGAGGAAGAGGTATACCCCCGAGGAGAAGGTAAGCATACTC
>BOBI01000247.1 GCA_026002305.1 Spirochaetia bacterium
GAGCGCATGGCAAGAATTGTTTTTTCGATAAGGGCGTCTAATTCCCAGCCAAGCATCGCGGCTCCATTTGTAATTACGTCGCGGGAACAACCGGCGGCAAAGGCCGGTGTTTTAAACTTCTTCTTGACGGACTTAACTTCCATGTCCTGCGTGCTTTTCGACGGGCGCACTATAGCACATGCCCATATCAGGCCGGTTAGCTCGTCGGATGCGAAAAGAACCTTTTCCATAATGTGTTCCGGTTTTACATCTACGGTAAGCCCGTAACCATGACTGCACACCGCATGGATAAGCGCTTCGTCCGCGCCGGTTAACAGTTCTGGCGCTTTTTTACAATGCTCGTCAGGAAACTGTTCAAAATCAATGTCGTGTAAAAGCCCGACATTGCCCCAGAATTCTTTTTCCGCTTCAAAGCCAAGCTCGCAGGCAAACCACTTCATAACACCTTCCATCGTTAAAGCGTGCTGGATATGGAACGGATCTTTATTGTATTTTTTCAAAAGCTCCCACGCCTGCGCGCGGGATATTTTATTTGTATCAGGCATATAGGTAGTTTAACGTTTTGCCGGTTTTTTTTCAATAACGGTGTCCGTACTCACCACAAATAGGACGCTTCCGACCGGTGGTTCTCGGAGACGGAGCAGCTACTGTAGCGAACCGGAAATTGTTATTTATTCCCTCCCGTGCAATAGTACGCTCCATTGTTGGGCCTGTTTTTCTGTCAAGAAAGCGACTTAATTTTATAGCTAAAAGATCTGTCGATTTTGTTTTTATATCAGAAATAGCCATTCCTACACCAGTTGCTTCAATGTTTTTGTTTTCCATTTCCGCCATATTTCACTACTCTTTCAAAACAGCATACCCTACGCCTTCCTCCCCCTGCCTGTTTTTTTCGTTTCGGCAAACAACTCACCTGTCTTTGTCTGATACAATTCAAACAAATATGCTACACGTTGGGTGTCGTTGTCAAAAGTGCGGCCGTAAGCTTTTTCGACAAGTTTGTCAAGTTTGTTATGTGCTTTAGTTAATTCAGGAGGCATGGTAAGCGGGTTGTATAATGCTGCTAGAGCATCTTTTGAATGTTCCTTACGTACATCTAAAACATTTTGCGCGGCTTGTTCTATGTTTTCTATTTGCTTGGGAGAAGGGCTAGGCCATGGGAAATTATTATAAACGATTGATGCAGAATAGCGATAGTCACTTTTTAATCTACCGCAAACGTAACGCACCCATGCCATGTGCATAGTTGATGTAATTATACCGAATTCGTAGAGCGTTGCGTTTGGAATAACAAGTGTTGTGTCGCCGGCTATAACATTTTTTTTCATAAAACCAATTGGAATATATCTTCGACGTTCTGATGAAACACGGGGAACTAACAGATAGTTAGAATCAGGTTGACGTATTTCACTAAAGAGTGTTGGGTACAATGCACGTTTTTGTGTTGCTTCCCGTTTGCTGTTTTTTCGATATTCGGCTACATTTGCTATTCGTTTTAATATTTCTTTTGAGTGTTGAAATTTTGACGGAGGTATGTTTAAGAGCCATATACAATATTTTTCTTTTTTATTTAAAAATTCTTCTGCTGCAACAAAAGGATGTATTAATTCTTTTAGTGCAGGGTCTGCCTTTATAAGATTATTCTTTTCTTCCTTTGTTAAAAGAAAATTACCGTCATCAATAGGGGCACTACCCATATTCATTTCAGAAACACTATTACAAATAGGAGAA
>BOBI01000248.1 GCA_026002305.1 Spirochaetia bacterium
CGCTAAAATCATCTTCCACATCGGGAACAAAACGCAGTTTTGCCGAAGGTGCAATTTGTTCACATCCGTTATGCGCACCCTCCCAGCGGGAAAGTTCCCATGCCGGAAGCTCCCCGCCAAGAGTTACACCGCAAGGGAAATCATTAGCAGACTGCAAAAACTTATAGTGTTCTTTATCTTTCAATGTTCGCTACTGTCCAAGTATCGTAATTTCCCAAAGCACCTGCAAAGTGTCCGCTGACGTTACATTTACCGACGGCGTAATTTGTGCGTAAGCAAGACAAGCCGCACTCGCGCCGCTTCCGTTGAGTAAAGCCGCCTCGTTGATACCGTTTGCGTTCAAATTCCCCGCTTCAAATGTTGCACGATAGCAAACAGTAGTATCACCCGTACTTCCCCATTCCGCTTTTAATGCGGGGTAGTTATCGTCTAATTACTCTGCGGCGCCAGTGGGAGTATTGCAGTTTGTATTTAGTTTTGTGCTGTTACCTGTCCAGCCTGTTCCAACTTGAATAAATCCCGATGCACTTGATACTTTTGTTTTGTTAGGGTTAAGCAAGAGCGCATCAGCGATCAATGCGTCCCCGGTGCGTGTTACAATGTTGTGATGTTTCGATACTAGCGGTTTACCGCCGATATGTAACATTCTTCTAAAAAATGTCGGCTTATTGCGCTTAACATTGCCGTCTTTATCCAACACCCGAACCGTTACCATACCACCTACCTTAATTTTCTCTCTCATTTTTTTATCTCCCTATAGAATAAATTACACCGCCGCCTACCAACGCGCCGGCAACAAAACATGACAAACCTGTGATTATCAAATTCCTGATATTGCTTTTCCTGGTTTCGTTTTGTTCTTTTTGCAGTCTTGCAATTTCCGCATAAGCCTTTGCCTGATTTTCTAATGCGGCGATGGTTGCGGCTTTCGCCGCTTCACCCGCCGCCTGTTCTATCGCGTCGTGTGCGGCTTCCGTTAAATCGTCAATCAATGCGTCTACTTCTAATTCGCTCCATTGCCTCGTTTCGTTTTCGCTCGAATTCGTTAATGGCTCTGTCTGCTGCCGTGCGGACATCGGCGTTGTCATTAAGGAATTCATCAGCACTACGATTAGAATAATCTTGCCGCATAATCTGTAATTCATTTTGCACCTCAAAGTTTTGTATTATTTGTTTGTCGCGTTGATACGAAAAGTATAATCCGGCAAACAAACCGACTAATAGAAGTGTTATGCAAAAACCGCATAACACACCTTTAAAAAAATCTGTTATCATTCAGCCCCCTCGTCTTTACTGCGCCATCTTGTAACAACTTTCAAGCCGACAATACCAAACAATACGGCAACCAGAACACAAAACCAAATCCAGTCACGGATCATTCCGTTATACAAAAGCCATGTTGCGATCATAAAACACAGAGGTTTAAAGCCTAACATTTTTGACGGCAGCGAAAGCGCACGTTTACCAAGTATGATAAATAATTCTTTAAAAGTATTTTCCCAACAAGGCTTATCACTAATTTGTATACCGTCATTTGCAGCAAGTTTTTCACTTTTCAAAATAAACCTCCTTATCGCTTATCGCTTATCGCTTTCTCTACACATCAAAATAATTCTTAAATCCGCTATCCAGTCCGTAAACCGTTTTACCTTCAGAGCTAAGTTTTTCTAATGCCGAGCGGTCAAGCCCGCGAATTTCCGTGCGGCAATCATCATTTTCAAACC
>BOBI01000249.1 GCA_026002305.1 Spirochaetia bacterium
GCTTCGTTGCCCGGGCCCCGCGCCGACGCTGCAACCAGGAATGAATCCGGCCCCCATTTGTCCTTGATTCTTTTAAAGTTGTCCGCCACGAATTTAATCGCCTCGTCCCAGCTTACAACTTCCAGCGGCGACTTTTTACCGCCCTTGCGGATCATAGGTTCCCGCAAACGTTTTGTTAAGATCTGCGGATCATTTAAATAATCCCAGCCGTACCAGCCCTTTAAACAGGCTTTGCCATCGTTTGTTCTGCCCGCTACGGGGTGAACGTCGAGAATCTTGTTTGCCGTTTGATCAACAGTAAACAAGAGCTGACAACCCGCGCCACAGTAACAACAGGTGGTTTGAATTTCCTTTGTAGCCATAAAAACTCCTCCAAAAATATTTTAGAACACCTAAGTGTTAAATTTCCTAACGAAACCCGGAGACATTGAAAAAAAGGAATTTTTATGTGGTAAGTTAAAATTGCCCGCACCGGACGGTGCGCAAAAAAGGTGTGATTCATTTCCTTACAATCCAAAGCCATCCTGGCCTTTACCAAATTACCCATTCACGGCTCCCCTTTTGGGAAGGCGGCAATCGATAACATTTTAAAAATGTACGTCATAATTGACCTCCAATCTCTTTAGTATGTTCATTATAACAGAGGAATTTTTATTCTTGCAAATTGTTTCGGTGAGTTAGTCGGTATTTGGCAATGCGGGTATAATTCAGCCGGATTATAATTTGTAACCGGCGGCAACTTTTATTTTGGGAACGCTTGCCCAGTGTATAATATTCGCGTCCGGATCAATGTTGTACTCAACAGCCTTATAGTAGTTGTCATCGGTGTTTGGGGCTCTAAAGCCCCAGAGCAATTCCGCGCGCAGGAAAATTTTAGATGCAATTGCAAAGTCCGCGCCCAAACCAAAATGTACGGCAAGTGTATTGAAATCGGATTTTGTACACAGCAGCACGTCTTTGTAGTAACTGTCGCTTAATTGGGCGCCGTCAAGCGATTGCGATAAGACGATTTTGTACTCAAAACCCAGCAGTGGAAACAAGGCTATATTACCAAAATAAAACGGGTATTTGCACAATAGTGACAAACCAAGATTAAACGCCTGAAAATAGTTTCCGGTAGATTCTGGGTAGCCGCCTGAATACTTTAGAGTAGAGGACGATCCTTCCAAACTAACAGCGGCCTCGAAGTAAGTTGCGTCAAAACCGATAAAACCTCCGCCGCCTACCGCGTTTATATCTGTAATATAGTCTCTGCCGTTAGACGCCGCTTTTATTTGCGAAAGGTCAGCTGCAAAAAGACCTCCTGCTAAAATACTCAACTGCGGGCCTTTTTTAGGCGCACCTTTTTGTTTAGCATCCGCATTATCATCTTGTGCATAAACACCCATAAAACCGACGGAAAATAAAAAAATTAGCCCTATTATCTTTTTCACTTTTCTCCCTGATTATATCGTAATCTCAATTATCTATTGATCTCAATTTTTACTGTCATTGGGAATGAAACCTCATTCGGAATGGTTATTGTAACACCGGAAATACCCTTTTTGCTTGTAACATCATCATTCAAATAATAACTTGTGGTCTCCAATTTTGTTATACCGGTGTTGCCGCGTGATAAATGGCTGCTTGCAATGATATTGCCTGCTATTGCGGCTTTTATCCTTGTAATAATACGTCAGAAAAAGAAGCGCTTAATTTTAATTACAGGTTTTGCA
>BOBI01000250.1 GCA_026002305.1 Spirochaetia bacterium
CGGTGATCAGGGTTAGCCGCCCCAGTTCTTCTTTGCTCATAGTGTATTTCACCCTCCTAAGCTACCACGGGGGGTGACATTTTCCCTCGTGGTTCTTAGGGGTGACATTATCACTTGTGATTCACACGCACCATCAATACGCTTGACATTTGCGTTTTTAGGAATGATTAAAACAGCACATTCTTCCGCAGTCGTCTTTTTGTCGAATGGAGGAAGCGTCTTGACTTCTTTAGCGCATCCAGTCAAGAAAACCACAAATAACACTATCGCACACGTATTCAAGATTCTGCTTTTATTCATAGTTTAATTCCCCCTCTGTAACAAATACATTTTTCACTTCACCCCATAGCGCGTAAGCACTTTTTCTTCATGTCGCAGTCTCGACCCGGGAATCGCTTTTCGCAATAAATCAATCGGAATAATAAGAATCGCTATACCAAGCACAAATGCCCATTCGCGCAGGTTTAGACCAAAGCACCGCAGTACAACGCCTCCGAAATATGTCATCAATATCTGAACAATTACAATAATAGCGAGTATTTGCAAAAAGCCCTTATTTGCAGCGATATGATCAAATAAATTTAGTTTTTCAGTTCGCGCATTAAAGGCATTGAAAACAGAGATGAAAATAAAGAACGTAAAATAACCTGTTAGAAGATATTTATTATCCACATCCGGCCGGAAAAATGTTTTTGCAAATGGCGACAAAATAAAAAATAAACTTAACCCAAATGTTAGTAGGCTTCCGGTGAGTATTGACTGCCACATATATCCGTTTACTACACTCTCGTCTCTCTTCTTTGGTTTTTCCTGCATAAAGCGTTTCAATGCAGGTTCTCCACCAAAAGCCATTGCTGCCAAAGTATCCATTACGAGATTAACCCACAGTATTTGTGTGATGGAAAGAGGATTTTCCATACCTAATAGCGGTGAGACAAATGAAATTAGCACTGCCGCTACATTGATAGTTAGTTGGAAAATGATAAACTTCCGAACGCTGTTGAATATGGTCCGGCCATACAGGATTGCCCTATCAATGGAACTGAAATTATCATCTAAAATAACAATTTCGCTTGCTTCTTTTGCCACTTCGGAACCGCCGCCCATGGCAAAACCTACATCGGCTTTTTTCAGCGCAGGAGAATCGTTGACCCCGTCACCGGTCATCCCAACCACCAGATTAAGCTCCTGGGCGATGCGTACCAGGCGGCTCTTATCACTGGGCAGTGCCCGGGCTACTACCCGGATGTTTTTAAGTTTCTGCTTAATATCTTCGTCCGATAATTGGGCCAGCTCATCCGAAGTTAACACTACCGCGTCCTGAGTATTGAGCAATCCCGCTTCTTTCGCTATGGCAACAGCCGTATCTTTGCGGTCACCCGTTATCATTACAACCTGTACACCGGCATTTTGCACTTCCGCAATGGCGGTGATGGACTCGGGCCGCACCTCATCCCGGATGCCGACTACACCGACCAGTGTCCAGTCACCTTCCGGCAGCGCGCCATCGCTAATTTTATTGTCACATGAAGCCAAGGCTAAAACACGAATTGCCCGGTTGGCAAGTTCATCAATTTTTCCATTAAGAGCTTATCCCTAAATAACCAACAAATCCCATCCGATACAGAAGGAGGAGGGATAAGTATGAGGCAAAAACAATCATGGGAAATAACCGACGATTTCTGGGAAGCAGCAAAACCATTGATACC
>BOBI01000251.1 GCA_026002305.1 Spirochaetia bacterium
AGTATGCTTACCTTCTCCTCGGGGGTATACCTCTTCCTCGTACCCATACTCTTCTCCTATGGTCTTCTGGTATACCACCTTATACGCTATCCCCTATAACGGCAAGTTCATCGTAGGCAGGACACTACGATAATCAGGACACTTGGCAAGACATAGCCAAATTAGCAACCGCAACCAGTTCCGGGTCTAATCCCCTTTATTTTAGAGGAACAGGGAACACCGTCGTAGGGCATAACACAACAGGTGGTCGCTGGGTATTTACCCCAAGCGCAACTGGGGGAAAAACCAGAGTTAGTGGAAATGTTGATGTCTTGCTTGACTATGGAACAGTTGAACAGGGACTTCTACCAAACAGACTCAATTACAACTTTGCTAATTTCTTTTATAATTGTGATTCATTGATAGAAGCACCAGAACTACCTAATACAACTTTAAAGGGTCATGACTATTATAGTATGTTTTATGGGTGTTCGTCCTTAACCACTTTACCAGAATTGCCTTCAATAACCCTAAAAACTAATTGTTACGCCCTTATGTTTGCGTATTGTTCCTCTATAACGTCAGTGCCAGAAAATTATTTACCTGCGATGATCTTAGCGGGCGGTACCGCCTGTTATGATTCTATGTTTGCTTATTGTACTTCCTTGGTATCAATACCTACGGTTATGGCTGCCACATCGATGATGGAATCTTGTTACACCTACATGTTCTCGAATTGTCCGTTGATAGAATACATCCCTGAATTCCCCACAGTACCGCTTAGAAATAATTGTTATCAAAATATGTTCTGGAATTGTGCCGCTTTGATAGTTAATACCTCTCCCTCCCCAGGTTATTCTAGACCTTGGAGCGTGCCAAAAAACTATTCTTCGGTATCTTTAGATGGGACCAATAGTCGAGCTTCTATGCTCAGTGGTACGGGAGGTACTGCCCCCTCAACACCAGTTTTTAATACTGTTTACTATACAAAGGATATTTAAATGCAGATTAATATAATTAAAGGTTTGATAAAGGTTAAAATCGCTAACTTACAAAGGGAATTGGTAAAATGAGTAAACAGCTTATATCTTTTGATGGTAAGTATTATTTTGTCGATGAAGATACTTTAGACATAATAGAAGTGCACCTTGATAAACCATTACTCGATATTAAGCAGCAGAAGGAAATACTTAAAGTATATATAAAGGATAATAAATGAATGAAAAACAGTTTACGGTTATTGCTTGGGCTATATTTATCGTTGTTCTTGGTGGAGTCTTTACCGGCGGACTCATTATCGGAGCAAATAGAGGCAGAGGCGCGGAACGTGGAAAACTCGAATCAGAAGTTGCAAGAAGCGTTGGACTTGGTGAACAACTTGATCGAGAACGACAGCAAAGATCAGCAGACGATCTCCAGCTTAAAAGCATCCTTGAACATAGTATCAACGGAGTCGGCGGCACTCCGGAAAGACTACGAGAAATTGCAAAAGCAGTCAAAATACTTGAAGATCGGCTTGGGAATAACAGCGGGGCTAACGGTAACAGCGACAATAGTGGCAATAGTGATGGGGGCAGTTAAATGATATATTTTGTTAAAAGTGTACTGCCTAAGCGGAACTTGCCGTTTTTAACGGTAGCTTATTAGGTGGTTCGGAGCGCGGCGGTTTGGTTTTGCCAGTAGCTCCGTCTGTTAATATTTGCAGTATGCAGTTTTTCCCTGCG
>BOBI01000252.1 GCA_026002305.1 Spirochaetia bacterium
ACCGAAGGCGATTCCGCCGCCGGTTCTATGGTGTCCAGCCGCGATGTCATGAAACAGGCGATTTTTGCGCTGCGCGGCAAACCGGAAAATATGCACGGAAAAAAACGAACGGCAATTTACAAAAACGAGGAACTCTACAATCTGATGATGGCGCTTGGTATAGAAAACGATATAACCGGTCTGCGTTATGCGAAAATTGTTATTGCTACAGATGCTGATTTTGACGGTTTCCATATACGCAATTTGCTGCTTACATTTTTTCTTTTATATTTTGAAGAGCTTGTTACCGGCGGGAAAATTTTTATTTTAGAAACTCCGCTGTTTCGCGTTCGCAATAAAAAAGAAACCCATTATTGTTATAATGAAAAAGAACGCAACGAGGCGATAAAGGCAATAGGCGCTGGTAGTGAAGTTACGCGGTTTAAAGGATTGGGCGAAATAAGTCCGAAAGAATTCGGTCAATTTATTGATGAAAATATCCGGCTTGTTCCTGTTTCAATCGAGACGCTGAAAAAAGTTCCACAGGTGCTGGATTTTTATATGGGCAAGAACACGCCGCTGCGGCGTGAATATATTATGAATAATCTTGTAAGTGATGTGGGGTAAGCATGGAAAAAACAGTAAAAACTGATATTAAAGACTGGAAAGAGCACGCGGAAGCGCATTATTCTAAAATTTATGCCGGACTTGATCCGGATGAAATTGTCGGGCGTTGTAATGTTTCATATAATTCCGACAAAAAATATTTTTCGGTGCGCCTTATGGGAACGGATTATAAAATTGCGTTTCCTAAATTTGAAATGAACGATTTAACAACTGAAGGCGTTGTCAGTGACGAAGCGCGGCGGGTTTTGGTTCTGCGGTATTTGTGCGAAGGAAAATATCAGGCAAGTACCGGTAAGCAGCTTTCCTACCGTGAGATTCCTTGGGGCGAGGTTTACTTTCGCAATTTTGAAGGTCGTTGCATTAAACGGGTTGCTCGCATGGCAGGTGCTAATATTCAGGCATTTAACAAAATATTTGAAACACACAAACAGCTTAAAGCAGAAAAATTATCGGGCAATGCCGCATGGCGGTTTGAATTTATAAACGGCTTGTTTATGAGCATAATTATTTGGGAGGGCGACGACGAATTCCCCACATCCGCGCAAATCCTATTTGATGACAACTTTCCTGCAGCCTTTAGTGCCGAAGACATTACTGTGTTAGGCGAAATTGCAATTACGGTGCTAAAAACGTTGATGTAGTATAGTTTACCCGCTATGCCATCCATTCCGCAATGGAACCTGCGAGCGTTTGCATCATAGTACCAATTTCAGAACTGGATGCACCTCTGCTTTTGTCGGACAATGTAGCCAAAGTGAACATGCCGCATAAGCCGCACGCCACCTTTTTTACAAAAGCAGGAAAAACGCCTTTGACGCTAACATAGGGAAGATCAATTAACAATTGAGCCAGTTGCAAAATTAGTGCGCTTGCCAGCAATTTTACTTTTAACCACAAATTGAAATTTGGTGCCAGGCACAGTTTTTTGCCTCTGTGAGGTCGGTGGTTTTCCTAAAAGTAAAACTACCGGGTTTTTGCAAATTTTACTTGTTTTTTATTAAATTTGTGCCTATACTAATAGCATACACCAATAGTTTACACCCGGGGATTTGTTCATTCTGGAGATATTATGAAGAAATTTTTATCCGCCCT
>BOBI01000253.1 GCA_026002305.1 Spirochaetia bacterium
TTAGCGGATGGCTCTCTATTGCGTATAGCAAAGACAACAAATAGTATTTGGGGAATGTTCAGAGGCGTGCTGCCCGCGGTTATCTGTATTATTTTTGTCATTCTTATCATCGGCTATTTATTGGCGGGAAATCTTACAAAACGAATTGTTGCGCCCATAAATAACCTCGATATAAACATGGGGCTAAACACGGAATCTATCCCGCCTTATGATGAGCTTGTCCCGTTCATCAGGACTATTGAGCAGCAGCGTGAGCGTATTGCCGCGCAGTTTTCGGATTTGCAAAGCCGCGCGGGTACGATTAGCGCAATTATGGACAGTATGAGTGAGGGCATTATACTGGTAAGCAGGCAGGGCATTATCCTTTCTGTCAACAAAAGCGCGGCGGCTCTTTTTGAAACGGATACCGCTATGGACGGCAAAAATATTTTGGAGCTGGTAAGGGACATTGATCTGCTGGAACAAGTGAGGGCTGCGCTATCCGGCAAGCGGAGCGAACTCAGCATCCGGCGTTCCGGCAAATCGTATCGTGTGTTTTTTAGCCCGGTAACAGACTCGGGCGCTATTATACTGTTTCTCGATATAACCGAGAAAATGGCGGCTGAACAAATGCGGCGGGAGTTTTCAGCCAATGTGTCGCATGAGTTAAAAACGCCGCTTACGAGCATCTACGGCCATGCGGAAATGCTGTATAGCGGTATCGTTAAGGAAAGCGATAAACATGAGTTTTTCGGAAAGATTAAAGATGAAGCCGCCCGTTTGATAGCGCTCATCGAGGATATTATCCTAATCTCCGAACTGGACGAGAACACAGGATGCGAAACCTTTGAAGAGGTGAGCCTTGCTACCATTGCCGCCGAAGCGGCGGAAGCGCTTTCGTTAAAAGCCTCTGAACACAGGGTTACGGTGAGTATCTGCGGCAATGCCTCAATGTCGGCCGGGCGCTCTATGATATATGAAATGTTTTATAACCTGATTGATAACGCCATAAAATACAACAAACCCGGCGGAACAGTAAAAGCCAATGTTTCCCAATTTGAGGATAAGATTGAAATCGCTATTGCCGATACCGGAATTGGTATCCCCGAGAACGCTCAAAGCCGTGTGTTTGAGCGGTTCTACCGGGTGGATAAATCCCGCTCAAAAAAAACAGGGGGAACAGGACTTGGACTTGCTATCGTAAAGCATATTGTCCTGCTCCACAAAGGGAAAATAGCGCTGAAAAGCTCAGGTGATCAAGGAACAGTTGTTACGATAACTTTTTAAGTTGGTGACAATAAAGGAATTGAGGGGCTAAACCTTTAAGCACATTTCATTTACTATATATACAAGGAGACCTTATGAAAAAATTTATTTTTGCCGTTCTGCCGTTGATGTTTTTTACATCATGTTCCTTTTACTTTGATGTGTCGGAAACAAGAAGTTTTACGACCACTAAAGATGGTTTTCGGGAGTATTACACAAATGATTTAAGAAACTATGATACATTTACAACGTTTGTTGATACTGAAAATCCCCTGCCCAATCCAAATGTTTTTGAAGCTGCCGCAATTAAAAAAAGCGGATCGCCCGATATACCTTATGGTATACTTTTTTGCGCCGACCGTGATACAGAATCATACTACCGTTTGTATCTATGGGTGGACGGAAGTTATCAAGTGAACAAAATTGTAAATAACAGGACAATAGAAG
>BOBI01000254.1 GCA_026002305.1 Spirochaetia bacterium
AGTGCGTTCTCCTCCCATCCAAGCATTAAATACAAGCGTATTACTAGCCGGATCAATTTTGAAAGGGCCCATCCATGATGCGTTACTTTCGCTTAGTATGTGTGGATATTGACCACTCGTCGCACCATCGGTGTTCGCTACGACAGTCCAAAGATTTGTTGTGTTGTCGGAAATAAATGAAAATACAACTTTGTCATTCGCCTGAAAAGTGATTGTTACCCATCCATGACCGCCATCCTGTGGAGTTGCTCCCCCCCAGACAGTGTTCAAGCGACCCGCAGGAAGCGCTCCTGTGGCGTAGGGAAATGAGCTGTTCACATTGTAGCTGGAATCGCGCTGATGCTTGAATGTTCTTGGATTGCCGTGCCCGCCGTAGTTAGAAAATATTAGTTCTTTGTTACTATCATTGTAAGTGAATTCACCCGGCGCCCATGCGCCTGTGTGTCCGAATATTTTTCCTGTTTTTGCGGCGCTGTCGTAAGTAAACCATGAATTCGTTTTTGAATTATCAATTGCGTTTGCTGTAAATACACGTCCGCGTGTTTTGAACGCCATCGTAATCCAATCGTCAGGACGCGGCGTTTCACCACCCCATACAGCATTCGGTAAGTGGGCCGTTGCCTCGCGGACAATTGTTACCGTGTAAGTTTGCCTTGTGCCGTCTTCCGCTGTTACCGTGTAAGTTACAGGATTTGTAAAATCGGTTGCCGCGCCGGAAGCAGGGCTAACGCTTGCTCTGGACGAGACTATGATTGTTGGTCTTAGAGCGGTAATGCTCCCCGGGTGCAACTAAAATAATGTCACGTTTTGCTTGATCTATATCGCCTGCAATATCGCCTAATATATCCGGCAGCACAAACGCTGTTATGGCACATTCGTTAAGTTTGGTTGCGCTTGTGCCATTGTCGCAGCCAAGTACCGTTAAAGACAACACTGCGGCAATAGCAGCCGCAAGCACCGACATGCAACCGGCGATACCGGTTTTAGAAATAATTTGTTTCATGGAAAACCCCTTATAAATTTTTTTGGGGCAAGGTATATAAAAAAACCACGATGGCCCCATAATACCGCTTCACCTGAAAATTCTTTTACAGGTCAGACGATTTTGTAACCTTCGTGGTTAGTTTCTATCGAAATGAAATTTTTGTTTCTAAAAGTCTAAAAGCTTCAGCTATGAGGTTAAATTACAACGGGAATAAAGTTTTGTCAAGTGGGCTGTGGACGCAAAGCTATTTTGTTACACGATAAGATTTTTACATGAGGGCGGCGTGAGGTAGGCAAGGGGTAAATTTTTGTGGTAGGGTTATAGTACCAGCACGAAGTTGGTTTATCCGGGGATGAACTCCTAAACGATTGCTTTTTGCAAAATCTCAAAGTCTTATGCAAACTTTTTGGCGGTGGTGTCGAATTTGGATTAGGTTTGCAAATGGGCAAGAAAATGGAGTTCAAAATGAAAAGACTTTTATGCGGTATTTTTCTTTGCGCGGCGCTTCATTGTGCTTTTGCGGGCGGTTCCCGCGATGCAAGTTCGGATACGTCCGGCGGAGATGGAAAAAAGATTGTCGCCTCGACATCTTGGGTGGCGGCCATCGCGCGCGCTGCCGGAGCGGAGCGTATCATCATACTTGCACCTTCCGAATTAACGCATCCGCCTGAATATG
>BOBI01000255.1 GCA_026002305.1 Spirochaetia bacterium
GCGCAGGGAAAAACTGCATACTGCAAATATTAACAGACGGAGCTACTGGCAAAACCAAACCGCCGCGCTCCGAACCACCTAATAAGCTACCGTTAAAAACGGCAAGTTCCGCTTAGGCAGTACAGTACAAGGTATTTGCAAGACCTCCTCTGGTAAGAGCTGATCACTTTCACCTCATGTAACCGCCGCATTTACACCACAGGGTTCGGGTAGTATTGGACTTCGTTTTGTTTGGCAAACTCGTCCGCCCCGTATATGCCTTATATGCGGTTTCTGTTCGTCGGTTCGAGGTTTTGCCTCCGGCTTACTTCAGATTCCACCTCGCGGTGGACACCCTTGCCGTTAGCTAACACTTCCTACTACCAAGCGTGTAGCGGTCTTTCACCGCCTAGTGTTCTGTCCAAATCAAATGGCGTAACCTGTCTTTAATTTTTCAATGGTTGTAAGAATGTTATCTGCTGTCTTTTTCCAAATAAACGGTTTACCGGTTTTATTCCAGTCTTTGATAAATATTTTTATTGCGTCTATTAATTCTGCAACGCTACTCCAACTTTCCCTGCGAATTCTTTTGTTTGTTATTTCAGCGAACCAGCGTTCAACTAAATTTAACCATGATGAATGTGTCGGTATGAAATGTGTTACAAAACGATCTTTGTGTTTTTCAAGATATTCCTTTACTTCTTTTGTTTTATGTGTCGAATAATTATCCGCAATAATGTGTAGAACTCTTCCTTTCTCACATTCCCTGTTTAATTTTTTTAGAAACGAAAGATACTCTTTTGCGGTATGCCTGTCTTTACAGTCTCCAATAACTTTTCCTGTTAGAACATCTAATGCGGCAAACAGTGTTGTCGTTCCGTTCCGGTGATAATCCGCAGTTTGTCTTTCAGGAACATTGCGAAACATCGGTAATATCGGTTGGCTCCGTTCCAAAGCTTGTATCTGCGATTTCTCGTCTACGCAAAGAATTATCGCATTATCAGGCGGATTCATGTATAATCCAACAACATCTTTTAGTTTTTCTTCAAATTGTTTATCAGTGCTAAATCCAAACTTTTGTGATATATGAGGTTTTAAACCGTTTTCTCTTAAAATAGTATTCACACTTGATTTTCCAATTCCTAAACGTTTTGCCAAAGAGCGCACACTCCAATGCGTTGCGGCTTTTGGTTTTTCAGTGCAGACTATCTTTATGAGCTCTGTTTTCTTTTCTGCTGAAATTGGTTCTTTCCCGGGCTTTCGGGTTTTATCTCTTATCAGTGCTTCAACACCGCCTGAGTTATACCGTTTTACATAATTGCTTACTGTTGAAGGAATAATACCGAAAAATTCGGCAATACTATTTGTCGGTTTTCCATCTGCTCTATGCAAAACAGTTTGAATACGTACTGCAAATTTATGTTCTATCTTTCCTGCGGCAAGTATATTCTCCATTATTTTTTTGTCCCGGTCCTTTAGCTGGGGTAATACTTCTTTCTTCATATCTTTTATTATATCAAATCTGTTTTACTGTGTCTGTATTGGACAGAACACTAGCAACTCTTTCATTCATTGTTTCTATGTAACTCAGATACTCGGAAAAAACCTCTTTGTCCAATATGCTTTCAAATATGATTGCTTTCATCCAAGTAATATGTTTTTGTGTCCAGTAGCCTTCTT
>BOBI01000256.1 GCA_026002305.1 Spirochaetia bacterium
GTCTATAATATTATTTCCCGTTGGAATGCCGCGTAAGGCTTCCACCTGCCATGTATACGTGCCGTTGGATATTTTTGATGCATCATAAACAAAACTGGTTTCCCGGACAATTACGCTTGTTTGCATTGCGCCGCTCTGCAAGCTCCAAACGTATGCCCTTGCGCCCGGTACAGTTGTCCATCTAAATGTTACATTCTTATTTGTTTTGAATGATTCAGGATTAAGTTCCATAGGCGGTTCTAAAAGGCGCGGCGCCGGTAACGGAGCAAGCGGCTTTGGTAATGGCGGTAATGGCGAAGGGGACGGTGTTGGTGTTGGTGTTGGTGTTGGTGTTGGTGTTGAGGAGGGCTCTTCTTGTTTAGCCTGAAGCATATTAATTTCAGTAATTGTACTAATGGGTTTTGTTTCTGTAAGATAGTTAAATACAACAGGAGATGTAATAGGCTCTATTATTTGTTTCGGCGACTCAACATAATTAATAACCACTCTGCCTTCTGCTGATCCGCTGTCGTTTAAATCAAGCGGAACAACACGCCACCACCAAAAACCCGGCGGCAGTGATACATCGGCGCTGTTTGAATCCTGTACTCTTGAGTAATATACATTTGAAAAACGGCTGTCGCTTGATACATCAAGCCGTACTTTCCCGCCATTCGATTTCCATTCAAGATTAACAGGAGTGGTGCTGTCTTCTGTTTCTATTTGTTGAACAGGCGCGGAAACGTTTCGAAGTGTAACGGTTTCTTTATACAGCACACTTCCATTTGAATCTACATTAATGACGGCGCCCGATTCTATATATTGTTTAATATCACCTTGTGTCAGTGTTGCGGAGCCTTCGTCAACTGTAATCGAAATATCCTTATCCGCACTTTCCGCTACCGCACGTACAGATGTGTTTGATTTTATTTCTAATCGCTTATTACCTTTATTTATAAACACAGATTCTTTTTGTGTTTTAACGGCTATATCGCCGCCTAGAAATTGGAGATTTAACCTGCCCCATTTATCCGTTGTGATCTGAATTAAACAATTTTCCTGCATATCAATTGATATACCTGTTTCGAGTATAATGGATGCCTGCGCAAGAGCATCTGTGCGGATAAGGTCGCCGTCGTAAACCGGTGATCCGTTTACTACACTATTCCATACAAAACGATCTGAAAAACGCCTTTGCACCGCATGGTTTTTCCATTCGATTTTTCCTTTAAGTGTGCTGTCAGCTTTTGTAAGTGTTGTGTTTAGGCTGTTGTAAAATAAATACGCACAGCCCGAAGCACCCGCAAGGCAAACGAGAACAACAAGAATTGATAAAATAACATTGTTATGCTTTTTTTGTTTCATTTGCTGCTCACCGAATATTTTTTTTCTTCTTCATCAACATTAACAGTGCTTAAATCTACACTTGGAATATTCAAAAGTTTTCTAACTTCGGATAATTTTTTTGGCCCATCCAATCCAATATACCGTGATGCTATTACCATATTTATACGCGGAATCTTGCTAATATCAAGAAATATTTTTTGCATAAGAACCGGGTCTTTTACATTGATTACCGCATAAGTTTTTACAGGCACGCCATTTTCGTGAACGGTTTTCATCTCTTCTACAATAAATTTATCTTGCAGCAAATTGTATGTGTATTCGCTGATAATAAT
>BOBI01000257.1 GCA_026002305.1 Spirochaetia bacterium
TATCAGTTCAGGCGATACCTCAACATTGTACACCTGTTCCAGGTGCGCCTTAATGTCGCGGTCGCTCATCCCAAAGCCGTACATCGAAATAATCTGGTCGTTGAAAAGCGGCACACGTTTTTCATACCTGGGTATTATTTGCGGCTCGAATGTCCCGTTCCGGTCTCGCGGCACTTTGATGACCGCGCTCCGGTTCTCGGTCAACACCGTCTTTTCGCTGTAGCCGTTCCGGCTGTCTCCGCTGTTATCCCCCGCATTGGAGTTTTTCCCGTAGCCGGGAGGTTCCTCCAATTCGGCCTCCAGAATCTTGCCCGGGAGCCGACCTGTCAGCTGTTTCAACAATCCGCCAAGACCCGAGGACTTCCTCCCGGCTCAGTCCTTTGACTTCCACCACGTCAAGGATTTTGTCGATTAAATCCTTCTCTCTAACTGTCCGTGTCCTAGCCATAATATCTCCTTATGTTTTTCTACCATCTTTTGGCTATTTACACAAACTTTGTTACAGGCTCCATGGAAAAGAACATGCTGCCGAAATATTTTTCCTTCTCAATTTGATTGCATTTCAATTTCACACTATTTTAGCTTACTGTGATATTGATTTTCAAAAAGCGCGTGCTTCTTGCTCAACCCGTGTAGCTTTTTTTGAAGCCATGCGATTTTGCCTGCGTTATGCTTACCATGATTCATGGCAAGCCTTCCTGATTTTTCTCTACACGGACGGCGGTTTGGTTGAGCCGGGGTAAATTTAGAATTGCTGCTTCCGCAGTGAAGGGGGTTGCATAAATGCAGATAGAGTTTTACAAAGCCGATAAAACGGCAAGGCGTGAAGCGCGGAAGGCTGCGGCGAAATAAAGCAACGGACGGCAGGGCGCACATTCACCGTTGCATAATTTTTATACAGCCGACAATCCGCTGCCTGTAGTGCGTAACGCCGGTTGTGTAAATTACGTTTTAAAAATGCAAATTACATTTGCTATATGCCAAGAGAAAAGCCGCTGTGTTGCGTAGGCTGCAAGCCGTAGCAGCTCTGCGGTTTTTATGATCAGGTTTACCTATACCGCATAAATGCTTTTGTATTTGTGATGAAGGCGGCGGTTTGCGAAGTGATAAGGCTGCGCATCGGCTGACCGCAAAACTTGTGTGTGGCGGCAACGCTTAGAAAAATATTTTGCGGACAGCGGGTGCGCCGTGTCTGCCGATGAAAGCAGCGCACTTGCAGAACCAATGCCGCTGTTGCCACGAAATGATTTGGGAAAATTGCGTAAGCAATTTTGACCTTTTAAAAAAATGCCGGAGCGCAGCTCCGGTCTGCGGGTAATATTTTTTTGTTCTTGCCAATTGCGGCAAGTTTAGGGGTGTTTTGTATGGTTTAATACTACTGAAAATATCGTAATGTAACCAGTTATGTAGCCTTTATTCAACTGGAATAGATGTTTTCTATAACTTTCTTAGTAGTCTTTAGTAATTGGGGTATTGACTAAGTTGTTATTATATAATAACATATAACTATAACCTTACTGGATAATATCTTTATCTGTTTGTTCTTTAACATAAATGACGTTCATTGTTACAGTGTCTTTCAAAGTTTTATTTCCCCTAAGATTTATTGGTTTATTAACTTCAAATTGTTTAAAACTTACATCAAGTATTGCTT
>BOBI01000258.1 GCA_026002305.1 Spirochaetia bacterium
GCGGTATTTTATTAACGGTAAACTGTATGCTATTATCACTGATCGCGTTATTACACAGAGAGAAGTCGATACAAAGATTGCAGAATATAAAAAAACGTACGCCGGCACAATGACTCCCAGGAGGGACGCATACTGGGTGGGAAATAATTATAGATTATCAAATGAAAAGTCGATGCTTGCAGGGAGTGTTCTTATTCCAACAGAGACTTATAATCAAGTTTTAAAATTTTCGCCATGTCAAGTTCATTTTAGTTTTTCCTCCTATGATTATGCTTTACAAAAGGAATATAGCAAGGCATATGATACGCGAAAAGAAAAAATAGAAAGTATTAATCGCGTTTTTAGCATATATCAAAATGGCAAAAAAATATCATTGCACACAGATCCATCTCGCTATGAAGGATCAAGTTATACAACTTTGCAAGATGCTTCGTTTAAACTTGTTTTTTCACAGATTGGGGATATACCAGTATTTATTTCAGCTCGTAAACAACCTTTTAAACAAACATCTCGTCATTATTGGGGGGCTGAAACAAAAAATCAAGAAAGTTTGATGATAGGCGCGGATGAATATCATAATTTATTTGACTACACAAATATGCAGAAGAACGGTGATGAGTCTACAATTACAGTCGCACATATTATAGGTGAGGAGCGCGAAATTAATGCCTCTTTACATTCTGATGGGGATGTTAGATATATTAGTCTATATATTTGGATTGACTTTAACCGTGATCAGATAATACAAGAAGATGAATATTACCGAGTATTGTTATGGTTCAATGTGTCATCAAATGGCGAAACTATATTTCAAGCGATAGAGACACCCAGATCGAAGGTGCAAAAATTACTTAATGCATTAAAAGATATGTCAACAAGTCATCTGCGCATAGGCAATGCCTCCGCCAGTACTGACGGACGTAAACTTATGGATATTACTGGATATGATGGTACAAACGAAATATGGCTAATGAGTCGTGCGACAAAAGATAATGAGGGAAATTATCGTTTTGATATACGACTTTTTAATATTTCTCAATCAGCCAATATTGAATTACTCGCTGACGATAAAATAGTGGGACGATTTCCAGACAAAGACGAGAATCTTATTGCTGATGCAGATAGAATGAAAATGTTTAAAACTTTTATTATCCTTCTTGCCCCAAAATACAACATAGCAGGGGAACTCTCACAGGCAAAGAATAAAATAACAATAAAAGCAGGAAACAAGGTATATGAATATGACGGAAAAGATTTAGAACTGCTGAAAGCATTCTTACAATTTCCAGTTGATTAGCAGTATATTATGGGCTATGTTATGGCTTGATAGAAAATATCAGAAAATTGCAGAAAGTTATTGACAAAGGTTTTTTATTTTTATAAACTGAACCATCTTAATCTATTGTCGAGAAGACAAAAGGAGAAATTAAATGGGCGATTTGTTGACAATTGCGAAGACAGATTTTTGTGATAAACTAAAATCACAAATAGTTGCGGGTAGGATACTTTTGGAAAAAGAAATAAAGACCAAAAGTGAACTCGCGACGCAAAATTCCGAAAGTAGACTCTGGAGTGATTATAATTTGGGGGTTTTAATGTGTTCCTTCAATAATCAGGATAATGCTTATAGCCGTGAATATAA
>BOBI01000259.1 GCA_026002305.1 Spirochaetia bacterium
AGAGAAGATCGCCTATCTGTAAACTGTTGATAAAATCAATTGGGGCGTATCTATGCATAAGCGGTTTGTGAATTCATAGAATTCTGTGGAAGGTAGCGGTCACTATCATCAAAACGGTAGCTGCTAACGGTCAAGAGCAAGATAAAGAAATTGTTACGAAGCTGTCCGCCACGGAATAGCGGACAGTTCCTGACAGTTTTCTTCAGTGCACTGCTTGAAATGTAACGGTTGCTTCATTGAACCACCATATTGCATCAGTCCAAAAATAATCTTTTGTATCAAAACCAAATCTGAATACAGATGAATTAGTGAATGAGTTTAAAGACATAGTATGTGTATAATTTACCCGATACCAAGATGTGCCGTTCACATCGAGGTTGTCCACGCCCCACACGCGGCTGCCGTTAATATCCAACCAAATTCTTCGTCCATCGCCTTTATCATGTGCGCGAATTTGAATGGACATATTGATTACAATTTTTGTATAATCGTCATCTGCATGAGCGTTATACTCTTTTATTGCGTCTATATTAAGGTCTATAGGACGATTAACAGTATGACTATGCCCTGTTCCTTCATCATTTCTAATAGAGTCTCCATCATACACATAAACGCTTGATATGAGATTAGGCCGTTCGCTAGGTTCAACAAGAGGAGTGGCGTGTGCGGAAGGGCTAAAACCGCTTGTACCGATGTCGTTCTTTGCCTTTATCCAAACATAATATGTGGTTTTACTGTTGAGACCGCCAAGGACAAGGCTTGTCCCTGATACTTCTGTTATGGAAGCTGTGGTATTTGATGACGATGTGCCATACCATACTTCGTAACTGTCGGCAGTAGAAAGGGGCGTCCATGTTATGGAAAGCTGGCCGATTCCTTTTGTTATAGTTGGCGCTGACGTTGGAGTTACCGGCGGTAAAGGAATGGAGTCTGTATTAAGAGATGCAAAATATGTTATATCGGAATCTGTTAGAGTCAAGGTTTTGTCACTGGTTCTTCCAAATCCGTTCCCGGTTTCTGAATAATCAAAAGAATAAAAATAATCCGGTCGTGCAACAATCGTTATATATTTCTGTATTACGGTATTGCTTTGATCAAAAACGACCGTTGTATATACATCACAGGTTGTAAATAGTGTATATCGGTAAAATCCCAGCCTCTCATTATTTTCACCAAACTTATACGAAACTGATTTGCTCTTTGAGATAAATTTGGTTTTTGCTATTTCAAATGTCTCCGACACTTCGTGTGTAGTGGTAGTAGTATGTGCCACATTTGTTGACCAATGCGCGCCAATTTTAGCTTCCAGCGTAGTTTCCAAACCTGTTTTTACACCCGCACTTAGGATGCCTAATTCTATACCAGCGTTTGCTTCAACTGATTTTTTAATGCTGAACCCAGCTTCCGCAGTTATGCCGGTTCCCGTTTCGGTGGAATCAGTTACAGCGTTTGATTGGAGGGTGGTTGAACTTTGCGTTTCCTGAAATGTTTCTGATTCTTCTTCTGTGTAGGTTATAACGGGATTTGGATAACCTGGACCTTGGTACTCATAAGCATCTTGCCATAGAGTCGGCATACGTCCAACTTCTCCATTGTATACAGT
>BOBI01000260.1 GCA_026002305.1 Spirochaetia bacterium
GACCTAGCGAACATATCCCCAAGCCCGCTACTGCGGGCGCAGAGTAAACTGTATGTTAAACGATGTTTTTTGCGCCCTAGAACCACACCTCGGTTTCAAGGTTGAACGTAGCAACAAAAAAACTGCGTCGAAGCCGTGAGCCACGGATGGCGAACGGTGTATTTCCTTTACTCATATTCCGCCATTACAAAATTTTTGTACCCATTCGGTATAATCATTACAGGGTGCTGTTTGTTTTTTTTAAGCCGTGGCAATAAATCATTTATACGATTTGCGACATAATGTTCCAAATCTTGTAAAGTTATTGACCTTTTATTTAGGGGATTATTATTTATCCCCTCAACAACACTATATGTAAAAACACCTCCGTAATCAGGAGTCTCATTTGAAAACTCATTTTGTTTAGCTGCTGTGAATATTACCGTGCTGCGATTTCGCAGTGTTCTGATAAGTTTATTGTTGTCCACGCCTCCAGATTGGCATGTGTCGATAAATACTATTTTTTTACCTGGCATATCGGTTGATTTGATAATTTCATCAATATTAACTGCATATTTTAAATCAATATCTTTACTGCTGTTAAATTTTACATCTGATGACAGAAAATAATAAACTTCTTCTTCGGTTATTCCATGGGCTGCAATAAATAAAAAGATAACATCGTTAGATTTTGCTTGCTTTAACATTTCCATATTTTTCAATATATTTTGTTTTGTTGGTTTATTTACTGTTCCATCTGCAACAATAACCTTGTGAATATTCTTAAATCTTTTGTTGTTTTGCCCATCAAATAGTGAAAACATTTTGGTTGCATCACCAACAGCACTTTCAAGATCTGCCCAACCGTTAGCTGGAAAATTTGCATAGTCATTAATTCCTATACTAAGTAGCCACAAATCTGGCTTTTCTTGTATCGCATTTACAGTACTCTTCACATCTAAAGTTTTGACACCATAGTTTACTTCATTAACAGCTACTACTTCTATATAGTTAGTCCCACTCTCAAGCTTCACAGACAATTCAAACTCAATTTTATTTTCTTTTCCGGTTCTTGTGGAAATTTTAGACTTTATAAGTTTTGATGATGATGAATGGATATGTATTACACCTGATGGATATTATAATGCTTCACCGCATGGCGACATACATTTAAATATACGTTTTGGTGATGATGCGTATAGTATAGAACAATTTAGTAGAGCTTTTTATCATCCTGATGTTGTATTAGCACGATTACAAGGACAGCCCAATCCTGATGTTGTTAAACAGTTTGGTGATATACGGCTAACTAATGCACCACCTGCGGTTAGTGTAGCAATTATAGAGAAAGATGATGTTACAGGTATTGCCAATCTTAAAATCTCAGTATTTGACGAGTTTAACTATCATCCTATCGAAAATATTGAAATTATTATTAATGGTAGACTTGTCGGTGGTGAAGAATTAAAAACGGCAAAAGGCGCAAATGTCATAGCCGAAACAACTAAAATTTCCACAAGAACCGGAAAAGAAAATAAAATTGAGTTTGAATTGTCTGTGAAGCTTGAGAGTGGGACTAACTATATAGAAGTAGTAGCTGTTAATG
>BOBI01000261.1 GCA_026002305.1 Spirochaetia bacterium
TATTAACAGACGGAGCTACTGGCAAAACCAAACCGCCGCGCTCCGAACCACCTAATAAGCTACCGTTAAAAACGGCAAGTTCCGCTTAGGCAGTACACAGCTTTGCTTTTGTGTCCATAATGAAGATTGTAACAAAAGCAAAGCTGATACCGCGTAGCTCATCAAAAAATATAATGGCGTTGATTGGTGGTATTGGTTACTTCCTAGCTATTCTGGTTCGGCTTCCCACTTCTGTTATGTCAACTCCTATGGTCTTGCCCACAATTACAACGCTAGTTCGATTGGCGGCTGCGCCCCCGCTTTCTGTGTGCGCAGCACACGAAAAATCTAAATTCACTCTCTCTTGTGGAGAGAAATAACAGGAGCTGCTTAAATTGGTCTATGGTCGAAAAATGAAGGGGATATAAGGAATGAGTCATTTGTTATCTCATTTATGTTTTCATGGTCTACCCTATTTGAACATTCAATTCACGACCAAAAATATGAGCAATGCGCTCAAGGGTTTTAACGGTAGGATCAGCTTTTTTTCCGGCTGTTTAAGAAGCTATCCCCAAAGTTTCTTTAATAGCATTTTCAAGCAAACGCGAATAATTGAGCCCCTCTACTTCGGCGGCGGCTTTGAGCCAATGCGGGATAGTAACCGTTGTTTTTTCCCTGCGGCTATTTATTTCCTCTTTAACAATATCAGGATAAACCGATACCGGAACGACTATGTCCCCCTTACCTATTACAGGGATTTTATCGGTACGGCGCGGCAACGATTCACCATCCTTCTCCATACCGTATATATGAAGGGACAACGCTTCTTTAGCCATTTGCAGGGCATGATCAAAATTATCGCCGCAGGAAACACAACCCGGAACATCGGGGAAATAAACGCTGATTCCGGGATTACCGTCAGTTTCAAAAACCGCAAGATACGTCAATTTACGCATAGAAAGCTCCTTTCATTCCAATCCGGCCTGTTTAAGGATGCTGTGAAGCGTGCTTTTCTTCAAATCACCCTTATGGCAAGGAACGGTTACCCGTCCTTTTTTCACAAGGTGTTTAAGCTGGATATGGGAACCATTCTGTTCATATTCAAACCAGCCGTCATTACGCAGGCGTTTCAAAATTTCCCTTGCCGTCATGTTTTCAGTATACGTGTAAAATATACGTATGTCAAGGGGTAAAATTTAGTGCCTGGCACTTGTGCTCATTGTAACCATCACATTTAACTTTAATAAAATGTGAAAATGAATCCCATCCATGTGGAAGAATTGCTTTTAATGGGAAAGAAGCGGACGATGAAATAAAAAAAAGATATTTGGATAAATCACTTTCCGATATATTTCCTGATTTTAAAATGGGGCAAAATCCTGTAAGGTATAGTTTTTAACAGCGGGGCAAATCCCCGTAAAAACCCAGTAATTATTTTTGGAGGAATGTTATGGAAATGAATGTTATAGTGAAATCGGTGGACGGCGAAGTTATTAATGGCGCCGAAGTATATGTTAATGGTAAAATCATAGGGAAAACGCCAAATGTAACATTAGATGTTTCTTAGGCTGTGTGGAAACACTATTTTATTAAAGTTAAATGTG
>BOBI01000262.1 GCA_026002305.1 Spirochaetia bacterium
TTGTCCAATCAGGTAGCCGAACAGGGCGCGTCACTGTCGAATCAAGTAGCTGAGAAAGTTTCTGTTGTCTCAAGCGAGGTCGCGTCAGTATCCGGCCAATTAACAGACCATGTTTCATCCCAAGTTTCATCGTTATCTAGTAGAATGTTATCTATCTCGGATGTAGTCACGTCATTATATAGCCTAGTAAGAGAAGAAGAGTATCTTCATCTCGAATTGATATTAAAAACAATTGAATTGCAACATACCCATCAAGAAACATTTGGGGAATATAAAAATTATTTTCAAAATAGAGATGCTGTGCTTGTCGCCACTGGACCATCAGCTATTGATTTTGAAATAATTGATAATGCTGTTTATGTTGGTGTGAATGGCGCTGTTTGTTTTGATAAAATATCTCTTGACTATTGGTTTATACAGGATTATGATAATCCTGAAGTCAAGGATTATCTTGAAGAATCTCTGGGTTATAAAAATAAATATCTTAAACGCTTTTATGGAATCTTAAATCGTTATGTAAATGAAAAATGGGTAATACCTGAAAAAATTATTTTTGACCATAAGGCAAGCAAATATTATGTGAAAAGTGTATGGTATCGTAAAAATATATCGGTTCTATCATTTGATTGGCATTTTGCATTAGACCCTTCATCACAGATATTACGTTGTTATGGAAGCACTGTTTTTGCCGCAATGCAATTTATTTTATATGCGCATCCGAAAAAAATATACCTTGTTGGATGCGATACTGCGAATCTTGGAACCCATGCAGTTGGTAAAACAACTCACGATTCTAGAGCAGATCCGCAAGAATGCCTTGAAGCTTTGCTTTTTGGATGGAAAGAACTTAAAATGTTTGCCTCTATTTATTACCCGGATACTGAAATTATTTCGGTTAATCCGGTTGGACTTACCGGATTGTTCAGGGATGTGTATACCGAATCGTATTTGGAGAAACATCCTGAAATACGAGGGGATGTACTATAAAGATAAATCAATTACCCATTTTTATTGCAGGGCCGTGTGTAATCGAATCGGAAGATATATTACAAGAAGTTGCCAAAGAACTGGTCAGACTGAATGAAAAATACGGCATACACATTATTTTTAAAGCATCGTTTGATAAGGCAAACAGGACTTCTATCAGTTCATATAGAGGACCGGGTATGGAAAAAGGTCTTACAATGCTTAGTGATATTAAATCAAAATATGGTTTATCAATTTTAACAGATATACACGAGTCGTATCAGGCAGCGTCTGCGGGTAAAGTTGCAGATGTTATTCAGATACCGGCTTTTCTTTGCAGACAAACCGACTTGCTTGTTGCCGCGGCTCAAACTGGTAAAACTATTAATGTAAAGAAAGCGCAATTTTTATCCGGGTTGGATATGAAATATCCTGTGAAAAAAATAAAAGAAGCCGGTGAAAGTGAAATTTGGTTAACAGAACGAGGAAACATCTATGGTTACAATAATTTGGTTGTAGATTTTCGGAATATTGCGGATATGAAACAGTTTGCCCCCAATGTTATTATGGACTGTACCCATTCAGTACAGCGTCCCGGGTCTCACGGAGGAAAGAC
>BOBI01000263.1 GCA_026002305.1 Spirochaetia bacterium
GTACAAATTCTCCCATTTCAGATAAATAAAAATTCACCGTACTTGTTAATATTTCATTAATCATCTCAATTAGTTGTTCCTCAATAGTTTTCATACATAAACCTCTTATCACTTATCTCTCATCACTTAAATTGTCTTTCTCCTGTATGGTTCTAATAATTCCTTGACGTGTTCGGGCGTTTTGTTTTCAAGGCTTCCGTCAGTTTTATTGCTCGGTGTTACCCCCAGTTTCTTGCCCTTGTGCCTTGCGTACTTCCACGCGACAAGTTCAATACAGGCATCTTTCAAAGACGGAGGCACTTCACTTGTTTTATACCCCGCAATATATTTAATAAAAATTGTTTCGTTGCGATTTTGTTTGTGTGTAGGTGCTATGTGCAATAAGAAGGGTATATTTTCAAGGCTGCCAGTTTCGGGCATGAGTTTGTAATATTCCGGTGTTGTTGTAGATGTGTTCGTTCTAGTTTCGACAACAAAAATTTCCCGTACGGGATATTCTTTAAGCGGTATTGTCCAGTCGGTATAATTCGTGTGCCATTCTTTGACGCGCTTATGCAACAAGCGGCGCATACAGTATTCTTCAATGGTATAAGTTGACGATACCAGTAAAAATTCGGTAAATGCGTCTTCCCTATCGTCTATGCCGAGTATTGTTTTACAATCGGCAAGCGATACTAACGAATGAAAGTGATTGTGATCCATTGGACATACTCCTCTTGTATAAAGGATAAGTCCGCTAAAGTGAATTCACTATATGAAATTTGTCATTTGTATACATAGGTATTTTGTATAGCGTTTTACAAATTTACATAGTTTTTCACTTTTCTATAATTAGGACGATGACACTTGTTGTATTTGTCGTAACTCTATATATAATAATGAATTACGTTTCAAATCATCACAATTTATTGTTAAGCAGGACAAGTGCTTTCAAGGCTTATTCTAAAGCACTTTTCGTGGTATAATGTAACTATGCCATCAATCATGGAAAAACCGAGCGAAACCGCCTCGAATTTTACAGGAGACTACTCAAAACAGGTGGTAAGCCGAAAGCGCGTAGCCGATTACGGTGAGGTTTACACCTCCGAGCGTGAGGTAAATGCCATGTTAGACCTCGTAAAACCCGAAACCGAGCGCATAGAATCACGCTTTTTAGAACCTGCTTGCGGCAACGGCAATTTTTTAATCGAAGTTTTACGGCGAAAATTAGCAAAAATCACCGAGCGTTATGCGCAAAACCGCTTAGAATACGAACGTTACGCCGTAAGCGCACTTTGCAGCCTCTACGGTATCGATATTTTAGATGATAACGTCATACAATGCAGAAACCGCCTTTATGCCTACTTTACCAATAAATACATGGATTTATTCGGACTTTATCAAGATGAAAACTACCCTAGTACAATTAAGTTTATTTTAGAGCGAAATATAATTTTGGGCGATGCTTTAACTTTGCGAAACCACTAATCTCATCATATTCACGTTGCATAGCTTCTACTGCACGAACAAGGGTGGTATGCGTTTTTCCTGTTTTCAATTTATAAAGTTGGATTTTATCTCTTGCGTGTTTTATTGTCTCT
>BOBI01000264.1 GCA_026002305.1 Spirochaetia bacterium
GAATATCGTAACGGCTGGAAGTATAATTGTAAACGCAATGTATAAAATACAAATTATTAAAAGCGGGTATCGCGCGCCGCGTAATTTTAATTCCATGGGACGGAAACTTTTTCCGCCTATAATCTGATATTTTCCACTGCCAAGCACCTTCTTTTGTACAAACAAAATAAGCGCGGCGGAAATTATCAAGACAGAAGCTAACACCGTGCCCGATCTTATCGAAGCAAAGTTACCCGCACTGGCATTTATTTTCTCGTAGATCATCGTTGGTATATTATAAATACCATGCGACACACCCAAGACGGCAACGGTACCAAAATGCGCCATTGAATAAAGCATAACAAGTAATGCCCCGCCTAAAATACTTGGCAGGACAAGCGGCAGTGTTATTTTCCTGGTTATGGTAAAAAGTCCCGCGCCTGAAATGCGCGCCGATTCTTCCAGTGTCGGGTCCATGCGTTCAAGCGCGCCTGAAACCTGAATGAATACAAACGGGAACAGGTACATACTTTCAACCAGCATCATGCCGTGATACGAATATATGTTGAAGATAGGGCCGGAGAAATTAAGCGTATCCATAAAGAACCGGTTAATAAAGCCTGAACGCGGGTTTAAAAGCATTTTCCACGCCAAAGCGCCTATAAACGATGGAAACATGAACGGCACCAGAAATAACACCTTCATTATTTTTTTGAATGGAAGGTCTGTACGCGTAACAAGCCACGCAAAAAAAGTTCCTATTATTGTGCTGAATGTTGTTGTTCCCGTTGCGATGATAAACGAGTTAGCAAGCGCGTGATACGTGTCGGGGTTTTTTAAAACGTTCACAACATCTTTTACGTTAAAACCGTCCGCGCCGAAAAAGGCGTTTACCAGAATTAACAGAACGGGAAACGCAACAAATATTACCAATACGGCAATGGCAAAAAATAACAAAACTGTACTAATGTCAATTACCGGTTTTTTTAATAAGCGTTCGCTTCCATTATTTCGGAAATTAAATATGTTCATACCGCCTCCTTATCTAATGTGTTCTTATCGAACCATGTTACTGTGTGAAAATGTAAAACACATTCTTCACCTTCTTTTAAAATCAGATCGTCGTTAATTGCGGTATATGTATCGATCTGTGTGCGGATAATTTTTCCTTCTACATCTATAAGGTAGTCGGTAATTGCGCCTAAAAAACTATGGCGCACAACTTTTCCTTTAAGGCCTTCTCCTGTTCTTGTTATATAGACATCAGAGGGGCGGAACGCGGCGGCAAATTTATCGGAGTCTATTGTTGGCCTGTTGTCGGCAACCATTTTTTGTGTGCCTACAATTAAATCGCCGCCTGATTTTTGAACAGGAAGAAAATTTGAAACACCTAAAAATTTAAAAATAAAATCGTTAGCGGGTTTTTCGAAAATTTCCACAGGGGAACCTATTTGAATTATACTTCCGTTTTCGTCCATAATCGCTATGTCATCGGATAAGGCAAGGGCAATTTCCTGATCATGTGTTACATACAATATTGTAATACCAAGACTTTTTTGTATTTCTTTTATTTCAAATCGCATTTCCTCGCGCAAG
>BOBI01000265.1 GCA_026002305.1 Spirochaetia bacterium
ATAGAACGTGTTTTTAATGACAAGGAAGCCGCAAAAGAGCTTGTGCGTTTCCCGCGCTTTATGTTCGAGGCAAAAAACAATGATAAATTTGTTACAAACTCAGGCGGATCCGCTTCCCCGTTTATAAATGATGTGGTTAGTGTTGTACCGTCAAAAATAACATATACAACCGATAATAAACACAGAATTCTTACCGAAACACACCGGAACGAAGATGGCGAAATTGTGGGCGAACTTACAAATCTTTGGAATAATGACCGCCTTACGCAGGTAACATGGAGAAGCAAAGACGAAGAACGGCGCATTGTATACGTTTATACTGCATCGGGCGAGTGCATAAGCGAATACGATTACCGCAATAATGTTCTTGAACGTGTCGTCACAATAGAAGGGGCGGATGAAACCGAAGAGCTCTATAAAGACGGCAAAGTAGTTTTACGCGCGCAGTGGGAAGACGGTAGAAAAATTTCCGAAGAACGTGTAACAATTAATTAGATGTCAAAAAATTCATGGATAGGGTTTGTTGCTTTTCGCTATATTTCTAAAACAGGAAAACAATCTTCTACAACAACAGTTCTTTCGATGGTGGGAATAGCCGTAGGTGTGTTTGCGTTAACCGTAATAATTGCCGTTATGAACGGTTTCCAGCTTGGCTTTATCGAAAGCATATTAGAAATATCCTCGTATCATATTCGTATCGATTCATTTCCAAAAAACAATTACGGGGTGTTAGACGACATAAGAAAAATAAACAATGTTGTTTCGGCGGTTCGTTTTTCCGAAACAAAAGGCATCATAAAAGAAAACAAACATTCGGAACAACAAGCTGCGGTGTTACGCGGATTAGAAGAGGACGCTTATTCTTTGGATAACGGAATGAGAACACATCTAATCTTTCAGGAAGGCGGCTTCGATCTGGAAGATACAAATTCAATATTGATTGGAACAGAATTAGCCCACCAACTGGGTGTTAGAAAAGGCAGTTCCGTTGATTTTTGGACAATTTCTTCACTGCTGCCGCAAATGGACGCCGACGAGGCGGCGGCGGAAGAAATACCGCCGTTTATTGTTAAAGGTGTATTCCGCTGCGGGTATTATGAATATGACACAAGCTGGGCATTTATCAATATAGATACTGAAAAACTTTTTGACTCAAATGACAAGTGCATCCTCGGCATTAAGGTACAGAACCGCTGGTATACGGATGGCGCGGGACGCGAAATATCAGAAATACTTAAAAAAAATAATATTAATGCTGATGACATAAGCATTTCAACATGGCGCGATTATAACAAAGCATTTTTCGGGGCGTTGCGTACTGAAAAACTTTTAATGTTTGTTTTGGTGGGTCTTATTTTTTTTGTTGTCGCGTTAAATATCTTTCAATCGCAGCGCAGGACGGTGCTGGAACGGCTGGAAGAAATTGCGCTGCTCCGTTCAGTGGGCGCCACAAACTTTGGTATTCGCAGCGTGTTCGCGTTTGACGGCATAATTTTAGGCTTTGCAGGCTCTGTCGCAGGCATGGTTCCCGCGTTACTCGTCGCCCTAAATATCAAAAATGTTTTTTCGT
>BOBI01000266.1 GCA_026002305.1 Spirochaetia bacterium
AAAAAAGTGGACGATGCCGGTAAAGCAGTGGGGAATGGCGTTAAACCAATTCGCCATTTTGTTCGGAAATGAGCGGGTTCCGCTCTTATAGCAAAGTGCTATTTACACAAAACTTCTGACAGGCTCTTTCCATGCCCGAAGTTATGCTCAAGATTATATCCCCTGTTTTTCAAAACATTATTGTGTTCGTTTTCAATTTTCCAACGTGTTCGTGCGCAGTCAACAAGATGTTGTACATTTGTGAATCACAAGTGATAATGTCACCCCTAAGAACCACGAGGGAAAATGTCACCCCCCGTGGTAGCTTAGGAGGGTGAAATACACTATGAGCAAAGAAGAACTGGGGCGGCTAACCCTGATCACCGGATCACTAGACGGGAAATACACAGTAAGCTTTATGGCTAAGAAGCTGGGTATTTCAGAACGGCAGGTAAAAAGGCTTAAACGGGCGGTACGTGAAAACGGCGATGAGGCGATTATCCACGGGAATTCGGGACGGCATCCGGCCAACTACACGGGCGGCGATCTGCGGCAAAAGATCATTAGGCTGAAACAAAACGATAGTTATGCGGAGACGAATTTTACCCGTTTCAGGGAGCTGCTACCGGGGAGGGAACACCTCAAAATCGGGTACACGACTCTCGCGTCCATCCTCAAGGGTGCCGGAATCGTATCAAAAAAGAAACACCGGACAGCGGGACAAACGTTTAAGCGCCGAAAAAGGCGCGGTTCGTTTGGAGAGATGTTGCGGGTTGACGCGACGCCTTTTGATTGGTTTGGGACAGGTACTCGCCATGCCCTGCACGGCTTCATTGACGATGCTACCGGGCGGCTTGTCGGCCTTTATATGTGCCAAAACGAATGTCTGCAGGGCTATCTTGAAGGTCTTAGGCAGTTGCTTACCCGATACGGCATTCCCGTTGATGTTTATACCGACAAAGCCGGTTTATTCTTCGTAAACGGCAAGAAACCGGAGCATTGGACGCTTGATGAACAGCTAGCCGGGAAGACCCTCGACAAGACCCAATTCGGGACTATAGCCGACGCATTGGGTATAAACCTCATTCCTGCCCATACACCGCAAGCAAAGGGCCGTATAGAGCGCGTATGGAACACGTTGCAAGACCGTCTTATCACGCGGCTCAAAATCACGGGCATAAAAAACATGGAGCGGTTCAATGCCAACGCCGCCGCTATTATGGACTGGTTTAACGACCGTTTTGCGAAGGAACCCGAGTCGGCTGAAACCTCATTTGTGCCGCTGAACGAAAAGAATAATCTTGACACGCTGCTTGCGATCAAACACGGGCGAACTACCGATTCATGCGGATGCTTCTCTTTTCAAAACCTGAAGTTTGAAGTTGTCAGTGAAAAAGCACTGTTCAAAAAAAAGATTGTTTTCATGTTCAGTGAACGGATTGGTTTTCGCGCGTTGTATGATAAAAAATACTATCCGGTAAAACCCCTTGATTTTCTCAATGATTCCCAAGGCATACCGGCGGTTACAAAGTTACTCCTGTCCAATTTTTACTTGGCGG
>BOBI01000267.1 GCA_026002305.1 Spirochaetia bacterium
TACAAGGTAACACCCGCGACAAAAGATCAGCTTGCGGTAATAAAAAAATGTTTTGCCGCGCACAAAGGCGAGCCGTTTCTGCTTGCAACCGACGCGGAACGTGAAGGCGAGGTAATAGGCGCCGAAATTCTAGACTACGCGGGATTTAAAGATTACGCGAACGCGAAACGGTTCTGGGTATCGGAGGCTTTAACAAAAGATGTATTATTAAACGGCATAAAAAACGCAAAGCCCTTATTAAACTACGCGTCTTTTGTAAGGTGTCCCGACACCACGACAACATTAATGTTTCCCATTTTTCATGCTCCTAATTTTAATAAAAATATAAAATATTTTTCGCGGTAACACCGCGTTTGTTTAATACGTTCAACCGGTTGCGGAAAGTTTAACAACAGAGCGCCATTTTTTGATAATGCTTCAAATTCTTTTTTTTCCCGCTCCCTGTGTTCCCGCTGTTTTTCAGGATTATCAAAGTCCGGGACCGGAAAATTGCAATGCGGACATTTATCTTCCGTGTCAGCAAAGGTTTTATTACATACCGGACAGCGAATCTTTTTAACAGGAATCCCGTGCGGGGAAAAGTTTATCTTAAACATCTCGCAAATATTTTCCGCGAAAAATAATTTGTAGTAGAGACCTGTCAAACTTTTATACCTGTGTTTTTGACATTGCCCGTACACAAAATCAAGATAATGGTTGTCAAAGTTGTTTTCGGCCATAAAGGTTTCCGCTTCCGTGTAAAAATCCGGCATTAAAACCAGCTGTTTGTCGATCCGCAGCAGTTCCTGTTTTATGCCGCTAGAGGCGGTTTTTTTATCCGCCGCGGCTTTACCGGGTTTTGTGTCCTGCCGGTCTTCCCCGTCCCCCGTGTCTTTTTCCGTAAATATATTTTCTGCTTCTTCCGCCGGAGTTTCAGGCGGTTTTGTTTCGTCAGGCGGTTTTTCCGCGTCAGGGTTTTTTCCGTTTTTTTCAAATGCGGAAGAAGAAGTTTTTATATCTTGTTTATGATCTGGTATAGGTTTCACGGATCCGTGAAATCCATTACACGGATCCGTGTACTCCATTTCACCGATCGGTGAAATGCATTTGTCAACTTTATCATCTCCATTACACGGATCCGTGAAATGGAGATGTGAAGTTTCACATATCGGTGAATTGTCGTTTTTTTCGGAATTAACCGCCGCCTTTTCTAAAAAATCAAACAGCGGGCAATTGCATGATCCTTTTGTATATAGCAGAAAAACCTTACCGCTAACACTATACCATGTTGTTTTGTCGTATCCGTGCCGGTTGTAGTTTCCGATTATCAACGCGCCTTTTCCCTTTAGGTTGTTGATGACGGTTTCTAACTGCCGGTGTGTAAAATACGGCATTATCTCGCAAAATGCCTTTATCGAGTTATACGTCCACCATCTGCCGTCGTAGTAATGCCGCCCGTTCGCTATGTTCTTTTCAAGCCACCAGCAAAGGTTTGTCAGGAACAACGCTTCGTTTGTTCCGTATTCCACGGCCAGCGCTACACACAGATTATG
>BOBI01000268.1 GCA_026002305.1 Spirochaetia bacterium
CCCCCCCCCCGTGCGGTAGCCTACAGTACAGCAACCCGCACTACAGTAAACGAAAAACATATCAATTTAGTTGCCGGTTCAGGCAATTTTTCCCAGGGCTTAAAGGCTCCCGCGTTTTTGTCGCCGGGGCTTTTTGTATATATGCGGTTTTTATTGTCCGTGTTTTGGTTTAATACCGCGTGGCTTGCCCTACACGACAAACGCATGAAACATCAGAGTGCGAGGACGGCCTCAAGATGTTGCTCAAAGCCTCAACTCAGTATGCGGCGTTTGAGCCTGATGCTGTATTTTTGCCCCAGTTGTAATGTCTTAAGCAGAGCCAGCGCCCATTTCCGGATGATGTTCATGTTTTCCGCCGCTGTTTTGTTCAGCGTATGGTTTTTGTCCTCCCTGAAGGTAACATCCAAATGCCAGTGCATACTCTCCACCGACCAGTGTCCGCGTACCGCACGCGCAAAATCCTCAATGTTCGGCTCCAAACTCGTTATGTAATACCGTGTTTCTTCACTTTGCGTGCCGTCATCACGCAAAACCGTCGTTTTGGTCATCCCGATACTGCTCAACCCTGCCCATTCTTTCCTTTGGGACAGCCATTTTACGTCATTTGTCTGCCAATACTCCCGTTTCTCGTACTGGCTTCGCTCCCGTTCCCCCGTTTGCCGGTATCCGCCCTGTTCCTGTATCGCTTTGAGAAACTTTTCCTCGCTGAAATACTCCCGTATGTCCTCATGCAGGATTTTTTGATTGTATTTTACCGCCAAAACATAGTCGCCCTTGCCTTTCCGTATCTTTTCCGCGATTTCTTTCTGGGTTCCAATCGCATCTATCGTCACAATTTGGCCCCGCACCGACACCACGTCAAGAAGCGCCTTTATCATCGGGATTTCTTTCCCCCTGCTGTCAGCCGATTTCTGCCCGAAACATACCCCGCTTTCCTTCGACCATGCCGAAACTATGTGGAGCGGATCCTGGTTCCTGTTCCCGTTGCCCCGAATCGTCTTCCCGTCTATTGCCAATATCTGTTTGAGCTTCTCTCCCTCATTGCTATTCAGCATGTTTTGCCATGTTTCCAGCAGTTTTTTGAATGTTTCAGGCTTTATGCTCGCCATTACCCGCTGTATCGTGTCATGTGATGGCACCCCATGGGCTAACTCAATGACCTTTTTCAATAATCCCTGGTGATATTTCGCCCATTCCCCTATTTCTGTCCACTGATCACAATCCGCAAGTGTCGCAAATAGGACTATCACTACGATGTCCTTTAGAATATGGGCTACTTTCCATTGCTGCCGGTCATCTTCCAGGCTTTCAAGAAATGATAATACTTCTTCCATATCTTTAACCCCTCCCAAGGTCTTATGAAAAAGTATATCACTTTTCTTTCATGCGTTTGTCGTGTTGCAAGACAGCAATTTTACTTTTAGCCGCCTTTGGCATGGATGATGACAAAGGACAGAAAATCTTCCCAGCTTTGGAACAGATGCGCCCGGAAGAATGTACGTAACGCGTTGTAGAATTCGTCCCT
>BOBI01000269.1 GCA_026002305.1 Spirochaetia bacterium
CGCCGTATCAGTTGAGCGATGGAGGATTTGGAAGGAGCGCAGCTCCTTTATACCATAAATTTGTACAACAAGCAAAAAAGGTAAGTCCTCGATATTTAATTATGATTATTCCTGCTCGCTGGTATGCAGGCGGTAAGGGTCTTGATGAATTCAGAAATGAAATGCTTAGTGATAAACGTATTAGAAAACTTGTTGATTTTGAAAATTCAAATGATGTCTTTCCTGGCGTTGATGTTGCAGGTGGTATATGTTATTTTTTGTGGGATAGAGATAATGATGGGCTATGCGAAGTAACCAATTTATATAATGGTGATATATTTAAATCTGAACGTTTATTAAATGAATTTCCGTTTTTGGTACGACATGGAAAGGCAATTCCCATTATCAGAAAAGTGATTGCTAAAAATGAAAATAATGGGAAACGTTTAAGTGAAACAGTATCATCAAGAAAACCTTTTGGTATACCTACAAACTATGAACCAAAATTAAAAGGTATACCTTGTTGGTTTATTCAAAAACTAGGTTTACAGTATGCAAATGAATCAGATGTTAATGATGATAAGAATTTACTAAAAAAATGGAAACTGCTTTTACCAAAAGCACCAATAGCTGGGCAGACCGATTTTTCAAAACCAGTCGGATTTTATTATGATGGCAATACAAGAATTGCAAAACCCAATGAATGTTGTACTGAGTCATGGATTGTTGCCTGTGCCTTCTCGACAGAAAAAGAAGTTTACTCATTTAAATCATATTTATTTACAAAGGCAGTTCGTTTTCTTTTGCTTCAAACAGTGGTTTCACAAGATGTAACTCGACAAAACTATGCGCTTGTACCAGATATGGGCGATTGGACTATCGAATACAGTGATAAATTTTTAAGAGAAAGATGGAATATAACAGATGAAGAATGGCGTTTTATTGATTCAAAAATAAGCGAAATTAGACCGATGGAAGGGGAATAAAGGTTGGAGGTACATAATGAAAATTAAAGAGATTAAAAGAAGTGACTTTAAGAAAAAAGCAATTCAAGAACGATGGACAGTTAACGATGTTAAAATCATTGATGAAATTTTAAAAACATGGCTTGATTCTAGTATAGCTTGTTCTGTACTTACTTGTTTTAATGACAACGATGATCTTCATGCATATATGCCTATTATATATGACAATGTTGTGCCTTCCGTGCAAGTAAAAGACTTATTAAGTGCATCGGGAAACTTAAAAATTATTGGCATTGAACCATATCCTATATCACAGATGATAACCAAACAGGAAGGTGAAGAAATTTGCTACATCTTACGACAGCACTATTGGCAAGGTGAGGAGGTATTTATTTTGAGTGATAACGAACAAGTTTTGGAAATCAAGACTAAACCCGTCTCTTTAGAGACAATAAAACACGCAAGAGATAAAATCCAACTTTATAAATTGAAAACAGGAAAAACGCATACCACCCTTGTTCGTGCAGTAGAAGCTATGCAACGTGAATATGATGAGATTAGTGGTTTCGCA
>BOBI01000270.1 GCA_026002305.1 Spirochaetia bacterium
TAATCTTTACAAAGCGCCTTTAAAAACCTGTCTTCAATTTTTAGTTTGCCGGAAGTTCTGCCAAGGGATCTATTGGGACGGTTTTCACCGTGAAAGTCGCTGCCTGCCGTTATGCTAAGTCCAAGCGATTCGCCTAACGCTTCCATGCGTCTGCTTAAATGCACGGTGGCAATCGGGTGCCACGCTTCTATTCCGTTAAGTCCCTGCGCTTTGAGTGCGCGAAAAATTTCAGATAGTCTGCTCCACGAAACATAAAGTGATGTTGGGTGAGCAAGCACCGCTATGCCGCCGGATTTTTGTATAAGGGATGCCGCCTGCGAAAAGTCCGCTCCGGTTTTTGCGACATAAAGCGGCTGGCCCTTTGCCAAATATTTTCCAAAAGCCTGATCGACATTTTTTACTTTTTTTAAAGTTATAAGGTATTGCGCAAAATGCGGCCTGCCTATACAGGATGCGTTTCGTTTTATCGCGCTCTCGCCTTTTGAATATTTTTCCTTTGTAAAAAGGACAAGTTCATCATAGTCAGCGTCCATTCCCATATCACACATTTTTTGTATTATCTGTTTGTTACGATCCTCGCGCTTTTGTTTTAAGTCTTTAAGAAGCGCTGTAAAACCATCGCATGGCTTGTCAAGACCAAGCCCCAATAAATGAAATTCGCCGCTTTCAGGCAGCGGCTTTTCCGTTTCAGTCATCGTTACGGTATTTTTCTCAATTTCCAGTTCAACACCTTGTACTAAATGCAAGCCTAATTTATCCGCCTCCTTCCGCGCTTCTTCAATGCCCTCGATGGTATCGTGGTCTGTCAACGCAATCACGTCCAACTTAATCTTTGCCGCCTCCCGCATCAACTGCGCCGGGGCTAATGTGCCGTCTGACGCCGACGAATGTGTATGCAAATCTATCATTTAACGGAAACTACACTGATTGGCTTGCCGTCGGATGTCCACTCTTTGGCGGGGTTGTTGGGATCGTTGATTTGCTCGCCGCGGACGAAAAAGGAATAACGCCAGATACCTGCGGGAACCGGAAGATCCAGCACATAGAGACCGGCGGCGGTTTCCCTCAGTTGGTACATGAACGGGTCCCAGTTGTTGAAATCTCCGGCAACGGTTATTGATTCACCGCTTTCCGTTTTCATACTGAAGTGCAATATACCCGGCGGGTTACCGGTTGTCTTGGGCAGGGAGACGCGGCGGGGCACGGGAGCGACCGAGTATTCTTTGCCTGTGGCGGTATCAAAGCGGCGGACGGGGTTCGACGGGTCAACAGTCCAAAGGCCGTCGATTATCAGGCGGTATTCCAGTTTTTTCAGGTCTTCTTGCTCCCAGCCTGAATATGCAAAAAACAACAGGCCGGAATCGTGCAGCATTTCCGTTGGGATTTTACTTTTTTCATCAAAGGTAACTGTGTCGTTAATGGGTGTTAACATTTTTGTAAAATAATGTACTTTTGTCCAGTTTTCGTGTAGAAAAGCAACGCCGACTCTGTTAAATTT
>BOBI01000271.1 GCA_026002305.1 Spirochaetia bacterium
TTCAAGCCTAAAAGATTTGAAGATACAGCAAAAGCGGTGCAATGACGGGCGGTATTGGGTTGACATGGCGCTTCTCGTTCAAGGGTGATTTCCCCCGCGCCCCCTTGAATGTGATCCGAAGTGTATATACTTTATTAAATTTTTACAGTGTGAAATATTACTATACATTGCTATTATTTGTTATACAGTGATAAAACTAAAAACAGTGTTGGCATAGTTTTATTTTTTTAGTGAACATAAACTAACATTTTTTTCCGCACACGCTCTCCCCGCAAAAAATATTTTACGAGTTATTCTATTTTTTTCATACAAAAATTTTAAATTTGTGTGGCTAGTGTATAGTAGTGTCGATTAGAAAAAATATAAAATCGACACAATTTTGTATCACAAATTAGCAAAGAATATCACTCTATAATACAGTATCTCTATGTATTATTTTTTTGTGTAGCAAGTGTATGATAAAAAGACTAAAGTAATATATATATAGAGAATGTAAAAAGAGTTTGAAACCGTGATTTGACACTACACTCCGGCACTGTTTTGTTTTCGCCCGATAAAAGTTTTAGCCTATGGCGGTTTCGCTTTCCAAGAAGTCTTTTATCGGGCGTGATAAGGCAATCCCGCTAAGGCTAATCGGTTTCATCACAGAATACGGCGGGATTGTTCAGTCGATAAAAGCGGCACATCATCACGAAAAAGCCGCCGCAGTCGCAAGGGGGGATAAAGGCTTTTGGATCAGTGGGGGCGGCAAGGACGCCGACCCTCCAAAAAAAACACGGACGTTTTTTTGGTGTAATGACGGTATGGTGATCTATGTGTTACCAGTAGGGAGCGTAAGGAGGGGCGCAGCGCAGCGCGGCGAAGGTTTCCCCCCTTGTTTCCCCCCTAAGCAAAATGCGGTACATTTTTAGGGAAGGGGGGATAAAAGGGGGGGTCTTAGGGGGGATTTAAGGGGGGAAACCGTAGCGAACCCCGACTGGAGCGACCGTCAACCTGCGTGTTCCTTCGCTGCCTGTGCTTCCGCAGCAGCAATTCTAAATTTGAAAATATTTCTGTATACTATCCGGTATGGGCGGGGAAATATTTAAGAAGCTATTGGAAAGTCTGGACAAGGCTGCGGATACAATACCGGATAACCGGCACGGTCCGAACACGAAGCACAGCATGAGAGATGCGGTTAAGAGCGCGTTCGGGGTATTCTTTTTTCAATTTCCGTCATTTCTGCGATATATGACAGAGATGCAAAACAAGCGCAAAAAGAATAATGCAAAAAGTATACCGGGAGTAAAAACACTGCCTTCTGATGCACAGGTTAGAAATCTTCTTGATAATGTAAACCCTGAAACATTTGCAAGTGTTTTTTCTCAGTCGTTGAAAGTTGCGATAATGAGCGGTGTGATGAAACTGTATCAAGTGCTTGACGAGGGAGTGCTGGTTGCGATAGACGGACTATGGTATCACTCATCGGAGAAGATACATTGTAAACATTGTC
>BOBI01000272.1 GCA_026002305.1 Spirochaetia bacterium
GAGTATAACATTTAAGAACATATAAAAAACTGCGAAAGCAGTTTCCCTCATTCGTACCAGCTAACCCGAACAAATGTATCCACCACAGCTTTTTGAAAAAAAGCTGATACCGCGTGGCTTGCCGCGCGGTAGTTCATTGGCAGACAGGGGGACAAAGGTGGCTATTTACCGCCGTATTCACCATCGGCTTTAAGTAGATCGTTTACCTGCTTTGCTCTTTCGGTTGCCATTGATTGCAGCTCGGGCGCGGCGCCTTTTGTGTCAATTGAGCGGATGATAACTTCGCCAATTAAATCGCGGGCTTTGCCTACGGAAGACATAAACGGCCTATCATAGGGATAGCCATTTTTCGCGGCGTGAGCCTGTGTCGAGATAAGACCGGGGTTCATTGTGCTGCGAACTTTACTGTCTTGCCACGCCGAATTGCGCGCCATTGTTATATTTGCGAACATTCCTTCGAGTGCAAGCTCTTTGCTTGTTGCCCAATTAAGGAATTTAGCGGCGGCGTCCGCATTCTTGGTTTTTGAAGATACGCCCATTGCCCATGAAACCACGATAAAGGGGCTGTCTCCAACAGGGCCTCTTGGAAGTTGCGCAACGCCAACATCTTCCGCCGGTATTTGTGTTTTGGATTTGTCAACAATCTGACCATAGAAAACTGACGCGTCTGTCCACATTGCTAATTTTCCTGCTTGGAATACAGGCATTAGGGCTTCCCATGACATTGACGTAACACCTTGCGGGCCATAGTTGCCAAGGAGGCGGCCATAATATTTAATTGCGTCTACCGCTTGCGCCGAGTCGAATACCGCCACATTGTTATCCAGATAGCGTCCGCCATAATTATAAACATAGCTTGAAAGCTGTGTTACAGCCGCCGCACCGGCGCCACGGGAGCCAAAGCCCGCTACACCGCCTGTATTAAGCGTTCTTGCGGCGGTTTCCAATTCCGCAAAGGTGGTTGGGACTTTTAGTCCTGCCTTGTTAAAAAGGTCGATACGGTAGTAAAGAACCTGCCACTCGGTTACAAGCGGAACGATATATGGTTTACCGGCTTTACGTCCTATGTCTACGGTATTTGCCGGATAATCGGAAAAATCATAAGCATCAAGCGGTGCATACCAGCCGTTTTTGTTAAAAAGCAAAGTTTCTTGCAATGGGCGTGTCATAAAGACATCGACACTTGAAGAATTTGTTGCAAATTCGGTGGTAAGTTTCTGTGTAAGCTGTGATTCCTGAAGACTTTCCACAGTAACTTTTATGCCTGTGGCTTTTTCAAATTCAGGGATCTTTGCTTTAAGCAGTTCACCGTAGGGGTGGTTTGCCAAAAGAACGCGGAGTTCTTTGCCGCCGCTCTGTGTGCCGCCGGCAAAGGCGATTCCCGCAGCGAGCGCCAACGTTGCTAAAACTAGTAAAAAACGTTTCATATATTCCTCCATAAAGAATGTATTTATATAATTTTAAGTTTATCCTTTTGTTTAAA
>BOBI01000273.1 GCA_026002305.1 Spirochaetia bacterium
AAATATTTATCAAAGACTGGAATAAAACCGGTAAACCGTTTATTTGGAAAAAGACAGCAGATAACATTCTTACAACCATTGAAAAATTAAAGACAGGTTACGCCATTTGATTTGGACAGAACACTAGCTTGCCGTTTTCGTTATATAAACCAAAATTTACAATTACTTTATAACTGCTTACATAAGAATTATGCGTTTCATCAGCAGGAAATCCTTCAAGCCTCCACTCCTTTCTTTTACCTGTTTTCTCTAATCCTTCAATAAATGGCAAATAAACTTTAACTAAATCTGTTGGCTTTATTTCTGCTTTAAAACTTAAAATAACAGTTTCACTTTCATAATTAATGTGTTCTTGCGTTAAAGTAGGGTTATAAATTATTTCACACGGAATATTATTTCTGAAAAACTCATCACATTCGTCCAGCAGTTTTTTCCACTCATTCCGCCTCTGTATTTCGTTACGCACATTCTCGCCGATGTTGCCGCTTGATATGTTGGCGGACATTACGGCGGCGCGCCCTGTGGCTTCTAGAAGTTTGGGGTCAAACTCGGCGGCTTTGTAATAATAAGACAGAGCCTCTACAATGGTGCCGCTTTTCTGGGCGGTTATGCCTTTTGCTAGGGCGGTTTCGGCTTGGACGGTTTGGGTGGAGCTTGCGCCTAATAGCGCGGCTTTGCCTGCATCTGTAAGGGCAACGTCCATTTTGGTAAGCAGTTCTGCACTGGCCTTTTTTATACCTGTAAAGTTGTGCAACTCGGCAATGGAGCAACTGCCGTTGTAGGCGGCTTTTGTAACGCCGGTTTTTGTGTCGGTAATGCCATGTTATAGCCGCTTTTTGTTTTTTGTAGGGTTCCGGTTAGGGCATAGCCTACATTGGCAACTTCGCCTAATTGCATATATTCCGCTTCGTTCTTGTAAACGCCGCTTTCCGTTTCTTTTAAAACCTTGTCCAGATTTTGCCTGTCTAAAACGGACATTGCCGAAAAATTGCTTAAATCGCCTACAAAAACACCTTGAACCAGAGTAGGCAGGTATTTTTCGTCGTCGGCCAGGCCATTACCCGTAGGCACAAGCACGGCAAGGCTTGTGCCTTTGCCGCCTGAACCCGTCCAGTATTGCTGGGCGCTTAAACCGCCCGCCGCCGCCAAAAACAAGGCCAGCAACGCCGTTTTCTTTAAAAAAAATAATCCCCGCACAGTTTTCTCACCTTTTTCTAAAAAATATGTCTATATGGAATAATATACTACCTATATGGACACTAATTATGTATATTTTATCTAAATAAATACTTTTGTCAAGTCACAATATGTCCATTTAGACCAATTTTTGAGGGGGTTTTTGTTATAATTTTTACATAATTGCTTACTGTTGAAGGAATAATACCGAAAAATTCGGCAATACTATTTGTCGGTTTTCCATCTGCTCTATGCAAAACAGTTTGAATACGTACTGCAAATTTATGTTCTATCTTTCCT
>BOBI01000274.1 GCA_026002305.1 Spirochaetia bacterium
GTTAAGCGACTCATGGCTCCCCATACGCAAAAGCGTTATATCCACCTGCAGCGGGGTGTTGCCCAATAGCCGCAGCAACTGAATCTCCGTTGCAACGGTTGTAGGCATTAAATTAACAATGGCGGCCTTCAACGGTCTAATATCCTGCTGTCGCGCGTGTTCCGAAGACATCACAAAAACATTTTCGCCCGTCAGCGCATTAAACGCGGGCAATTCACACGATATACAAATTGGCATGACACCACTATACCAAATAACCCGAATCTAAAAAAGATACATAAATGTCATAAGGGCGCACCCCGCGCAAGCGCAGGACGGGCTGGCCTCTTTTTGTTCGGGATAACTGGTACGACTGGGGAAAAACAGCTACCGTTGTTTTTCTATGTTGTTAAATGAAATATGCTTTTGCCCCAATCTTTTTTTCATCGCTGCGCTCGTAAAAAAGTATTTCCGCTCAATCCCTTGCGCGGAAAACAAATCACCGTCTTCCCAATTCGTAATAGGAAATGGTTTGCGTTTTCTAAAATGGTATTGAATGTGGGTGGGATGTTAGTTAAGATTGTATAAATCAGGAGACTTCAATGGATAAAACACAAGTAGAGGAAGAAATAAAAAAGAACGAGAAATTGTTAGACGAAGCTGAAGATGAGAGGGAGTTAAGACTTAATCCATCCGGTCAACATACTTCGTCTGAGAAAATTGCCAAGTTGTCTATGGAATATGACAAAACAATAAATGAACTAAAATGTAAAATTGCCGAATTAAAAGAAATGTTACAAAATTAGTATTTTAGTGATACTACCGTAAGATGATTTAGCCGACGCAGGGGATTCGAAGGGCGTATTGCGTTGTACAAGAAACTTGAAAAAACGGACAAGGTAGCCATCGAAGCCGGAAATCCGGCTTTCGGGACGGCGAAGGAAACGAGGAAACAGGTTGGGTGCGAAACGGTAGTTCCCAATTCAGCAAAACTTGCGATAATCTACGCACCGGTAAAAAAGACCGGCAAGGAAGATGCGTTAAAACTTGCACGGCTTATTTCGGTTTTAAAAGATGAACAGCTGTCAAGGGTATCGGGAATTTTTGTTTGGGTATCTCAAATATCCCTTGACATAAATACATGGGAGTATCAGCAAGCCTTGTTTATGCTAAAAGAAACCACTATATTTAACTAATCAAGGAGGCGACAATGGCAACATCTGGAAGCAGCCAGGCATTTATCGCAAAAAATAGAGCGCCGCGTGTTCAAATTGATTACGATGTGGAACTTTATGGTGCGCAGAAAAAAGTTAATATTCCTTTCTTAATGGGTGTTGTGTCCGACCTTTCGGGGAAGTCGGCCAGTCCACTGCCCAAGGTTGATGACCGTAAGTTAATGGACTTTGATGCGGATAATTTTAACGACAGGATGAAGGCAATTAAACCCCGTGTGGCATTTACCGTACCCAACACGCTTACCG
>BOBI01000275.1 GCA_026002305.1 Spirochaetia bacterium
GCGCAACCTATGGGCTTGCTATAACAGGCAACGCGGAATTTGGTGGCGCAATAAGCGGTGTCGGAGCTTTGACAGTTAGCGCGGACGCAGAATTTGACGGTGCTGTAACAAGCACAACAAGCATTGCCGTAGCAGGCACAACGGCGCTTAACGCAAATGTTGAAACAACAGGCACACAAACGTATACAGGTGCGGTAACGTTAGGCGATGACATAACGCTTGATGGCGCGGCCATTACATTTAGCAGCACGCTTAACGACAGTGCGGGCGATACACATACATTGACTATTACCGATTCAGGCGCGACAACTTTTTCAGGCATTGTCGGCGGCACTGCTTATCCAAAATCAATAACGATAGACGGAACGTCAGGAACGGCTACGGCAAGTGCGGCGGTTACGGCGGTTACCATTACAGTTAACGCCGGTAAAACTTTGGCAATGGGCACGAATACGCTGACACTTAACGACGATTTAACCATCAATGGTACATTGAGCGGTACTGGAGCTATCAATGTAAGTTATAATTTGACTATAGCGGGTACCGGCACATTAAGTGCAAGCGGCGCTATAACACTAGGCGGCGACTGGATTAACAGCGGTTCATATACCGGGGCCGGTGCGCTAACAATTGTGGGAAGCGGCACATCGGAAATTAAAGGCGACAATACATTTGGTTCACTTACCTGCATCACCGCCGGTAAAACGATCGCATTTGAAAATGGAAAAATACAAACGGTAACAACGGTAAACATTAACGGCGGTTCAGCTCACGGAATAACCTTGCAGGGAACGCCTGGTGTATTCGATACATCAACATTGAATTATTGGATACTTGCCGCAGGTGCAACCCCTGGCATCACGTATTGTGATATAAAAGAAGGCCGGTCGTCAACATACATAGGTTGGGCAAGCGACGCCGCAAGCGCACCTTACAATGTAGATTCCTATTACACGTCATTTTTCTTTAACACCTTTACTTGGACAGGCGCGGCGGGCGGCGGGGGCAATTGGAGTACAGATGGTAACTGGGCAGGCGGATACGCACCGCCTGATGCTACGGCAAGCGCTCCAACTTTCATTACCATTCCAAATGTTACAAACAAACCTGTATTGAGCGCCGCTGTTACCGCTACAACAATTACCATTGCATCAGGCTCGTCGTTGGATTTGGTTGATAAAACTTTAACAGATGCTGCGGTAACGAATAATGGCACCTTAAAATTGCATGGTGCAAGCGGACAAATCGCGGGCGCGGCAAGCGTTACATATACAGCAGGTACAGTTTATTACTACGGAGGTACAGGTTTAACACTCGGCGGTTTGAACGATGTCAGCCGCCGAATTTAAAGTTACCGCACCGCTTGTTGTATCAGTTGTAATCTCACCGACTGAAAGTTGTCCGCTTGTTGTTGCAAGAGAAACTGCGGTAGTAGATGCGCT
>BOBI01000276.1 GCA_026002305.1 Spirochaetia bacterium
AATATGCCCGCTTGTTAATATGTTTTCTATCAAAATTTTGTCGTCTGCAACTAGTGCAGGAACTAATGCTTTAGCCATGAACATAGTATATTTACTATTCACATGTTTGTCAATTACATTACACTAGAGACAGAACTATCAGGATTAAGTTGTGGCATTGGCAGACAGCTCCTACAGGCGACAGCGGTTTTTTCATCAAAATTAAATGTTAAGGAACTCAAGACAGTTACCCCTATTGCATCTCCTCTCTTGTAGGCTTTCAAGAAGTACTGGGAAAATAGCATAATATCATCCTTTGTAACTTCTGTATTACCTGATTCATTTCTAACAATTTGCTTAATGAGCGGATTAAGGCAAATATTTTTAACACCTAAATTGTGATAATAGTCTACTAATAAATCCTGTTTATCCATCGTTTCTTCCACTATCGTAGATCGAATGCCTGCAAAAGTATATTTTTGTACAAATTTCAAATTTTCTTCTATCTCGCTTGTACGACCATAACCGTCAGGATCTGGACGATATTTATCATTTACTTCTTTAGGGCCATCAAGACTAAACCATACGGCAGTGAAATTTTTAGCTATCCATTCTGTATCTTCGGTTGTTTGAAATAAACCATTTGTCTGGAGCTCAAGGCGAATGGTAGGATTTAACGAACGTGCGTATTCGACACATTCCTTAATAATATCCATTTCTTGAGTTGGCTCACCATGTGAGAAAAAGCGTAAGGTAGTTGCCTTTATACCCGTAGGAACACCTTTGATCGCGTCAAAAATGCCCTTTTTTGCAAAAGCAAGTTCAATGGTAATAGGGTTGTCCTGTTCGGAACCAGATGAAGCCATGCAGTATTCACATCGTAAATTACAACGATTGGTAGTATTTACAGTTACTGCTTGCTTACTACAATGTGTCATAATAGTTTTCCTTAAAAAAAATTAAATGCATACCCATTATTGTCATATACACTTGTTTGACATTTGATACGCAAAAAAAAACGCAATGCCATGCCTAGGACAAGGACAAGTCTTGCCAGTAGCAAGCCGCTTTCGTTTGCAAACTTCAATGTCTCTTTAGTCATACTTTACTCCTTTATAAAAATCTCAATTTCACCTAACGCCCCGCAATATGCGGGGCGTTAGGTGTCGTCATGTCCGGCAAAGAGTGCGCCGGATGGCACATGATTTTAGTACTGATCCCCGATTGTCGCCGTAACAGGCGCGCCCGAGGAGAATGTCGCACCGACAATGGTGGCCTTGATTAATGTGCCAGCACTGTTGCTCCAACTGTAACCGGTAGAATCAAGATCCGAAACATCAGCACCAATAGCTGCTTTTATTGCGGCTACTATAGTTGCATTGGCATCCCCGGCTTCAACAAGAGCAATACCTGTAGCGGGGCTGTTTTTCTTACTGGTTGTTACCTTGGAGGCTTTAGTA
>BOBI01000277.1 GCA_026002305.1 Spirochaetia bacterium
GGAGTTAAAACTATTTGGACGGGATTACAGAAACTTTACACGCCCATAGATTACCGCGAATTATTTGATTTTATGGGTCAAGTTTTGCGCTTGCCGCGCGGTATTAAACCGCACGGAAAATAAAAATATCGCGTACAGTGTTTATTGCGATAGCGGTTTGCAGGCCTGACGGTTTAGCGTCGTTTACAAGGATGCGCTCACCGAATGGCGCGTTATATATGATCGTATGATAACGAATACCGTTATCATTCAAGAATTTTTCCGTTAGCTCTTTCTCCGCCTCTGTCCTTGATGTTATAAAAATAATCATGTCATCGCTTGGAATAGACTTTAGGAAATCTTCGGCGCCGGGTAAGAATGTGTCCCTGCCGTCAATCTTGTAACCGTTATGCCGGACAATGGTGCCGTCAATATCTAATATCCATGTGTGCGCAAGTTGGGATAAATTCATATTCATTGTATTATCCCCAATTATCGCAATTATTTCCAGCGGATTGCCATTGTTATCAAATCCTATGCATATAACCTCTTTAGCGGCTCATCTTCCAACATATATGCAATTAATAGCGGATGTCCTTACATTTTTTTTTGAATTTATGTTATCCTGTCAATATGAGGAACAAATGCAAAAAATAAAATTTGAAGTAACTGACGATATTATCGACATTTGCCGCGATAATGTTTTTAAGGCTGTTTTTACCAAAGATAATCCAAAATCACTTGGGGCGCTTGAAATACTTATATCGTGTCTAATCAAACAGGATATTACCGTTACCTCAATTACTGCCAACGAGCCGCCTATAGACAGCCTTAGCGACCGCCAAATCCGATTCGATATAAACTGCAAATCCAGGACCGGCGAATTGATAAACACAGAAATGACAATGTTTCCTGACGACTTTGAACCTGTGCGTCTTGAATTTTATTCCGGTAAGTTATTTACAGGTCAGAATATTCGTGGTAAGGATATGACTTACAACGATTTAAAACCAACTTATCAGATTTCTTTTTTACTCGGAAAGGTTTTTTTCAAAGATGATAGTCTTATTCACCATTTTGAATATTACGATCCTGAAAATAAAGTATCGCTAGGCGGCAGAAGCCGTATAATCACAGTGGAACTAATTAAACTGGATAAGACTGTAGAAAAATCCGTATCGGAAATGACAATGGAAGAGAGATGGTCGTTTTTCTTTCGTTACATTACCGACAAAACCAAACGCAACAAGATAAATGAAATTTTAGATTGTGAGGAGGGTATTGCAATGGCAAGTGAGGTATTAATTTCTATTAGCAGGGACGAAATTGAACGCGCTAGACTTATAAGCGAGTTCAAGTATGAAATGGATCATCAAAGTAAGATGGTGCAAGCGAAAAATCGTGGACTTGAAGAAGGGCGTGAAAAGGGGCGCAGCGAA
>BOBI01000278.1 GCA_026002305.1 Spirochaetia bacterium
CTCCGTAGGTTACGAGCGCGGGCAGACGATTGTGCGGGACGGTATTTGGTAAGCCCGCAGTTCATTTCGGATAGTAGATGTCGTTGCCGCTCGGGCGGCGGCTGCCACGGCTTCCACCACCACGGCTGCTTCCGCCGCCGATGTTTGGCGTGGCAAAATGGTAACCAAACGCAAGGTTAAACGAAAAGCCCATGTTGAGGTTTGATGGATTCTGTTGACCGCCCATGGCTAACGCTTTTATGTATGACGTATCTTGCGGGCTTGGAAAACGGAAGTCGAATAACAATTCGCCGCGTATAAAAACATTTGCGGTAAATTCAAAATCCGCGCCGATACCGGCCTTTAAACTTACCGCATTCCACGAAGCGGGACTTACAAAACTGTCACCTTTCTTTGTGTTGCGGCCTGCGAAGGCGGCGATATAGTCCTGCGCGAATACGACGCAATAAAGGATTACAGACTGCTCAATTATTTACCGGATAAACCCAGCAAACCTGAAAACAGGGTAAACCCCGAGGGTATAGCAATTAGAAACGTTACGCGGTATTCCAACGGCAGTGTAGAGATAACATTGTTTGGAATTATTGAAAGCGGAATTCCTGAAGGTTTGATGTTTGATGAAAATCCTTTACCTACGCCTTTTACGCCTCCGACTCCGTTGGAGGCTCCCAAACACTATGCAGGTAGAGGCGATTATTATAAGAATTCTTCAAGTAAAATGTACGAGAGCTTTGATCTTAGCATGGAAGAAAAGGCAAAACACCAGTATGCGGTTATAACGTTGGACGGACTTATAAAAAAAGATGAGATAAATATAAACATAAAAGAAACAAACGATGCATTGCGTTTATATTCGGATACATATATTTATGAACACTACCCCACCAACGCGACAATTGTTATAGGTTCTACAGAAAGTTATAAAAAGAATTTTTATAACTACAATCCGAATTATTTTCTTGGCGTAGGTCAGGGACAAGGAGAAGAACGGGGCGGCTATCCATTCTTTATATGGAACAATCCGAGCTCAACAAGAATTGTACGGTTTGACGTGGAATACCCGGATGGAAAGAAAGAGGTTATTAATATTGACTATACAGCCGTTACATTCCTGGATGACATGGAAACACCCCGGCCGCTGGAAGATATTATCCTGTATAATCCCGCTCAAATAACGAAGCCGGGCCATCCGTTTTCTCCAAATACAAATACGGATAACGATTTCTATACCAACTATTCCTATCCGATTCAGAATGACGAGAACCTTACTGCCGGTGTAGCTTATTATTCTTACACATTGTCAGCATCACCCACACCTTCACCTAATTTCGATTCTACCCATCCGCTTTTGATACGTCCTGTTTATACACCGGGCAGCACTAAATTTAAATACAAAAAAGAAGATTTTACCTG
>BOBI01000279.1 GCA_026002305.1 Spirochaetia bacterium
ATCGCGGATAATGGCGGCCACGGAGTCGCAAACATCACCCGTATCAAGGCGGCGCTCTTTAGCAGATTTAATTATTTTCATGATTTTTGAGAGATACGGGATTCGAACCCACCACCTGCAGCTCCGGAGGCTGCCGCTCTATCCAAATGAGCTAATCTCTCTTAGGTTCATAACAATTCCAGCGCCCAATTATTTAGCCCCTAGGGGAATCGAACCCCTCTTTTAAGATTGAGAATCTCATGTCCTAACCGATAGACGAAGGGGCCATAGAATCGTCAAATATTTTACCCACAATGCTAAAACCTTGTCTATTATAAGGCATCTTTCAACCGATTTTAAAGGGGGGAATTACCCGCCCCCGCCTGCTAGACCTTAAAGAGCCAGTTTTTTGTGTCGGGAATCGCGCCGTATTGAATACCTTTTATGGTGTCGCGGATGGCGGCGGTAAATTCGCCGCACCTGCCGTTTGCAAACACCTGCTTTTTGCCGTTATGTGTAATGCTGTCGATTGGTGTGGCGCCTGCCGCCGTGCCGCTTACAAAACATTCGGCGGCGTCTGACATTGCCTCGTCAATGGTGATTTTTCGCTCGCTCACCTTTACACCTTTGTCGCGTGCAAGGACAATAATACTTTCGCGTGTTATACCGGGCAGAATCGTGTCGCTTAATTCAGGTGTTACAAGCTCGCCGGATTTTAAGTAGAAGAACACATTACACGATGAACCTTCCTCAACATATTTGCGCTCAATAGCGTCAAGGTAAATACACTCCATGTAGCCGTCTACAGCGGCTTCGTGTTTTGCGATTGCGCTTATAACGTAGTTAGAAGCCGCTTTTATCCAGCCGGTGCCGTTAGGCGTGGCGCGTGTTCTTTTGCTTACAACCGCACCCGATAACCCGCTTTCAAAATAGGCGCTAACCGTTGTGCATATTATGGTTACCCACGGTTCTTTGGAAAGGCCGACGCCAATGCCGCCCTCTGAATATGTAAACGGACGTATGTAAACGGCGTCCGCCGTCATGTAAGAATCTTTTTCCCAGTTCTTGTTATATTTTGGTGTCCAGCCAAGTTTTTCATTTCGTTTAACGGTTTCCAAACAAGCCTTAACAAACAGATCCTCGGGGAAAGGCGGCATATAAAGCCCGTTCATCGATTTATTAAAACGCGCCGCATTTCTGTCGGGGCGGAAAATCGCAAGGCCGCCGTCCTTTTGCGGAAGCGCTTTAATTCCTTCAAAAACACCCAACCCGTATTGTGTCGTATAACCTACAAGGGGCATATCGGGGTAGCTGTTCCTCTGCGAATTCAGCGCTTCCCGTTCACCGGATGCAAGCGCGGCTTCTTCCGCGGGACTGCTTTTATGAGGTTTTTCCAGATACCCTTCCGTCCATTTACCGGTT
>BOBI01000280.1 GCA_026002305.1 Spirochaetia bacterium
CGTACATCGAAACCTGCAATCGAAATGCAGTGAACGGCTTTTATGCCTTACACGAGCTCTGCACCGGCAAGCCCTTGCCGTTGAACGAGGTTTTTCAACAACCTAAAATGGGCTGTGAATAGTAACGTTAATCCAGTCAATACTGTAAATAACCTCTGATTTCCAGAATGACTATAATAGTTTTTTCCTGTCAATAATTTTGATAAATCATCCGCATGACCATCTCCACCGTTGTTATCTTTAAAATCATGTTTTGAAAAAACGGATGTTACGCACAAGAATATAAAAAACAGTAAACTAACACCTTTTTTACAGTTACAAGTCATATTTATTCAATCCGAGAATATTCAAAGTTTGTTTTACCTTTAGGAGAGGTAAAAACAATACTGCAAGTCATATCATACGTTTTTATCGTTATTGATAAAGTATAGTTCTGCTCTTTCTCAATTGTTATGGTATCTTTTAGCGGTATCTCAACTTTACACACATAATCTGATGCAGATGTTGATTTTTTTCGATCAACATTGAGCATCGTAAAATTTACAGCAGAGAATGTATGCAACCTTGTGTCGCGGATACTAACATCAATAGTTGAATTTTCTGACAAAAATATGGCGGGTAATTCAACACTAAATTTATTCCAATTTATAGAACTACCTACTATCGAAACCACTCCATTTACAACATCTCCTGCACCGGTAATGTTTCGATCAACTATGAAGTTCTTTGATGTGTAATTATACGCATCGCCAAAGTATTTATGGCGAAATTCTGGCATCACCGTTGTGTTGCTCAAAATACCGCTTACGCGCAATCGCTCCGCCTGTGTTTTATTTAATTCATCCATAAGAGGAAATATGGTTTGATAATTAAGTGCAAGTCCTGTATGCATTGGAGGAAGTTCTATTTTACGAGCTTTTTTCAATTCAGCAACTATTTTTTCAGCTTGCTTCTTTTGATCACCAAATACATTCGTAGGCATCGTAATTTCGGTGTTATAGGTTTTCATTATTTCATCTTGTTCACGAGATAGATAAATTATATTTTCAACAAGAATATCATAAGCAGAGGCAAGATTTGTCTGGCGATTACCAAGAGAAGCCAGACTAATATATGTTTGGGCTGCAAAATACTTTATGTCCCAGTCTTTATCGCTAGTATTTTCTCTAAGTTTTTGTAAATATTGAGTTACAACAGAAACATAAGTCGCATTATTTCCATAAAGATTTGAAGCAGAAATAATTACTTTTGGTAGAACTCTATACTGCGCCCGAAAATTTGAACAAAAAAAGAGGCAAAAAGCAGGTGGAAAAGCCGAAACTAAAAAAGGCGGTTTCACATGGGAAGAAAAGGGAAAAAGAACTTTAGCAAAGAGTTAAAGGCGAA
>BOBI01000281.1 GCA_026002305.1 Spirochaetia bacterium
AACGGGAACAGTAGATTGCGAAATTATGTTTTTCATGCCGTTTTCCGATAGAATTTGCGTTATATCTTTGGCCTCGCCTTGACGCTCATTTTCTTCGACAACCAATTCCGCAAAACCGCCGTTTTTTACAGGCTTTGCCGTACTTTTAGGGCCGGAATTCTTCTGATTCAAAATTATCAACACAGGCGGCAAAATTGATATAAAAACCGAAATAATCACACAAAACTGAAAAGAACTGAGATTTTTTTTTAAAAAAGTTGATAAAAACACTATTTTTTCATGCCCTATAGATATTTTATCGCGGAAGCAAAAAGTATTCCGATAAAACTTCCTACCACCACTTCCAAAGGCGTATGCCCGTGTACTTCTTTTACCGCATGGTATTCAATCTTTAATTTTTGCGACAGCGTTTTCCCTAAAAGATTCAGTGTTTTTGCCTGAATTCCCGAAGAACGGCGCACGCCCGTTGCATCCCGCAGCACAACAAGCGTAAAAAAGAAACTTACGATAAATATATTTGAAGTAATCCCCTCCTCAAAACCAATAGACATGGTAAGCGCGGCAACAAGCGCCGCATGGCTGGAAGGCATACCCCCCGTTTTCCAGAAAAAGGTTTCCGCCACATCGCGCCCCCTTTTCTTTGTGTTTTTAGCCAGTAAAATGAGTACTTTAACAAACTGCGCAAAAAAGAAACTCGTAACCGCCGACAAAACAACCGGATTTTCAAAAAATTTCCTAATTGCCTCCGTGTTAACGCTTATTAATAAACTCATTATTATAACGATTGACCGCTTGGCGGTATGGTGTCAAGCGCGGTAAAACGGGATATTTCTATTGATTGTTGACAAACAAAAAACAAAAAAGTTGACAGTTATCGGAAAGTGGGCTTACAATTCTATCAATAAATATCCAACAAGGAGAAAAATCTAAATGAGTACAGCTATTGACTTAAGCGTCGTTGACGATGTCATTAAGGTATGGGGTTCAAAACCCGGCTCGATCATCCCGATCCTGCAAGGCGTTCAGGAAAAGAACAATTACTTACCACCGGAAACCTTCCCGTATGTGGCAAAAAAACTTGGGGTAAGCGAGGCCCGCATTTATGGTGTAGCTACCTTCTACGAGAACTTTTCGCTTCAACCCAAAGGTAAGTACATAATCAAAGTTTGCGATGGCACGGCTTGCCACGTTCGCAAATCCATTCCCAATCTTGAAAGGTTGCGCAAAGAATTGGGACTTTCGGAAAAGAAAATCACAACTGATGATTTGGGCTTTACCGTTCAAACTGTGGCGTGTCTTGGCGCGTGCAGCTTGGCTCCCGCTTTGATGGTATCCGGCGGCGTTCCTGAGAAAGTTTATGCCAACGTAACCCCGGACGG
>BOBI01000282.1 GCA_026002305.1 Spirochaetia bacterium
TGGCAAAGGAAAAAGGCATTTATACAGGTTTTCAAACCTGTCGCGGCGCTAAAATATCCTCAGGCGGCACAAAACAATGCGCATGGGGCTGCATGGGCTTTGGCGACTGTGTGGCAATTTGCCAGTTCGGCGCCATTGCAATCGGCGCAAACGGGATCCCCGTTGTCGATGAAGCAAAATGTAAAGGCTGCAAAATGTGCATAGCCGAATGTCCGCAGGGCCTTATCCGCGAAATTGAAAAAGGCCAAAAAGGATCTTTCGCGTTCTGCAATAACCGCAACACAATAAAACCCATGGTCAAAAAAACCTGCTCCACCGGCTGCGGCAAATGCGGCGCCTGCGAAAAGGCCTGCCCCAACGAAGCTCTAAAATTGGTAAACGGCATTCCTGTTATCGATTACACAAAGTGCAAGTCGTGCGCAACCTGCGTAGACAAATGCCCGCGTAAAGTCCTGCACCTTTTGGAACAGCAAAGCGCTTAATTGCGCATAACGCGACGGCATTAGTTAATGAACTACCGCGTAGCGAGCTCTAAACTTGACCCACAATTTTAGAGCAGAGCTGCGCGGTATTAAACCAAAACACGGACAATAAACCTTATACCGTCTGGAGTTTTACCGCTCTGCCGCGAAGGATGTGTACCCAAGTACCTCAAACTCGGCGAACACCGTATTACGCACCCGCGAAAAATCATCACCCGTCCTATTCCGGTGTTCGCCCAGATTAACCTGAATGCTGCTCTTGATTTTCCCATGGGCCATAATCACAATTCTGTCCGCTAAAAAAACCGCTTCTTCAATATCGTGGGTAACAAAAAGAATCGTTTTTTTCTGCAGCCTTTGGATGTTGGAAATTTCATCCTGCATTTTTATCCTGGTCAATGCGTCCAGCGCGCCAAAGGGTTCATCCATAAAAATAATATCCGGGTCAACCGCCAATGCGCAGGCAATCGCTGCCCGCTGCTGCATTCCCCCCGACAACTGATGCGGATGCGCCTTACTGAATTTTTCCAAGCCGACAAGGTTGATGTATTTGCTTGACAAGCCATGTATTTCTTTTTTCGGCAGTTTTTTAGCTTCCAGTCCCCGCTTAATGTTGCAAAGGGCATCGGGGAATTGATCGCAAACGGCGTTTTGTACAAGGGCATTGCTGCCAGCATGTACCGTTTCGGCATCGGATATGGCATTGGTATAGTCTTGGGGGTCGTGCCGGGTTTGATCCTGGGCTGGCTAAAAAATGTGTGGCCCTTCGTGAATCCGGTGGTTCAGGTTTTTTTGACCATGGGTTTTATTGTGTTGCGGTTATTGCAGAACGCGAAAGATCCTTTTTGGCCTTTTTCAATTTCGCGGATANGNCCCNNCGGACATNCGGCTATGC
>BOBI01000283.1 GCA_026002305.1 Spirochaetia bacterium
TGACGAAAAAATTAGAAAACATTTACAAGGAAACAATTAATGATTATAAGAATGAACAAAATCTAAAACTCCGTAACAAAAAAGCGGCAATCTAAATGGAAGACTTTTCAAATTTAGATACATCCCTTGTAAAAAAAATAATTGATAAAAATATCGTTCGTCCAACTTCAATACAGAAATTAGTTATTCCAAGGCTTATCAATAAAAAAGATATACCGGATGAAAATAATAATCAAAATATTATCTTCAGATCGCAGACAGGAACCGGAAAGACTTATGCTTATTTGCTGCCTATAATACAAAATATCTTACATGAAGATCAAAGCTATTGTTTAATTATTGCCCCCACGCTGGAGCTTGGCGCACAAATAAAATCTGAAACCGATTTTTTATTATCAGGTTTAAATATTAATGCCGAGTTGATAACCGGATCCGGAAATATAAAACGGCAAATTGAGAATATTAAAAAGAACAGGCCGCGTATCTTAATAGGAAACAGCAAACGTATTTTAGAATTGATTATGTTAAGGAAAATCAACTTAAAAAGAATCAATACATTGGTATTAGACGAAGCCGATAGAATTATGAGCATGGAATCGATAGATGATATAAAAAGAGTTGTCAGCTTTTTGCCGCAAAAGCGTGTTAATATCGCCTGTTCGGCAACTATGAATGTCAAAACACAAAATATGTTAAAAGAAATGCTTGGCGAAATGGTTCTTATTGAAAGTGACGAAGCGGAAATATTACGGGAAAATATTACACACATTGCGGTATGGACCGAAGACAGAAGAAAAATAGAAACACTGCGCTCATTCCTGTCTGCCTGCAAGCCTAAAAAGGCTCTTGTTTTTTGTGAACGCGGCGACAAAATAGAAAAAACGGCGTCTTCGTTAGAAAAAAGATTTTCATCAATACCCGTCGGTAAAAGGTAGGGTTCTTTTTTTAGTTTATATTTTTTTGTAACATCCTTAATGATTGGATTCGGTATTATAACACGATAGGCACGTTTGAACGCATAGCTTTCAACAAACCATAAAATTATATTCAAAATAAATGTTGGAACACGCGGAAGATAATTATTCATATAGTCCTGCCACATAGTATGATATGTATATATTGCCGGAATTTTCCGTGTTCGGGCACAATAATGTCCGAAACTTGCCGTAACAAATTCAGAACTGAATGCACCTCTGTTTTTATCGGGTAATTCAGCCAAAGGGAACACGCCGCATAAACCGCACGCCGCCTTTCCCGGCATAAGCAGAAAAACGCATTTGACGCTAACATAGGGAAGAAACAGGCAGCCCCTGTCCATTCCGCAATGGAACCTGCGAGCGTTTGCATCATAGTACCAATTTCAGAACTA
>BOBI01000284.1 GCA_026002305.1 Spirochaetia bacterium
ACCGGCTATTCCCAAAATACTTTGGAACAGAACCATAGGCAGGAATACACAAATCGTGGTAAGTGTGGAACCGGTTATGGCAACAATCATTTCCTGTGTGCCCAAGATTGCAGCAGGCTCGAGTTTTGCGCCTTTTTCCCTGTAGTGGTAAATATTCTCCAATATAACAATGGAGTTATCTACGAGCATACCCACGCCTAAAAAAAGGCCGGCAAGTGTCATAAGGTTTAACGTTAGGCCAAAGAAGTACATTAACATTAAGGTAATAAATATTGAAATGGGTATGGAAACACCGATAATAATCGTGGGTTTTACAGATCTAAGGAATATAAACAGGATAAGAACCGCTAAAACTGCGCCGCTTATGGCGCTTTGGGCAACATTGTTGATAGATTTTTCAATCTGATCTGTAGAATTGTCTGTTTCGGTAAGTTTTATATCCTGCGGAAGTTCTTTTTCCAATTGTGCAATACGTTTTCTAACCGATTTAGCAACTTGTACCGAGTTTTTTCCGCTTTGTTTTTGAATTCGAAGCCTTATTGCCTCTTCATCATCTACATAAACAGAGCTTTCCTGATCTTTATAACCCCAAAATACATTTGCAAGGTCGCGGATAAATATTGAAACAGGCTGTTCAATCCTGCCGTTTACAAGACCGCCGCCGGCATAAGACACAACCGTGTTACGAACCTGCTCAAGACTGGTATATTCGCCCATTGTTGTTAAAATATAGGATGTGCGGCCTTCTGTAATTGTACCGGCAGAAACTTGCAGGTTTTGCGCGGCGAGCATTGACTGAAGCTGCGTTACCGTTAGCCCATAGGCTTCAAGACGGCTTGCGTCAATTTCAATACGCACCTGTTTATCACGGCCGCCGTTTATATTTGCCGTGGCAACACCGTCAATCTGTTCAAGCCGCGGCACAATCATATCCTTTGCAAGCTGTCTAATATCCTCAGGCGAGCGGTTTTCGGAAGAAACCGTTAAGCTGATAATAGGAATCATAGAAGGGTCAAATTTAAAGATTGCGGGCGGATCGGCATCCGTAGGCAGGTAACGTTTTATGCGATCAAGTCCGTCGCGTACGGAGTTTGCGGCATCGGCAAGGTCGGTGCCGTAATTAAACTCCATCGTAACCATACTGGAGCCCTTATTCGATGTTGACGAAATCTTTTTAAGACCCGTAACACTTACTAAAGCCGATTCAAGCGGCCTGGAAATGGTTCTCTCTACTTCTTCGGGCCCGGCGCCTGAGTAAGTTGTACTAACAATTAGATATGGAAAACTAATATCCGGCATTAGGTCTATCGCAAGATTTACAAAAGCAAATCCTGAAAGCCCTAAAAGCAGAATAAAGACAATTA
>BOBI01000285.1 GCA_026002305.1 Spirochaetia bacterium
GTAAAGAGTTTGAGTCACTGGATTTTAACTCGAAAAGATTGGGGAACCGTTTTGTACAAGCAATGGAAACATTGAGCCGCGAGCCGCTAGAGTCTATTTGGGGAAGTTGTGAAACGAGGGCCGAAAGCAAAGCAATTTATCATTTGCTTGCAAATAGTAAATTTAATGAGGACGAAGTCAAAAGATGCCTTAGAGATGCAGCAATTAAGCGCATCTCTGAGAACGGGAAAAAAATACTTGCAGTACAAGATACAACTGGAATAAATTATGCAGGTCATGAAAAAACGGAAGGTATGGGATACAATTGCGATAAAACTTTAGGCATAAATCTACACACATGTTTGGCGGTAACAACGGACGGAATAGTTTTGGGCATATTGGATCAAATGGCATACACTAGGACAGAACGAAAAGATGAAAGTGCAACTCACGATGAAAAGAAATTAAGAAGTATAGAAGATAAGGAAAGTAACCGGTGGCTTACAACAATGGAGACAAGTAATAAAGATATTCCCGATGATATTACGGTAGTAAATGTTTGTGATCGTGAAGGCGATATGTATGAACTATTTGAAAAAGCAATAACAACAGACAAATTATTTCTGATACGCATAGTACAAAACAGAATAATTGCTACGAGTGAAGAAAGTGGAAAACTAATTGATGAAATTAAGAAAGAACCGCCTAAAGGTAGTGTAACTGTGTTAGTTCCCCGTGATTCGAGGCGTAACGTAAAAGCCCGTGAAGCAATACTTGATGTAAGTTTTAAACAATTTGAAGTTAATAAACCAATAAATCTTAGGGGAAATAAAACTTTGAAAGACACTGTAACAATGAACGTCATTTATGTTAAAGAACAAACAGATAAAAATATTAGTCCGATTGAATGGATACTTGCAACTAATGAGCCTGTAAATAATTTTGAAGAAGCGTATGAAAAAGTTGGATATTATATACAGCGCTGGAAAATAGAACGATTTCATTATGTGTTAAAAAGCGGATGCAAAGTTGAAAACATACAGGAGAGAACTTACGACAGAACAACCCATTTGCTTTTAATGTATTCGCTTATTGCAGTTGTTATATTAAATATGACATATATAGCGAGAATCAATCCTGATTTGCCCGCTTCAATTTTATTTGATGAAGATGAATGGAAAATATTGTATTGCATGGCAAATAAAACAAAAACTCCACCTGAAGAAGTGTATCCCATAAAAGATGCTGTAACATTTTTAGGATGGTTAGGCGGACCCAAACGAGCACCCAGCGACGGACCGCCAGGTGTAAAAACGATTTGGCTAGGACTTTCAAAACTTTACACCATGATTGAATATCACGAGTACACCCCTGACAAATTCAC
>BOBI01000286.1 GCA_026002305.1 Spirochaetia bacterium
ATTAATGGCGGCACAGGCAATGAAGAACGATGTCCCGCCGAACAAATTCCAAACATCATGGGATTTATTCGACAAAAATACAGATTTCGAATAAGCCGCCGCGCCGCATAGCAGCGGAGGTATTAAACCGAAACACGGACAATAAAAAAATAATTTAGGTGGAAACAATGGAATATGTAGACGCGCCGTTTTTCGAGCTGCTGGATAAATTCACGTCACTGCAGGGATATTTTCTTACACAGGTATGGGGAATAGCAAGAATAATCATTTTACTAACAATATTATTTGCCTGTATAAAGCACGCGATAAACGGGGAAGGGTTAAAAGACGCGATGACGAAACTTGTTATCGCGTTTATTGTAGTAAGCATAGTAACAGATAAAAATGTTTATCCTAAGATGATTTCAGGAATAAACAGCATAGTATACGAATGGTCGCGTAACAGTTTATATAAAACCGGTGACATGGAAAGCCTGGATAAATATTTTCAAAAGAAGAAAAACGAATTACAGGAGATAATAGATTCGGGCGCGGCCGGTTACGAGGAAGCCGCGGCGGAGATAGAAAAATCAAAAGCCGGCGCGTTAGATTACGCGTCGCAAAGGGAACAAAACGCGTATTTAAAGAATTTAAAAAAAGACCTTGAAAAGCGGACGAAGGCGGCGGAAGGGAGAGCGGAATTCGAAGCGTCAAACATAATAGAGAAAGAATTATTTGACACGTCACGGAAATTCATAAAACCGAATTCCCTGATACGCGTAATACTATCGGTGGCCGGTGAAATAATGAACTCGAAAGATTTTAATCTAGCGGATCCGTTTCCAAAGATACTGGATTTTATATGCGGATTAGCGGTAATCCTATGCGGCATATTGGGGGGACTGCAATACTTCATCTGCGCTTTAGAGTTTACGCTTATCACATCGGTAGGGGTGATAATGATACCGTTCATGTTATGGGACGGAACAAAGTTTTTGACGGAGAAATACGTAGGGGCGCTGTTAGGATTTTTCATGAAGATGTTATTCTGCACATTAACCTTACTGCTTATGATATACGGATTTATGTCAATGATAACAAAAAGTTACGGCGGAACGATAGACGAATTTGTATACATAGTATTCAGCGCACTTTTTTATATGATGATCTGCCAGAGCGGGCCGCAGCTTGCCGTATCGCTGTTAACAGGTTCGCCGCAGATGAGTTTAATGGAAGGGGCGAAAGCGGTGGGGGCTTACGCGGCGGCCGGGGTTGCCGGAGCGAAAGCCGCGGGAGCTGTCGCAAGCACCGGAGCGAAAGGGGCGTTTAACCTGGCGGGAGCCGGTGTGCAGGCCGCGGGGGCCGCGAGCGCCGTATCACAGG
>BOBI01000287.1 GCA_026002305.1 Spirochaetia bacterium
CTACCGCGTCAAGGATTTTGTCGATTAAATCCTTCTCTCTAACTGTCCGTGTCCTAGCCATAATATCTCCTTATGTTTTTCTACCATCTTTTGGCTATTTACACAAACTTTGTTACAGGCTCTATTTAGCAGGTATATTGTATATTTTCGGTTCGTTATATAAATCTTCTCTTAAACCGTAAAGCAAATTTCTTATCAATATTATTTCTTTTTCTTCGCATTTATAATATTCTAGTAAATTTATTACAGTGTTTGTAAAAATCTCTATTGACATTAGTAATGTATTAGGTACAAGACTTTTCACAATATTTTTATGAAATACAGAGAATGATGACGGATGTATGTAATTAGATGATACTTTATAAAGTTCAGTATAATCTAGCAATTTTAAATCCCCCGCCATTGTTGCTACCTTCCGTTTATTTTCATTTTCGATTGTTTTAAACGCCCAACCATAATCAGCATCAAAATTCTTGACATCTTTATATTTATTTGAAATTTCAATCATTTCTTTTTCTTCTTCTTTCGTTAAAGTTTTCCAGTACTCTTTTAGCAACAAATATTTTTTATAAACAGCATGATCAAAATAACTCTCGGCTAAATCTGGATATTTGCCAATATATTTGAAAACAACATAATTTTCATACAATATTCTAACATTTGCCAATATCCCGATTTCACACCCTGATAAATATAGCGAAAATATTTGGACAAATAATTCTATAGCGTAATTTCCAATATTTCCTAGTACTCTTTTAATAACATTATCATCATCATAGTATTTTGTCAGTAAATAATTAAAAATAGAGGAGGCTGTTAAATAAAATGTGTTTAACATCTTTGCTGTAAAATCTGTTGTGACTGTTTCAATTTCGCTTTTAATCTTATTGTTTAGTATTTCAGAAATGCAATTTTCATCTATTGAGTTTTCTATTTCTGTTATGAATTCATCAATATAATTGGATAAGTCGTCATCGTCTATTTCTCCTTGTTCGTTTGGTGTAAAGTTTTTAGTTTTGCAGTTTCTGATATAGCGTGTTATTATATCTTCTTTAATTAACATAAACACCTCGTAAATATAAAAATAATCCTGCTTTATAATTTTATACAATAGCGTAATTTCTGTAAATATCTCTGTTCAAGAAGGGGAAGTCTCGTTACTATTCACAGCCCCTTGAGCAAAAAATGATAATAAGCGCTATAATATCTCTTGGGGAAGGGGATGGGAACAAATTACCAGAAACTATTTTACAAAGACTATGAACAATTATTCGAGCTGAACAGCAAGCTGTCCTGCGAATTAAGCACAATAAGATATGAATACCAGCTTTTGTTAGAGGAAAACTTACAA
>BOBI01000288.1 GCA_026002305.1 Spirochaetia bacterium
AAATATTTGACGGAACAAAAAAATATGAGTTTCGCAAAAGCATATTTAAGCGTAACGATATAAAAAAAGTGCTCGTTTATGCAACTTTTCCTATACAACAAGTAATTGGAGAGTTCGAGATAGTGCAGATATTGAACGATGATACCGAGACAGTTTGGAATATAACTAAGCAATTTGCAGGTATTACAAAACAATTTTATGATGAATATTTTGCAGATAAAGATAAGGCGTTTGCTATTCAAGTTGGAACGGTAAAAAAATACGTTCAACCTAAACTGCTGTCTGATTTTGATTTAATAGTTGCGCCACAGTCATTTGTATATATAAAAACATAGATTGTGTTCATGGTGCGTCGCTTCATCGTATGTGGCTAAAGACTGTCCCATAAACTGTAGCCTAGTGACAGACTTCCACCCGAACCCACCAGCCCCGCTAGACTTCTCCCTGGAACCGCTAGACTAAAGTCTAACACCGTCAGACTTGCCCCTGCTACAGCCGGACTAAACCATACAAACGCCGAATTATCCTCTGAAATCGTAAGATTTACCCATAGAGCTGCCGGACTGTAATTTTGGGATTCCCTTGAAAAACGGCCAATTCTATAGTAAAATCAACGCATAACGTTTTGGGGGAGGGACAAAATGCCGACATATAGCGGTATACAGAGGGAAGAAACCCTAAAAGGGCTTGTCCACGATGACTACTTCCCTAAATTCGGCTATGAACCGAATATCGATAATATAGACTTTGTAATCACTGAAAACAAAGCACGAGGCGACTTATTTAGTGATGGTGTGGGTAGTTCAACACACTATCTCTGGGCAGAAGCAAAAAAGGGAACGCAAGATATTTTTGACATGCTTACCCAACTAATCCTTACCTGTAAAAAAACTTATGAGAAAGGCGAATATTTAGCGCCGCCATGGCTCGGCTGCTTTGACGAGGCGCGGATTGCCTTTGTGTCGTTTTATGACATGTTACCGATTTTTAACGAAACAGATTTTAATTGGAACACCACCCCCCAGTAATCACGATACAACAGATTTTAAAAAAGCTCGCAACAAAATTGAAACACTGATCGACGCGAAAATTGCGGTCTATAACTTTGGCGGCGATGACAGGGAAATAAAAGAGTTTATCAAAACGCATTTTTCCGCTGGTGCATCGACTTCAATCAAAAGCTCCATAACAAAAGAAAATTTTGTACAAATATTTATCAAATGGGTAAAGGAAGTAAAACCATTTATCAATATACCAAAAGACAGATGGACAGAGTTTAAACAAAACGGGATACTTGATTGTGATTTCTACCGTGCCGATGTAATGAGCGATGGCGGAAACACCATAAC
>BOBI01000289.1 GCA_026002305.1 Spirochaetia bacterium
ATAGACGAAGGAAGGGTTTAGGGATAAAATTAGGGTATAAATCTAAGGAGTACTGAAATGGCCCGGCAAGAAGCAATAACCCTATTGGAGTTTCAAAGGAAATTTGGAGATGATGAAGCCTGTCGAGATCATCTTTTCAAAATACGGTATCCCGAAGGTTTCATTTGTCCGCATTGCGGCGGGAAGATTTGTTACAAAATCGCCAAACGGAACGTGTATGAATGCAAGGAATGCGGACATCAGGTATATCTGACCGCAGGGACGGTAATGCACCGTACCCATATCGGGCTGCTCAAATGGTTTTGGGCAATATATCTTGTTTCTCACGATAAACGGGGTGTTTCCGCAAAACGCCTGGAGCGGGAACTTGAAGTATCCTATCCGACCGCGTGGACTATGTTGCAAAAAATACGCAAAGCCATGGGCGATCGGGACGGTGACTACCAGCTTGCCGGCATGGTGGAACTTGATGACGCTTATTTTGGAGGACCAACCGAAGGCGGCAGGCGGGGGCGAGGGACCGAAAAAACCCGGGTGCTTGTCGGCGTTTCATTAACGAATAAGGGCAATCCTCTGTATGTAAAAATGAGCGTGATAGATGACCTCAAAAACCGGACGCCGGTAACCTTTGCCGAGGAAAAGATTAAAGCGGGGGCAACTATTAGCAGTGATGCCTATAGTTCCTATATAAAAGCATTTTCAGAGGGTGCATACCAGCATCACCCGGTGGCGTTTAACCTCAAAGAACATCCCGACCATTTACAGTGGCTGCACACCATGATTTCAAACGCAAAAGCTTTTATCGGCGGTACCTATCACGGGCCGGGAGCAAAACACTTGCAACGATATTTAGACGAGTTCTGCTTTAGAACCAACCGCAGACAATTTGCTCCGCAGTTATTCAACCGCTTGCTCTCTGCTTGTGCGGTAACGACTACCATAACATTCCGTCAATTGGTTGATGGGGGTAGCGTTCCTGCTTTAACTTAATAGGCAGTATTGATAATTGTTAATTGTTAATTGATCTTCCCTATGTTAGCGTCAAAGGCGTTTTTTCTGCTTTTGTTATATAGGCGGCGTGCGGCTTATGGGTCAAAGGCGTTTTTATTTCTGTTTTTGGTAAAAGGCGGTAAAAGGTCAAAGGTTCTATAGCGTAGCGTATTGCGTCATGCCGGTTAAACCGCTTCTGGCGGTTAAAGAAAAGATAACGGCCGGATAGCACTAACGCGGAGCTATAGGTTCTTTGACCTTTTACCCTTTTTGTTTGTAATACAGAAATAAAAATGTTTTTGTAGACCATGCCGCACTCCGTTTTTGTGTTAAAGGCAGAAAA
>BOBI01000290.1 GCA_026002305.1 Spirochaetia bacterium
AGATTTTTGGCTTTACTCTGGTCTGGTGTTAGTAAATGGCACTTTTATAATTTTACCAAGGAAGAGTATAAGGGCTGTAGCGGCGCAATCTCACGTCATAATGTGCAGAGTCTGTCCATTAACAGCATTGTTTTTACGATTAAGGATGGTGGAGGGTTTTTCGTAATATTCGCGTTTCTTATACTCGCGGATAATACCTTCTTTTTCGACCATGCGCTTAAAGCGCTTAATAGCTTTTTCAAGCGGCTCACTGTCGTCAACAACAATATTTGCCAATGTAAATCACCTCCTTCCCTATTCTCAGGTCGTGCTAAAGTTAAGACTACCATTAAAAATGGGCTTTTGTCTATGTTCAAGGCGCTGATGTGCAGGTTTTAACCGATATTCTTAAAAAGCTCCGCCATTTCCAAAGCGGAGACCATGGCATCCCAGCCACGGTTCCCCGCCTTGGTTCCCGCCCGTTCCACCGCCTGCTCAATGGTGTCCGTAGTCAAGACCCCGTAGATCACCGGCACCCCCGATGCCATTGACGCTTGGGCGATCCCTTTGGAGGTCTCGGCGGCTACATAGTCAAAGTGAGGGGTCGATCCCCGAATAACCGCACCCAGGCAGATCACCGCATCGTAGCGCTCCTGTTTAGCCAGCTTCGCCGCAGTCAGGGGAATCTCGAAGGCTCCGGGCACCCTTACCACCGTCAGATCCTCCTCTACGCCGCCGTGGCGGGCAAAGCAATCCAACGCCCCGTCCAACAGCCGCGCAGTGATAAAATCGTTAAACCGGCTAACCACCAGGGCGAACCGTTTACCTGTTCCGTTCAACGTACCAATAATTTCCGTGTACATACTTTACTCCTTCTTCTATACATACTCTAAATGATGTCCGAACCGGACCTTTTTCGCTTTTAAATAGCTTCTGTTTTCTTCCCCCGGGCGGACTTCCACAGGCACCCTCGCTTTAATGGCGATCCCCGCAGCGCTCAAGGCATCTACCTTTGCGGGGTTGTTGGTCATAAGCCTTATCCCCGATATGCGCAGGTCCCGTAGTATCGCCGCAGCAACGGCGTAATCCCGTTCGTCCGGCCCATGCCCCAGTTCAATGTTAGCGTCCACCGTGTCCAGCCCCGTATCCTGCAGGGCGTATGCACGAATCTTCTCGGTAAGGCCTATTCCTCTGCCTTCCTGCCGCAGATAGATCACCGCTCCTCCCTCCGTTGCAACCCGCCGCAGTGATTCCGCAAGTTGGGCGCCGCAGTCGCAGCGCGTAGAAAGAAGCACTTCCCCGGTAAGACATTCCGAGTGAACCCGCACCAGGGCGTCATCCGCATTAAAA
>BOBI01000291.1 GCA_026002305.1 Spirochaetia bacterium
TTATTACACACCTTGCCGAAGGTTTTGATACCGAAGCAATGAACGGTATACCGTATCTGGAAAGTTTTAACGCGCTTGATAATCATTGTTTGTTTGTTCACTGTATTTGGCAGTTTCTATAGTAATTCCCTCGTCACCCATTATTACCTACCGCCTGTGGAATTCTGTAATTTTGTTAAATTCATTCTTGCGTTTGCTAAATTTTTACCGTTGGGGTATTCTTCAACATACCGCTTGAAAACATAGCTTGCTTTTTCAAATTGCTTGCTTTTAAGAAAATAATTACCGACGTTGAATAATCCATCGTCCGGATCATTATCTTCTTGCTGCAAAACCCTGGCAAGTTCTTTGTTAACTTTACGAAGTTGGGTTGAGAAAACTTTTAACATTTTACCAATTATCCTTGTATTGTCGGCGGCAAAAGCTTCAAATTCGGGTATGCCAAAAGCAAGCACCACGCTGTCCATTGTTGCGGTAACCGTTTCGTCGCGCATATAATTTCCAAGCGCCTGCTTTACACCGAAAAATTCACCCGGTTGAATCCTATCGTGGATTTCTTTATTTGTTTCAGGATCGCGTGTTACTATATCCAACATGCCTTTTTGCAAAACAAATACTTTATCGGCTTTGTCCCCATAATAATAAACAAGCGCTCCACCGGTATATGGAATTAATTTAGGCATTCATATTCCTCTTTAACATATTTTTAAATTTTAACCCTCGTCCGGTTCAAACGGAAGAAAATCCAATTTCTTTTTAAAATTTAATTTTGTTCGTATCCGCTTGTACAACGCAGATGGATCGCCTAACACGAACATTCTTTTTCCGCCAACCTTTATGGCAGTATACCCGCTTGGAAGGCTTCCGCCTAGCAGGGGCAAAAAGCGCTCCCCTCCGTAAATAGGGCGCCCTGCCATTGTCAACAATTCAATATCATTCATCGAGGCTTCGACAAGATTTTCATAAGGGTTTGTGTTATGCGCCGTCATAACCAAAATGTCGGCGAGTTTGCCGTCGTCTAAGGCGCCGGTCTTTTTATCCATCCAAAAAGCCTTTGCGCTGTTTTGGGTAACCATAAGGAATATTGTTTTTGCGTCCAGGTCTTCGCCGTACAAATTCCTGTAAAGCCCGCGGTCGTATTTTATTTCTTCAAGCATATTGATGGCGCCGGAATGGGTGCTGTCCGTGCCTATCGTGCAGTTAATACCGGCTTTCAAAAACTTTCGTATCTTGCACGTAACGTTAAACATATACATATTCGAGGCCCCGCACCACGAAATACTCGCGCCGGCTTTGGCAATCTTTTTTATATCATCATCACTTACGC
>BOBI01000292.1 GCA_026002305.1 Spirochaetia bacterium
GAAGGAGGAAGCCGTATTTTCAGTTCCTTCCTGCGCGAGGGGCTTTGGGACAGGATTACGGTGTTTATCGCCCCTATTATACTGGGAGACGGTGTAGACGCCGTGTCGGGGCTTGGTATCAATACGATTCGGGATGCGTTGCGCTTGACGGATGTATCTTTCAGGCGTGTTGGAGATCAGTTGTTGTTTGAGGGGAATCATGTTTACAGGAATTGTTGAGGAGATGGGAACGGTGCTGGCGGTTGTTCGGGAAACCGGCAGGTCGCGGATTACCATTGCCGGAAAACGGGTGCTGGAAGGTACCGGCATCGGGGATTCGATTAACATAGAAGGGGTTTGCCAAACTGTTACGGAGTTGGGGGAAAACAGTTTTTCGGTGTTTACCCTGGCGGAAAGTTTGAAGAAGACCACTTTGGGTTTGCTGCGGACTGGGGGCAGGGTGAACCTTGAACGGGCGCTGCGGCCGGATTCCCGCATGGGGGGGCATATAGTGCAAGGTCACGTAAGCTGTACCGTGCCGGTTCGGGAACTGCGCCGTGAAAGCGGGAATGTCTACCTTTCTGTGGAAATCCCCGAAGAACAGATACGCTGCTGTGTCGGCGAAGGGTCTATCGCCTTGGACGGGGTTAGCCTGACCATTGCGGAGATTCAGGGGCATATTGTGCGGGTGAACATCATTCCCGATACCATTAAGGGTACGACATTGGCGTACAAAAAAACCGGAGAACTGATGAATCTTGAAACAGATATAATTGGGCGGTATGTAGAAAGGTTGCTTTCACATGGAGCGTCCAATAAGAGCAGGCTCAGTGCTGAAAGGCTTATTGAGCTTGGGTATTAAGGAGTTAGAAATGAATACTATTTTTGCAAATGTTGAGGAGGCGGTGGAGGAAATCCGACAGGGAAAGATGGTGGTGGTTACCGATGACGAGGGGCGTGAGAACGAGGGCGACCTTGTTATGGCGGCGGAAAAGGTTACACCCGATGCGGTGAACTTTATGAGCATTTACGACAAGGGGCTAATCTGCCAGTCCATTACACGGGAGAGGGCAGCGGAACTGTGCCTGCCGCCCATGGCGGCAGAGAACACCTCTGCAAACACCACCGCTTTTACGGTGAGCGTGGACGCGGCGTGTACCTCCACGGGAATATCGGCCTTTGATCGGGCCGCCACCATCAGGACCATGGTTGACCCCGCCGCGAAGCCCTCGGATTTATTGCGACCGGGGCACATCTTCCCGCTGATCGCCCGTGACGGAGGTGTCCTTGTTCGGAACGGTCACACCGAGGCGGCGGCGGATCTGGCACGGCTTGCGGGGTTTAC
>BOBI01000293.1 GCA_026002305.1 Spirochaetia bacterium
GTGTAGCTTTTTTTGAAGCCATGCGATTTTGCCTGCGTTATGCTTACCATGATTCATGGCAAGCCTTCCTGATTTTTCTCTACACGGACGGCGGTTTGGTTGAGCCGGGGTAAATTTAGAATTGCTGTTACTCTACCAGCCCTTGGGATAAGGACTTGAAAACTGCACAATCATGCGATCAATTTCTGCCTTCGTAAGCGTCCGTCCGTTGCTTACGCTGATTTGCGTGAGGTCAATGGGGCCAATGCCAACCTCCTGTGCCATTCTAATATGGGGAATTGAGCGGGGGTTAAAGCCCATGAGGTAGGCGCTCACTGCGTCAACCGATGCAATATTACGTCCCGCGAGGACGATTTCCGATTTCACTGCTTTTCCAACACGGGGACCGGAACGCTCCCCGCCCATAACGCCGTCAATAACGGTAAAATCGGGAAGCCGTATTAAATTCAAATCCACAATCGGGTTATGTGTGCTGCCGTATTCGTAATGTAACGCAAGTTTTGCGCGTGGGCGGGAATACAACGGTTTCGGCGGCACGCCGAACACATTTTTTAATCCGAGCGCGACCATAGTATCTTCATGGGTTTTTAACTTTCCAATGCTTATCACCACATCAGCATCGACATACATTTTCGGCATATAGAATGGTTTGCCAGTAACGCCGTTTTGAGGAAGAATATAATAACAGTCCCCTTTTGAAAGTGCGTTTAAGTCAACAAATTCAACGCCGGTAATTGTGCCATACCGTGATACCTGCTGATTTCTTGCACTAAATGGGTCAGGGTCAAAGGCTCCTTCGGCAACAATGACACGACCCGCGCCTAAAGTCTTTACTTGGCGCACTACTTCCGCGACAACACGATAATCTACCGCAAGCGAGGTTTCAAACCAGGGCAAACACAAATTAGGCTTTACCAGAACGGTGCTACCCCTTTTGACAATACCTTCAAGACCCCCTGCATTGGCGATTGCGTCCGCAGTTACTTGTGCGTGATTCGTCCCTTTTGCGATACCAACCAACGGCGTGGCCGTAACAGGTGGAATTGGCTTCCCCGGTGTTTGAGCTTCCGCTTCGGCACAAGAAAAGCACCTTAAAATAAAAGCGACAAATAAAACACATATACTCTTTGTGTCTTTCATAAACAACTCCTATAAAAATATATCAATCATCAAACCAGTGATAATTGAAAACAATGTACTGCCTAAGCGGAACTTGCCGTTTTTAACGGTAGCTTATTAGGTGGTTCGGAGCGCGGCGGTTTGGTTTTGCCAGTAGCTCCGTCTGTTAATATTTGCAGTATGCAGTTTTTCCCTGCGCTCC
>BOBI01000294.1 GCA_026002305.1 Spirochaetia bacterium
GGAACACAGCGTTGCCGGAACAATAGGCCATGTAATTGAGCCGGTATTTCGTCCGCTTGGCTTTAACTGGAAAATGGCCGTAGCAACCGTTACAGGTTTTGCCGCCAAAGAAATAGTTGTTTCCACACTCGGCATCCTTTACCGCGTAGGCATGGAAGAAGACGAAGAAAGCGAAAGCCTCCACGAAGCGCTCCAGAACGACCCGTCAATGACCCCTCTTACAGGCTTTGTTTTCATGTTATTCATGCTGTTAATACCGCCGTGTTTTGCCGCCCTTGCCACAATCAAAGCCGAGCTTGGCTGGAAATGGCTTGGCTTTGAATTCGCCTTTTTGCTATGCACAGGCTGGATCTCAGGCTGCGTTGTGTATCAAATCGGAAAACTCTTTGCGGGATTGTGAGGGGGTGAAGATCGAAAGTTATGGGCGCACGCCGCTCCAAATACATTTTTTCTGCCTTTAACACAAAAGCGGCGTGCGGCTTGTAGGATAAAAACATTTTTATTTCTGTATTACAAACAAAAACGGTAAAAGGTCAAAGAACCTATAGCTCCGCGTTAGTGCTATCCGGCCGTTATCTTTCCCTTGGCCACCAGAAGCGGTTTAACCGGCATGACGCAATACGCTTCGCTATAGAACCTTTGACCTTTTACCGCCATTCCGACAAATGCAGAAATAAAAATGCCTTTGCGCACAAGCCGCACGCCGCCTTTTTTACAAAAGCAGAAAAAACGCCTTTGACGCTAACATAGGGAAGATCAATTAATAATTGATAATTAACAATTGACAAATTTGGTGCCATGCACAGTTTTACACAGGCTGTCAAACAATATTTTCGGCATTTACCGCTCCAAATACATTTTTTCTGCCTTATCTACAAAAAACGGCGTGCGGTTTGTAAGACAAAAACCCTTTGGCTGAATATTTCGGTAGATGCAGAGGTGCTTTTTAAATTTCAAGATTAGTACAATTAGGCAAGCCGCTCGCAGAACTCATCGTTCCGCGTTGGTGCTATTCGGACGTTATCTTTTTCTTAATCGCCAGTGCGGTTTAACCGACATAACGCAATACGCTTCACGATGGAACCTGCGAGCGTTTGCATCATGGTACCAATTTCAGAACTAAATACACCTCTGTTTTTGCAGGGTAATTAAGCCAAAGGGCACAAGCTGTATAAGCCGCACGCCGCCTTTCTGAACAAAAGCAGAAAAAACGCATTTGACGCTAACATAACGTATGTTAGACGATGTTTTTGGGCCTCTTCACACATAAAGCTTTATTCCCATTCTTTTATATTTATATTTTTTCTATGCTAATTTTAT
>BOBI01000295.1 GCA_026002305.1 Spirochaetia bacterium
CCGCGGCAGCCGGTATAAAGGGGTGCGCCAAAACGGCAATATCGCGGACCAGGAATGTAAGGTTGCGGATTAAAGCGGCGGCGGCCTCCGGTTTTTCGGTGCGGGTTTTCCACGGCTCGCCGTCTTGAAAGGTCTTATTGGCAAACGAGGTAAGCTCGAACAACAAGTGAAAAGCATCACGAAGCTGCGCCCTGTCGAGTTTTATTTTTATGGCGTTTTCATAATTGCGCACCGTTTCCCAAAACGGAACAGTAGAAGATGATGGGTTATCGTCCGGCTCGTCCGCAGGGATTGTGCCGCCATAATAGCGCGTAACAAATGAGAGGGTGCGATTTATAAAATTGCCCAGGTTGCCGATTAGCTCGCTGTTTACCTTTTCCGCGAAATCTTTCCATGTAAAGAGGGTGTCGGATTTTTCGGGGCGGTTGTAGAATATGTAGAAGCGCCAAATATCGGCGTCGATACCGGTTTCCATAACATCGCTGCCGAATACGCCGATGCCTTTTGATTTTGAGAACTTGCCGCTTTCGTAGTTTAGGTATTCGCTGCTGCTCATGTGGTGGAGCATTGTCCAGTTTTCGCCGGTACCCAGTTGGCTGGAAGGGAAGATTACCGTGTGGAAGGGTATGTTGTCTTTGCCTATGAATTGGAAAAGCTCGACATTTTGCGGGTTTTTCCACCACCTGTCAACGAATGTTTTTGGATCCAGTTTTAAATCCTCGCCGAGGTTTGCCGTGATAGAGACATAACCTATGGGGGCGTCGAACCAGACATAGAAAACTTTGTCTTCCCAACCGGCTTTTGGAACGGGTATGCCCCATTTCAGGTCGCGGGTAATTGCCCGCTCGTGCAGGCCGTCCCTTATCCATGCATGAGTCATTTGCAGGGCGTTGTTTGCCCATTCGCCTTCTACCGAGGCCTTGGCTATCCACGCTTCAAGTAAACCGCGTAGTTTAGGAAGATCAATGTAGAGGTGCTTTGTTGAGCGGACAACCGGCGGATTGTTACAGCTTGAACAGCGCGGATTCTTTAGCTCCGTAGGTTCAAGGAGTTTGCCGCAGTTTTCACATTGATCGCCCCGCGCACATCTACACCGTATCAAACCGGGATTGTGCAGGATATTTTTAAAAAACTGGATGCCGCCGGTTTTATCACGGAAAAAACCGTGGAACAGCTTTACTGCGAAAAATGCGGGCGCTTTCTGGCCGACCGTTATGTACTAGGTACCTGCCCCCATTGCGGCGCGGATGAGGCGCGGGGCGATCAATGTGAAAACTGCGGCAAACTCCTTGATCCTACGGAGCTAA
>BOBI01000296.1 GCA_026002305.1 Spirochaetia bacterium
GGGCGCGGGGGCTAGATTTTGTAAATAATGGCCGATAATTATAACGGGGATCCTATTCATGAAAAAATATTTTGTTTTATTTGCGTTTTTAGCCTATTGCTGCACGGCGTTTGCGGTGGAAAATGTTGATTTTAATATAAGGTTTTACGACAAGCGGATTTATTATCCGCAAAAAGACCCGATATATATTCAATTAACGCTTACCAATAAATCTCCCGATGTTTTCCGTTTTAAACTTTGCGAAGACCGCGCATTTTCCATCGATTTTGACACACGGACTTTAAGCAATAAACCCATCGAAGCGGCGGATTTTTTAATCCGTAAACGAAGTACAAAAGGGCAAATATTTTTCCGCGAGGTATCGCTGGAAAGCGGGGAATCTTTTTCTTGGGTGGAAAATCTTCGTGATTATAACAATATCCATGAAAGCGGCGCCTTTATCGTACAGGCAAAATTTTTTCCCGAGCTTTTGAATCAATCGGCGGCACGGCAGGAAAAGATTGAAAAAACCAATTTTCAGGCGGCTACAGGCTTGCAACAGCAACCGGCGATTCTAGGCCCCATCACGTCAAACCGTTTGAGTTTGCAAATTCGCCCGCCCGCCATAGCCGCTGAGGGGGGTATTCCGGTTGCACTTGAAGAGGAAACGATGGCAATCCTGGCGCGCGAAAAAATGGCGCCGGATGAGGTTGTCGCGTGGACCTTAAGGGCTCGTCAACATTCTCATTGGGAACGCTTTTTCCTATACCTCGATCTTGAAGCGATGGTTGCACGCGATGCCGGTAAGGAACGTAAATGGCGCTCGGAATCCGAGGAAGGCCGCAAACGCATGGTTGAGCGCTGGAGAGGCGAACTGCAAAGCTCCGTGATTGACGGCGATATTTCGGCAATCCCCATCGAATTTAAAATCGAGAGGACAAATTACGCGGACGACGAAGGCACGGTTTCCGTACTAGAAAAATTCAAAGCGGGGGATTATACTGAGCGCAAACGCTATACTTATTATTTAAAACGAACTGATGATATATGGACCATATATGATTACGTCGTTATGAATCTTGGAACAGAATGAAATTAATTTTGGCTCTTGGGTCTCCGGATGTTTTTAAACAAATTGATGATTATGCCGCGTCCATGGGATTTGACACCGTATGGTACCAGCACATTGTAAAAGCAATGGACAATATCGACGAGGTTGCGCCGGATGGCGTTGTGGTCAGCGCCGCCGACTTTCCCCGCCACTGGAAAACCTTTGTTTCATTCCTGCGTATTTCGCGCCCCGCCTCTGTTTGTCCGGTTATCCTAC
>BOBI01000297.1 GCA_026002305.1 Spirochaetia bacterium
ATAAATCAAAGTAAAAATGTAGTTTTTGACGAGGTTATAAAAGAATCGCAGGTAAAAATGGCGCGTCTGTTATGCGGCTTTTGTACGCTTTTAAATGTTCCTGTATGGATAACAGGCTATTCCGAAATGAAAAAAAACGGAATATTTGAAACCTACACCGAATCGTTAAAAAAAATATTGCTAAACGAAAGCCTGAACAAAACACAAGTTTTTTTGTTCAGGCATTTTTCGATGAATCAATTTACAATAGACCTGAATAAGCAAAAGCGCGAAAACGAAACCACAGTCAAAGCACTGGAGCGAATTGGAACGGGTTACAGAATAAAATATTTGGTATGAAGTCCGCACAAAGCACTTTTGTTTCTGCACACCACCCCCAGAACTGCTGTTATGATCGCTGTTTCCCTCATTCGTACCAGTTTCCCGAACAAATGTATCCACCACAACTTTGCTTTTGTGTCAATAATGAAGATTGGAACAAAAGCAAAGTTGATACTGCGCAGTAGTTCATTCGTCTTCGAAGCCGTCGGGGACTTCGATGTTTGAGTATACGTTTTGGACATCGTCGTTTTCTTCTAGTTTGTCGATAAGACGGAGGGTTTTCGCGGTTGCGTCGTTTGAGAGGGTAACGGGGGCTTCGGGAACCATGCTGATTTCCGCGCTCGTTGTTTCAAAGTTTTTTGCTTCCAGCGCTTTCGCCACGGCTTCAAAATCGTCGGGCTGTGATGTTACTTCAATAACGCCTTCGTTTGCGGCTACGTCCTCCGCGCCGCCGTCCAGCGCTGCTTCCATAACCTGATCCTCTGAGTACTTTTCGCCATCCAGCGTGATAATGCCTTTACGGGTTAAAAGCCGCGTAACGGAACCGGCTTTGGCAAGTTCGGCGCCGGCCCGTGTTAAAATATTGCGCACATCCGCCGCCGCACGGTTGCGGTTATCGGTAAGCACCTCGATAAGAATGGCTGCCTCGCCGAGACGCGCCTCGTAGGTAAGCTCCTCGTAGCTAACGCCGTCAAGGTCGCCGGTGCCTTTTTTAATAGCCCTGTCGATGTTGTCCTTTGGCATATTGGCGCCGCGCGCCTTGATAATTGCCGTGCGCAGCCGCGGGTTTCCTTCCGCATCGCCGCCGCCCATCCTTGCCGCAATTGAAATTTCTTTAATCAGTTTTGTAAAGACCTGACCGCGTTGCGCGTCTGCGGCGCCTTTTGCACGTTTAATTTTTGCCCATTTGCTATGGCCGGACATGATTTCTCCTTAATTGTTGTTTTATAACGTCCACCCGCATTGTGCGGGCGGTTTTTTCA
>BOBI01000298.1 GCA_026002305.1 Spirochaetia bacterium
AATATGCCCGCTTGTTAATATGTTTTCTATCAAAATTTTGTCGTCTGCAACTAGTGCAGGAACTAATGCTTTAGCCATGAACATAGTATATTTACTATTCACATGTTTGTCAATTACATTACACTAGCCAAAAGTAGATGCTTTTATTTTCGTAATTATCCGCAATTAATTTATTAAAATCGCTAGCGGCGGAACGATACTCTTTTGTTTTCATGTATGAAATCCCACGTCTATAATATGCATCCAAAATATCTGGCGTTTTATTTAATGTGTTCGAATAATTTGTAATGGCTAGACTATAATTTTCTAAAGAATAATATGCATTTGCTAGATTATAATATCCATTTGAGTATACTGAATTGACATTTACAACATACTTAAAATCTTCAATAGATTTATCGTATAGTTTCAAATTATTATTTGCATTTCCTCTCATAAAATAAGCATCGACTAACAAAGGATCGTTTTCAATGGCTTTTGTAAATGAGTCAACGGCACTAGCGTATTTTTTTTGTATGTAATAAATTTGTCCATTATAAAAATAATCATCTGCCGAAATAAGAGGAATGTTCAATCCCTGCTTAAAGTAAGTCTCTGAATTTGATGTTTCATTATTTTCCAAGTATAAATTACCAATATAGTAAAAAGCCCTAATGCTCTTTGCGTCAATTGAAATTGCTTTTTTGTAATCTGTTAAAGCGACAACAAGGTCATGGTTATCTTGTAATATATTACCTCTATCAATATAGGCATCTTTAAAATCATGTTTCATTTCTATAGCTTTTGAAAACTGAGTTTTTGCCTGTTCTGTATCAAACTTCAATGAAAACATTTTACCGCGGTAATAATAAGCTTCTGCATTATTTGCATCTATTCTAATAACATTACCAAAATCATTGATTGCTTCATTATACTTACCTGTTATTGAATATGCTTTGCCCCTGTTAAAATAACCCATTTCATCGGTGGTGTTTTTTAGAATGTATTGAGAAAAATCATTTATCGACTCCGTATATTTTCCAGTTTTAAGATACGACATACCTCTTCCAAATAATATATTAGAATCATTGCTTATGTTAAATATGTGAGTGATTTTAATTGCTTTTGAAAAAGAATCAATAGCACTATTGTAATTTTCTGTTCCTGCTTGTTTTATCCCATGCTTATACAAAACAATAGGATAAACAAAATAGTAACCAGAAATGCTCGATTGTCCTGCCTACGATGAACTTGCCGTTATAGGGGATAGCGTATAAGGTGGTATACCAGAAGACCATAGGAGAAGAGTATGGGTACGAG
>BOBI01000299.1 GCA_026002305.1 Spirochaetia bacterium
TGTGCCGGTGTTTGTAAACGATGTTGAGGCGGCTACCGTCCAAGTGCCCAGAGTGAGTTCACCGGCATTAGACAATTCGGCGCAGATGATGGCGACATTCGCCGCCGGTTCACTGGGCGTGCTGGCCGGTATAACAATCTTCGCGCTTGTGTTTGGCTCAGGCGACTCGCCTACATCCCAGTTGTCATCGTCGTTCCAATTCACACTGCTAGAACCACCCCATGTATACAAGGCCCACGCGAATATCTTTTTTGTGTTATGATTTGTCGTACCGGACGGCGTTACAGCCCAATAAGCGGAAGCTTCAATGTTTATTATGTTATCACTATCAGGAATTGTTTTGCTTCCTGTAACTATAAAAGTGATTTTTGCCGATGGCGTAGTATTGCCTGTTATCGTGCCCGAACCAGCCATTACCAAATCTCCATTTACCGTTGCAGTTCCGCCAAAAGTACCGGTACCGGTACCGGTGCCGGTGCCATTTACCGTTAAATTGTTAAATGTGTTTGCTACGGAAAAAGTCGCGGTGCCGGAAACCGTAACATCGTTAAATGTGTTTACTGCGGAAAAAGTCGCCGTGCCGGAAACCGTAACATCGTTAAATGTATTCGTTCCTGAAATAGTTGATGTGCCGTCAAACTCAACGGTACCGCCGCCGTGTGTAAATGTGCCGCTGTTTGACCAGTCGCCGCCGACTTTTGTTGTACCCGCGCCCGATGTGTAGGCGTCGTTAATTGTAATAGTACCGGATATTGTTACGGTTTTTCCGGAAGCCGCCGCCGTCAAAGAACCGGATGTTATTGTTATTGTACCAACATCAACATCATCACTAGCCGTTACTACGCCTTGTGTGATTGTGATTGCGGCAAGCGGTATTGGCGATGAGCCGACCGCACCTGCGAATGTTACTGTACCTGTTCCTGTGTTAATAGTGATGCCTTGCGTGTTTGCCGTCGTGCCGTTTACTGTAGAAGAAAAGATTATGTTGCTGTTCGTTGTTGCAAGTGTTGCGTTTGCGCTTAACGTTACCGCGCCTGTATACTCTTGTGCACCGGTTGTGGTTATGTTCGCGCCGATTGTTGATGTGCCGGTAACGGCAAGAGATGCCGCCGTGATTGCCGCCGACACGGTTGCGTCTCCTGTTACCGCCACATCGCCAAGCCCGGTTGCCACGCCGCCGAAGACAGTATCGCCTGTTACTGTAAGGTCGTAACCGTCGCCTGTAATTGCGACAAATGTAACGGTGACGCCTTTTACTGTAGCGTCTGAACCCAATGTTACCGCGCTATTA
>BOBI01000300.1 GCA_026002305.1 Spirochaetia bacterium
AAACTGAGCGTTAATGTCCCAAAGGCGTTTAGCTTTTCAAAATACTTTTCTTCCGGGTAGCTGTCAGGCTGGGTCGTAATTCTTTGCAGATAATCCTGTTCTTCATCAACACGCAGCCGCTCATCAAGAAAAGTAATAAAGTTTTCAGTATCGGTTGTATATTGATAATACCAGATGATTCGTTTTTGATATACAAAATACTTGATCCCTTTTTTAAAATCCGCCGCGGATAACGGGGCATAATCAATTTTCGGATTATTCCTGCGCAACGGAATTAAGTATTGCAATCCCCGGGCGTTAAGAAGTTCGACATTTGCTTCGCTGTAAAAGCCCTTGTCGGCGATAAAAACAACGTTTTGGACCCCCATTTCCTTCACGCACAGCGACATGGAGCTCATATCGGTGATATTCCCGTTAATAAGCCGGTAATAAACCGGTTTCTTTAATTCCGTAGAAAACATATACATTAAACGTATCTGCCTGCCAAAATCAAATGACGGATTGTATCCGCCAACGTTCACGCTTAAGTTTTCCGAGGCGCTCATGACGTGGGTGGAATCCATCATCACAAACTTTTCACCGCCGTCTTTTGCCGGGGGCAGAAGAGCTCTCATCCATTGTATTACCAGCTCTCTGTTTTCACCCGCGAATTTTAGAAACGATGTTATCTGTTTGTCTGACAATGGAGTTCCGGGACTCCAAACCTCGTTGCAATAATCATGCGTTTGGTAAGACAACGCGCGTTTTATCGGGGTTTGATACGCCCATCGAAACATCGCAAAGGTTAATAATTGTTCCGCCATCTCATCCCCAAAAACTTTTCGCAAGGACGGGATTTCGTCTTTGAGCAAATCTTCAAACAGCGCGTATACGCCGTATGTTTTTATATCAACCTTTGGAACCGAGGCGGCGCTTTGCCTCAGCGTATTTTTTTCCGAAGGGATAAATCCGTCTTTTTCTGTTATTTTTCCCAGAAGGTTGCCGGTAATTTTTATGGTACGTTTCCGATCCGGCACGTATTGGTAACTGACCGAGTATTTGTAATAACGGCCGTTCAGAAACTTTATTTCGGTGTGCGGCTCTTTGAAGGGTAAAACCCAGTTTGGCAGACTCAAATAAAAACCTCTTCTATAAACACCCTATATAGGGTGTTTATAGAATAACCCGAATTAGAAATAACTGCAAGGGTTTTTTGCAAAAAACTGCTAAAAAAGGCAAAAATTGCCAAAACTGGACCTGAATGAAGAGGGGTATTAATAGGCGGGGTATATCATAGCGGAGTTAGGG
>BOBI01000301.1 GCA_026002305.1 Spirochaetia bacterium
TAGCAGGTTATCCAAACCGCCAAAAATCCCCATGCGCCTTGAAGCGTACGTGACGTACAATATGAGAGAGAGAGAGAGAGAGAGAGAGAGAGAGAGAGAGAGAGAGTCGGCAGGACTCTAGCCATCCTTTAGAGAAATCTGCCGCTCCAAATACATTTTTTTCTGCCTTTAACACAAAAACGGCTGGGTGTCAAAGAACGCATTGCTCCGCGTTGGTGCTATCTGGACGTCATCTTTATTTTGACCACCGGTGGCGCTTTAACCAGCATTTACGCAATACGCTACGCAATGCAACCTTTGACCACCCAGCCGCCGTTCTGAACAAAAGCAGAAAAAACGCATTTGACGCTAACATAGGGGCATATTCCCCAAACAAGGACTGGAAAATAGTCAAAACTTGGGAATTAAGCTGTCTACAATTATTTTCGGTAACAAACCTCCAAGAATTTAACCGCGAAAAATACGAAACAACATTTTCACTTTTTCCTTCCCCCTGTTCCAAAATGCCGGACACCGGTTCCCGCGCCGGTGCGGACAAAGGCAAAAGCGGGGATGTCCGCGATAAAACAGAGGGCGCCCCCCGGGCTCCTGTTTTGATCACGGACAAGCGCCGCGCTTTTGTTTTCGGGGATAACCGCCGTAAGGACGGCCGCCCGTGAAATCCTACTACCACACAAAGAGCGACCAAATCTGTTACCTCGCGTGGGCTGTCTGGCACAACCTAGGGAACGGCTTTAGCCGCGAAATCTATGCCGACGCCCTGGAGCGGGAATTTATCGAAGCCGGTGTTCCATACAGGCGCAACCAGAATATTCCGGTTTATTACAAGGACATCCTTCTGCCCCATTCTTTTACGGCCGACTTTCTGGTCCACGACAAAATAATTCTGCGGGTGGCGGGCCAGACCGAAATTACCGAGACGCAGTGGCGCGAGGTGGCCTCCATGCTGGGCGCTAGCAGGCTTAATTTAGGCATTTACATCAACTACGCGGATAAAAAACCGGAATTCAAACGGATTGTCTACGAAACAAAATTCCTTAACAGCAAAAACTCGGGCCGGGAAGACCAGACGGACAGGCCGCAGGATGAAAAATCAATTGATTCATTTATAAGCGAGGTAGCGGTATGAGTAGCAACAAAAACTACCGTGTAAAAAGCGACATCTTCAAGATTGCCAACAGGGTCTATAACGAACTTTCGCCCGCCTGCGGCAAACAGGTTTACATGGACGCTCTGGAAGCCGAATTCTCGGCGGCCGGCTATTTCCACGCCGAGCG
>BOBI01000302.1 GCA_026002305.1 Spirochaetia bacterium
TTTGCTCCTTAATAAATCTTTCTGCCCCGTAGCTAATCTGCCAGCCATCTTTGCCTCCGGTATTATCTTACCGGAAGGGGACATTTCTATTGGTTTATTAAGAGGACATTATCACTGATTTTTAACATGCTTTTTACAAAAACGGTAGGGCGCATTTCGCATAACGTGAAAGGTTTGCGACGTTTTGGGCGGGCATATAAGGGCTTTGCGTAGCAAAGACCGTCCGCCCAAAATGTGCCGGAATGAGCCGTGGGAGCCTTTAGGCGACCTAGGCGAATGAAGGCTGAGGGGCTTTAGCTCCAATACGCAAACCGTATGTTATGCATACCCTATTTGATAAGCAGTGATAAAGACTACGAAAGCCTAATCTATGTTAATATATAATCAGTAGTTAAGTCAATAGCAGTTATATTTTTTATCACTCTTTATCACACAGTATTACTCTTTATCAGCAGAATAATGGCTACATTTTTGGCTACATATTTAATAAAATTGCACATAACATAATTCAACAAACAAGAATTTTTTATAAAAATGCTTCACACATTCCTGTTCTAAAACCTTCACAGACGCACGAGAAAGGGCATAAGAGCGATGCAGTTTACGATCTGGTATGAAAGTGTGTCTAACACAGATGCGCATTGCCTAATGCCTTTTATTCAATTTTCAAAAACAAAAACTTGAAACCACAGACCGTAGCTGCGCTCCGGCATTTTTTACAAAGGTCAAAATTGCTTACGCAATTTTCCCAAATCATTTCGTGGCAACAGCGGCATTGGTTCTGCAAGTGCGCTGCCCTCATCGACAACACGGCGCAACCGCTACCCGCAAAACATTTTTTGTAAGCGTTGCACCCACACACAAGTTTACGGTCAGCCGATGCGCCGCCGTGTCCCTTCGCAAACCGCCGCCTTCATCACAAATACAAAAAGCATTTGTGCGGTATCGGTAAACCTTGATCAGAAAAGCCGCAGAGACGCTACGGCTTTCAGCCTACGCAACACAGCGGCTTTTCTCTCGGCATATAGCAAATGTAATTTATATTTTGAAAACGTAATCTACAAAATCGGCGTTACGCACTACAGGCAGCGGATTGTCGGCTGTATAAAAATTGTGCTACGGTGAGTGTGCGCCCTGCTGTCCGTTGCTTTATGTCGCCGCCGCCTTCCGTGCTTCACACCTTGCCGTATATTTGGCTTTATAAAACTGTATCCGCTAAATCGGTTGCAGCCGTCCACTGCGGAAGCACAGGCAGCGAAGGAACACGCAGGGGGA
>BOBI01000303.1 GCA_026002305.1 Spirochaetia bacterium
GAGCGCAGGGAAAAACTGCATACTGCAAATATTAACAGACGGAGCTACTGGCAAAACCAAACCGCCGCGCTCCGAACCACCTAATAAGCTACCGTTAAAAACGGCAAGTTCCGCTTAGGCAGTACAATCAAAATTGATTTGCGCCTCAATATGATGTGTAAAACCGTTAATCTGCAAAACTATATCCCGTATAAGGTCGTTTAGATTTTCGTTCACGATCTCTTGTTCAAGGTATACGACTTTGCTATCCAAAGGATATTTTGTACCGAATAACCCATTGATGAATAACACTACCGCTTTATTTGACAGATGCATAAGGTCTTTAAAAAGAAGATCGAAAACCTTTGTAGTTGTTCGCCTGGATTGTTGCTTCCTTGCAGGTTTTTTAGCCATGCCTTATTGTAGGTGGTTTTGTACAAAGTTAATAGCAAAAACTTCCAAAAAGTGACGTTTGGTACAGTGCAAAAGCCAAAATTACATTTTACCCTTATTACAAACTAAAAAAATAAGGGTAAATTATGGCGGATAAAAAAAATTGCAAAAAATAAGAATTTAACGCAGAGCCGCAGAGAAAAATCAAGAATTTATAAAAACATTCCATAAAAACAATGATTTTGGATGCTTCATAAAAATTTACATACAAAAACTCATGCGAACTTTGCGCCTTTGCGTGATCTCTTTCTTGTTTTCAAAGTCTATACGTTCATCCTGCCCAAAAAAGTGCCTTGCACACCTGCGCAGCCCTTTTAAAACTGCCGGATGGGCCGGACCAAGTGTGAATTAGACCTGTTAGCATCCCCATCCCAAGAGTGACTTCCGCTCTGTTCGCCATTGCTGAAACGCTGACACCGCGCTTGATAAGGTCCTTCGGTGCTGGAAGACCAGTAATAACCACTTTGGAATCCTCCCAAACTTTTTGCCTTGAGGTTTTTATACATCAGATCAAGTTCGTCTATGCTTGGTAAAAACCAGTCGTTAAACCCGCCATATTTATAAGCGTTAGCTACTTGCGCCGCCTTCATGGTTTCCTCGGCCTGGTTCAGAAACTCAACGATAATTTGGGTGTTTCGTTTTCCGTTCCCAATTCCATTGACGGTACCACCCACTGTCTTACTGTATGCACCCCATTGCCATGCTCTAAACTTGACCCACAACTTTCTATGGCGTAAAATTTTCTTGGGTGAATTTGTCAGGGGTGTACTCGTGATATTCAATCATGGTGTAAAGTTTTGAAAGTCCTAGCCAAATCGTTTTTACACCTGGC
>BOBI01000304.1 GCA_026002305.1 Spirochaetia bacterium
CGTATAATAGCCATGGAATGATGTCAAATCGCTGGTATAAGAGCGGGGATGCCCTGCTGAAAGAGATGAATGACTCTCGCACGGAGCGTGCGGAGGCGCTGTTGTGGTTTTTGGGGCAGATGAGTTTTGCGGGAGCGTACAGGGGCAAACTTACGACGAAGCTGTTTTGGTGCGTAATTTTGGTTCAAATGCGGAAGGAGGGCCCCTGTTAGGCGACGTCTTTAACCTGCAGGGGCCGGTCTTTGCAGCCGAATCGGGCGAAGTGGTATTCAAACACAACGAAACCGACGGCGCTTCACGCCTGCCTTCCCCCCTTGGCGCGTGGATTGTTTTGGAACACGATAACGGATTGTTAAGCGTTTACAGCCGCATGGAAGACACCAAAGCGCCGCTGCCGGATAAAATAGAAAAAGGCGCCCTTTTGGCGCAGGCGGGTGTTTCCGGCTGGTCCTCCGGCGAAGGTTTTAGTTTTTCTATATTCGACAAAAAAGAAAAACGGTGGGTAAATCCCGACATTGTTATCGACACCCATCTTGACGATAGACGCCCTCCGGTTATTCAATCGGTGCGGCTTAGAAATTCAGACGGTGTTGTTTTTGACGCGGACAGTCCCCGTGTTCTCCGTCAGGGACGCTACAGTATTGATGTTCAAACTTACGACTTGAGGGGCAGCGCCCAAACTTCCCAATTAATGCCGCACCGGATAATTAGCTCTGTAAACGGCATTGAAACAGGCTCGCTAACCATTGAAACGTTTTCCGCGCGGGATGGCGTCCTTATGCTTTTTAGGGGCGGTTTAATTTCCGCAAATGAAGTTTACGGCCCCTATCCGCTTATTGAGGCGGGTGAGGTGTGGTTAAACAGAGGCAGCGCAAAACTGGAAATAATTGTGCAGGACATAGCGGGTAATTCGCGCAGCGCAAACTACCGCCTGAATATTGAATGAAAAATCCAATTTCGTTTAAATGATAAAAACATGGTCCACCGCCGTAAAAAATGAACCCGCATCCCTTATCCCCTGCGCGTTATGTGAAAGAACAAATTTTGGCGCGTAACTTTCCTGCGACGGCTACGAATATAAACGGTGCCTAAAATGCGGACTTGTTCAGATAAATCCGCAGCCTGTTTTTCCGTCGGTAAAGATGCGTTACGGCAAAAGCGATTATCTTGATTATGAAATAGCAAACGAAGCCCAATTCTTACATCTTGCGCTCTTGTCCCTTGACGATGCCGGTATAACCGATATTGAAACGCAGGCGA
>BOBI01000305.1 GCA_026002305.1 Spirochaetia bacterium
TTTCCGCAATCGCACTTCGTCCGCCTTGTTCACTCATCAAAAAGTGCCGATCATTACCTACAAGTTCCGGCTTAATATGTTCAAATGAGGACGCCACTTTTAAGATCGCGTCGGCGTGCATACCCGCTTTGTGCGAAAATGCATGACTGCCGATATAAGGCATATCATCGCTTATGGTACAATTCGCAATTTCCACCACACGCCGTGAAATTTCCGAAATCTTTTTTAAATGTCCTTCGGGCAGGCAGCGTAGATCCATTTTTAATTCCAAACTCGGCACAAGGGCGGCAAGCGCCGTATTTCCGCAGCGCTCTCCAAACCCGGCCAAAGTGCCTTGTACATGGCTTGCTCCCGCCTCCAGCGCGGCAATAGAGCACGCCAAGGCAAGCCCGCAATCGTTATGCGCGTGAATCCCCAGAATGGTGTCCTCAGACAGTACGGCGCGCGCCTGCGTTACACCTTCTGTTATAACAGAAGGAAAACTTCCGCCGTTTGTGTCGCATAACACAATGCGGGCGGCGCCGGCGGCGCAGGCAGTTTTTATTGTTTTAAGCGCATATTCTTTTTTTTGTGCAAGCCCGTCGAAAAAATGCTCCGCGTCGTAGATAACGTTTCGGCCTTCTTTAACAAGAAACTGAATTGTTTCTGCAATCATCGCAAGGTTTTCCTCAAGGCTTACTTTAAGCACTTCTTTTGCGTGAAAGGCGGAGGATTTACCGAAAATCGCAACCGCCTTTGTGTCCGCTTCCAAGAGGCTTATAAGCTGCGGATCATCTTCCGCCCTTATCCCTTTTTTCCGTGTCGCGCCAAACGCGCACAAAGTCGAGTTTCTTAATTGAAAATTCTTTGCCAGTTTAAAAAATTCATTGTCTTTAGGGTTACTCCCCGGATTTCCGGCCTCTATCCAAGCAATACCAAGCTCATCAAGAGCCATCGTTACCGCAATCTTATCCTGTACCGAAAATGAAATCCCTTCGCCCTGTGCCCCGTCGCGTAGCGTGGTATCAAGTATTTCTATGGTTCTGTTCATACGTATACTGTATTACAGAATATAAAAAGATTTAACCGTAAAAGGGTAGGGTATCGCGCAGCTTCGTGCCGGGATGCGCAAAACACCTGCGCGGCCGGAGATTTAACTTGGTTTCATTTTACATTTACGCTTGTCAATAAATAGCATATACTAACAACTAATATAACTTATAGGGAAAAAATGGCTGCAACAGCACAAGCAAGCGCAAAATCGACCCTGTATACGCAT
>BOBI01000306.1 GCA_026002305.1 Spirochaetia bacterium
GACACTGTAGTATTAAGTTTTGGGGCATTGAATGATCCCTCTGGGAGACTAGATAGGGACGCTCCGTTAGCAAACGTCATAAAATATTGTAAGCCCGCAGTTTCAAGATTACCAAGATTAAATGAGCCCTCTGGGAGAATCTGTATATCACTGTTAGCTACAAAGCCTCTAAAGAAATACGGACCCGCTGTGACTAAATTACTGGTATCAAAGGAGCCTGCGGGAAGGCTAATTATAGAATTGTTCACTGTACCAAAAAATCCTGCGAAGAAATAATCCCCGGCAATTGTGCCGGCCACATCAGTCGTAAATCTATCCATAGCGGGCATAGATAAAACCACTATATTATGGTCCGCTGAAGTTACAAAGGCATTAGAGGAAGTCTCAAATTCTCTAAATACCCCATCAGATTCCTCAGCAACTTCTATAATGTCGTTTGCTAAAGCGTTTATAATTATTGTGCTGGATGGAGAAACCACCGTATCATTAACAAGTATGTTCCCCGTCCATTTGTTCCGTACCGTAATTGCCTGTGCGGTGGGTGTTTGCATTCGGAAAGAATGCGGAGATATTTGTTCTGCGGAAATTCTAATAGGGGTCTCCAGTAATCTATCGTTTCTACCTAGAGTGAATTCCACGTTACTGTCCCCATCAATAACAGTGGTTGTAGTCCCCTCTGTTTTATAAAAACCATCATAGTTAAGTATTCTTACAAGAGAGTCCTCAAATACTGTCAAATCCGCATGGGTACTTGTAAGTCTGATGGTTGCCGCCGCATCATCAAATGTCTTAAGCCACCCGCTATACATAGTATATTCCCCGGGAGCAATTTGTTGAAAAACAATCTTTTCGTTGGCTAAGCCGGGGTCTCCGGTTATTTGAATAGTAAGATCGGTTATTTGGTAGGTCCCGTCAATATCTAGTGGATAAGCCCGAGTTTTTGAGGTTGGGGTTTCCCCCGAACTTTCTGGTAGTTCGGCCACCCTATCGGAGTTGACTACGGAATTTCCATCACTATCAACTACATCAACTACAGAGGGCAAAGGCAATGCTATTATCTTTACTATTCTTGATAACTCTACAGTGTCGCCAGTGTTAGCCCACGTCTGGGTAGACAGAATTGTAATTGTACTGCCTAAGCGGAACTTGCCGTTTTTAACGGTAGCTTATTAGGTGGTTCGGAGCGCGGCGGTTTGGTTTTGCCAGTAGCTCCGTCTGTTAATATTTGCAGTATGCAGTTTTTCCCTGCGC
>BOBI01000307.1 GCA_026002305.1 Spirochaetia bacterium
AGATATGGGGCAGTAGGGATATGGCCGGTATAATTGCGGAAATAGGTGAAACATTAAAAGCTCTAATGTATATAATGCCAAAAATAAATGTAAGCGATGAAATTCAAAGGGAAGCCGCAGGATTAATGGCTTATGTGTATGCTGACGGAGCGGTTCTTTGTTTGTGATATTAAAACAGGAGGTTTATTATGATGGAAGCACTAAAAGAGGAATGTGTTATTGAAAAACTACAAGAAAAGGGATACGAGCAAGGTATCTATGTATATGGTATGACAGAACCGTCTGTATCTGTCGCAGCTGTAGCATTGTTTGGAGTATTTGCAGGTAACCAGCCTAAACCATTTATTCTAAACTTCTCTGAAAAGGGAATTGCTTTTCTTGAATTAAATTCAATGTGCAGTGCCTATACCGGTTTACACAACTTTGTTGCCGCTAATAGCATTGAAACAATTTTGTTTAGTAAAGGTTTTTTAATTAACACACTTACCATACAAACAACAGATGGCATTAAGCAAAAAATCAAGATTTCCAATGTAACGGCAGGTGCAAGCTGGCAAAAAGATAACGTAAAAAAAATGATTGGTTTTATACAGACATATAAAAAATGACCGAAACGACAGATACGGCATTTCTTGGTAGAATATTAATACCGTAAGTCTGTAAAATGCAAAACCGCCAACTCGCCGTCAGGATAATCATAAAACCACTCGACAAACTCATCCTCGCACACGTCATGCTCGTCATCAAAAAAGCCGTCATTCATAGCGAGGATAAAGTTTTCTATTCCGCCGTATCGTCCCAGAAATCTAGGCGGCATTTTGCCGCCGTCTAAAGTTTCGTTGTGGTAAATCAATATTGACTGGACATGAATAGTTTTTTTGCAAATCTCTTTTTGTTTGCTTCGGTACGACTTGCCTTCCCACACGCGGATACTGCATTCTTTACCATCGTGTCGTTTCCAAAAAGAATAATTTTTGCGAATGGTATGTATTTTCCTACCGTCTAAAACCGGCTCCACAAAGCGCGTATTAATCAGAATGTTCATATCCTACCCTTCCGCAAAATCCGCCGCGCCTTCGGCGCGCGCTTTGAATGTGGCCACCGCTATGCACTCGGCGATTTTATCAGGCGCCCAGCCGGTTACCAGCTTCCGTAATTCTTTTTGAAACGAAACAAAACCGGTAGAAGCGTCCGCCGCCTTTTCAATCACCGTCGCGATGTCATCGGATATTTCGATATAGCCGCTTTC
>BOBI01000308.1 GCA_026002305.1 Spirochaetia bacterium
GGAGCCGCGTAGATAACGGCTTAAACACTTGCGGTAAAGGTGCGCCCCCTTTGATGCCTGAGTTACTGCTTGCGGCGAAAAAGTTGGGCTTTTCCGATGCGCGTATCGGTTCCCTTATCGGGACGGATGAATATGCGGTGCGCGCTTTGCGGGAGCGATACAGGATAAGGCCGGCGGTTAAACAAATTGATACGCTTGCCGCGGAATATCCTGCAAAAACAAACTACTTATACATGACTTATGGCGGAAAAGAGGATGATGTTCAGGCGGCGGCCCGTGGTGTTATGGTGCTTGGTTCGGGTGCTTATCGTATTGGCAGCAGTGTTGAGTTTGACTGGTGCTGTGTGAACGCCGCCGAAACTGTGCGGGATGCCGGGCGCTATTCAATAATGGTAAACTGCAATCCCGAAACCGTGTCCACAGATTATGACATTTGCGACAGGCTCTACTTTGAGGAATTGACGCTGGAGCGGGTTCTGGATATTTGGGAACGTGAAAAATGTGAAGGCGTTATTATTTCGATGGGCGGGCAGATACCGAATAACCTTGCCACCAAATTATTTGATAACGGTGTCCTTATTTACGGCACCACGCCGGATTCTATTGATATGGCGGAGGATCGCAATAAGTTTTCCGCACTTCTGGACAAACTGGGAATTGAGCAACCGGAATGGCGGGAACTTACCAATTTTGATGATGCACGCGCATTTGCCGCAGACGCGGGTTTTCCCGTGTTGATACGGCCTAGTTATGTGCTTTCAGGCGCCGCTATGAATGTTGCCTGGGATAACGACAGCCTTGAAAAATTCTTAACACTTGCGGCGGATGTCTCCAAGGAGCATCCGGTTGTCATTAGTAAATTCGTGGAAAACTCAAAAGAGATTGAGATTGACGCCGTTGCCAAACGCGGCGAAATTTTATTTTCAGCCATAACCGAGCATATAGAAAACGCCGGTGTTCATTCAGGCGACGCTACGGTGGCGCTTCCGGCGCAGCGGCTTTATATGGACACGATTCGCAAGGTGCGCGGCATCGCCAAATTGATAGCGCAGTCGCTGGATATAACCGGCCCGTTTAACATTCAGTTTTTGGCGCAGCGGGGCAGGGTGCGCGTTATTGAATGTAACCTCCGCGCCAGCCGGAGCTTTCCGTTTTGCTCCAAGGTAAGCCGCGTTAATATGATTGATATGGCGGTTAAGGCTATGCTGGACTTGCCTATAGAAAAAACAATATCAAGCCCTCTGGATAT
>BOBI01000309.1 GCA_026002305.1 Spirochaetia bacterium
GGGCGCCGAAGCGTGCCTTTATTCCGGTAATAACAAGGTGGAATTGCATCAGGATGAGTCGGCCATTGAGGATTTCTTAATCGGTTTAAAACATAATGACATAAAGCATTACATTGATATTGAGCTAAAGTATCAACTTGGAACAGCTTATTTACGGCTGCAAAAGATAGGGGAATCGTTATCGTTTTTACAGCAAGTTCAGTCGTTGGATCCAAATTACAAAGATTGCGCGCAGCTTATCAATAAATACAAAGAGTTAAACGCGAACAAAAATTTGCAGACCTTTATTATGGCGCCTTCCGCCGAATTTGTTACCTTGTGCAGAAAGGTTACGCTTGGTTATTTTCCAAATGCAAAGGTGAAAATTACAAAAACCCTTGTAAACGGCAACGATTGGGTTGATATTGTCGCCGAAGTTGACACGCAAAAATGGTCGGATGTAGTTATGTTCCGCTTTATACGAACACAGGGTGTTATCGGCGAGCTTGTTTTGCGCGATTTTCACTCCCATCTAAAAGAAGTAAAAGCCGGTAAAGGCATTTGCGTAGGCGTTGGCACCTACAGCGACGAAGCCAAACGCTTTACCGAGGCCCGCCTGATAGACCTAATAGACCGCCCCCGTTTTGCTCCAATTCTGAACAATATTGATTCCACGCTTAAAACAGCTATTAACAGGTAGTTGCTACCCTTATGGGGGTATAAAAAAAACCGCATCGTATGGATGCGGTTTTTTTGCATTGTTGTGTTACCGGGGTGGTCTACCAGTCGTCTATGGGGTCGTCGGGGTCGCGGCTGCGGTCGGCGAATAGGTCGGTAACGGCGCGGAGGTCGTCTAAGTAAACATAGTAGGTGCCGAAAGTTTCGCTTGGGTCGCAGTCAATTCTAAAGCCAATGATTTTTATACCGGAAAGGTTGGTAAAGTGGTAGTTTTCTTGCACAATACCGCTCATGCCGGATTCTTGCTGCGGCGGAATTGCCGCCGTAAGTTTTTTCCAACCCTGGAAATTAAGCCGCCCCATGTAGATCTCGAAAGGCCTGCCGTAAAAATCCTGTACTAAAAGGTTTAACCTGTGGTTGTAATTTCGTCCGGCAACCTGCACCGAAACTGTTTTTGTAAGCCCTTCTATCGGGATAGGGCGGCGCGACATGATGTAAAGGCTTGTGTGTCCGCGGCGCAGAAAGTCTACCCTTGTACCCAATACTTTGGTATCGGTAATACCGGTTTCGTCTTCACCTTCC
>BOBI01000310.1 GCA_026002305.1 Spirochaetia bacterium
TTAAATGTAACTATAAATTCAGGTTTTGCTTTCCCATTTCCACCTTGAGAATAGTCGGTTAATGGACACGATACAGGCTTTCCACCCGCTTTTTTGAGGAGTTTTCCCAGTTTGTCAATTTGCTCCACATCGCCTTGGGGAAATACAAAGCCAAAGGCATTCTCGCCGATGGTGCATTTCATCTCCTGCAAGACAAGGGATTCTGTGTATTGTTCTATGGGCATAAAAACCTCTTTTTTCCCACTATCAAGTCTTTTAATCCCGATTTTGATACTTAAAGAGTCAATATTGGGACTTTTAGTATCCACTTTGGCTTTTTGAGTGTCAACTCCGGTCCTCGGAGAGCCATTTTCGGGTCTCCGAGAGCCAATTTTCACTCTCAAAGAGCCGACATCCGCTCTTATAGACTCAAAATCGGCTCTTTAAGAGACCTTGACCTCTTTTTTTATGGTCTCGGTGACGGTTTCCGTCTCGGTATCGCCGCTTTTGCGCTTGCCGCCGGGGAAGCGGGTTTTTAGTTCCTCATAGACCGCCTTTGCACCGGGTATATCTTGCGCCGCCGCCACTTTGACCGAACTGTAAAATACGAGGGCTGCTTGGTATGCTTCGCTTCCTGCCGCCATTTCCGTGTCGTCAATGTTCTGATGTATCTGTTGAACGGTGGTAAGGAGCGTCCAAAGCCCGTGAGCATCGCCGAAATCTATGGCAAAAGCGGTCATATCAAGGTAAGGCGGGCACAAATTCGGGTTCTGTTTGGCAAAATCAAAGGCTTTTTCCACAAAACCGATGGTTTTTTCACCCATTTTTGGCAATTCGTGCCGTTCAGTGGGTGTCAAAGCAAGCATATAGGGCGCAAGCAAGGTTTTCAGCTCATTAGCTTTGGTCTGTGCCTGTGTCAAAACTTCGGCGGGGATAGCCTGGACGTGTTGATTCTCTTTCATAGGGTCTCCTTAAAGTAAAGATAGCTCATTATATACCAAAATGTAGGTTTCCACAAGGGGTATTTGATCATTATATGGAAGATATTTTTATAAATTGTCTCTTATTTTGGGGGGAAATGTTTTACACCAGCCAATCTTTTGGAGAAAATTTGGGGCAGACAAAATTTCGTATAACGTGAAAGGTTTCTTGACGTTTTTGTTGCGCTATAAAGAAACACGCAGTGTTTCGCGCAACAAAAATGTGTGCGGAAAAATGCGTGGGAGTGAGGGCGCACAGCCCGACCGACCTAGCATTTT
>BOBI01000311.1 GCA_026002305.1 Spirochaetia bacterium
ACAAGCCTAACGCCGTTATTTGTTTTACTGTCCTTAATGTCAATAAACCGGCAACCCTCAATTTCTATTATATCGCGGGGACGAATACGCTTTATTTCTACGTTCCTCATGTCGGTTGTGTAAATGAGTAGGCAAAGCAGATATTGTATTTCATCATCCCATGCTTCGTTAAAAACACCGGATAGTTTTTCAAGTTCATGGCAGCCGTGCGATTTCCTGTCTTCGGCGCGAACCGGAAGCCGTATAACTTTGCAACACGGATTTTCTGAAATTAGTTCTTTATATGTCAGGTATCGGAAAACTCTCGAAAGCGCGTTGAAATATCCGTTAATGGTCTGGGGTTTCAGTCCTTTTGCTAATAGATGATCCTGAAAATCATGCAAAATATGAAAATCTATCTTTACAGGGCTGGTTATACGCCGTTCCCTCAGGAACGGTACAAATTTGTTTTTGATAACACGTTCATATACCGCCCTATCCTTTTCACCAAGCGGACGGCTGCGTTTCGCGTCGCTGATAAAATATACGGAATCCTTATTGTAAAAATCTTCCATAACCTTAAATCCCGCGGTATCATGGCAACGCGTATACCCGGAAACAAGCCGCTCTTTGTTTTGTAACGCAAACGCCTCGGCCTCAAAAAGCACGTTTGTATGCGTATTCCATTTTGTAGGCAGCATCTTTCCGTTATGTGAATACCGGACATAATACACAAAACCCAGTTTTTTGTTTTCACGCTTCACAAGATTATAACCTTTTCTTCTTTTTGGAGCATAACAGTCGTAATCAATAAGTTTTAACGCTTTAAGTGCCGTAGGACAGCTTGAAACCATTTGCGCGCGCATGTATAGAATCCGCTGTTGCTTGCTTTCGTTTCTAACCGCTGCGAGTGCGTCATCAATACTCATCATGCCGCACACTCCTTGCTCCGTAAGAAGCTGATTAAAGCGTCAAAATCAAAAACCATCTTGCGCTTTACATACATGCACGGTAATTCTTTTGAGCGTGCCAATTTTCTGATGGTGAACTCACTGATATTAAGTATCTGTGACAGTTCTTCCGGCGTAACCAGTTTTGAGATGTTTTCCATGTCTTTCCTCCATGTTAAAACTTTCTCCCGCTCCCTTTAAAAGTTTAGTTCCCGGTAAGTTCCTTTATGAAAGAAATAGTTTCTTTCAGGACTTTTGATAGTTGCGTAGGACTCAACGCGACTGTGAGTTCGTCAACCTTTCTGATGC
>BOBI01000312.1 GCA_026002305.1 Spirochaetia bacterium
GGCAATGATAAAAGACGGATTTACCGTTTCAAGAAATACCGTTGCAAGATCAGAACGGGACGTAACCGCATGGCTTCGCAGACTTGGAATGGTGAGGTAGGGAAAACAATGAAAAGACGCCTGTTTTTGTTGCTTGCGTTTGGATTAAGTTTTAACGCAGCCTGTAACGGCAAGGCGGAAACCTCAAACAAGGGAAGTGAAAAAGTCATGAATGTGAATACCCACCTCACCACCGATAACACGATGCTTGACATAGTAAACCATCCGGCGTTTAAGGGCTTTGGGGAACGGTTGCTCCCACGGGATAATAACACCGCTTATTATACTACCCAGATTAACAATGTCTACGGGGCTATGCCGTATCCCAATATTAACCCTGCGCTTGTGGTCGACGCGCTTAACCGTATGATTGACGAAGTAAACGGCGGCAAAACCATCTTCTACGATTTTTACACCCCGGAGCAAAAACGGAACGATCCTTCTAAAGAAAACACCGGACTTTTCTTTTTCAGGGGTAAGCCCAACGCTCCTTTTGCGGTAATATGCCCGGGAGGAGCATGGACTATTGTCGGTTCCCTTCATGAAGGCTTTCCCGTCGCCCTTGATATAAGCGAACAGGGGTACAATGTTTTTGTTATCCGATACCGCATCGGCGGCGAGCAGATCGCCTGTGAGGATTTGGCGGCGGCTATCGGTCATATTTTTTGCCGACCTCTGCAATGGTCATAATAACTGCCTCCTATTCGGGTGTAGTGTTGCACCGTTCAATTATAGTTTGTTATGTGCCTTTCCCAAAACTGCACGGCATTACGAACCCAACCTTCTGCGGAAGTACCAACACCAAGGCCGAAACCATGGGGCGCGTTGGGGAACACATGAAATTCAACGTCAATGCCGGCGGCTTTCATGGCGTTTACACGCCGTTCCATTGTCCGGGGAGGAGCAATACCGTCCCGCTCTCCCGCAACGGTAAAAGTCGGCGGATCGTCGTTGGTATAATCACTGTGGGCGGTATAGGCTATGACCGCCGTTATGGATTTCGGGTAAGCCTTCTCACCATAAGCCGCCGTTCCATAAGACGAAAGACGGGCGGCCATTCGAGCTCCTGCCGATTCGCCCCATAGGGAATAGTCTTTTGTGCTGACCTTTAGTGTTTCTGCGTTTTCAAAAATATAACCGATAGCCGCCGCCAAATCCTCACAGGCGATCTGCTCGCCGCCGATGCGGTATCGGA
>BOBI01000313.1 GCA_026002305.1 Spirochaetia bacterium
GGGCAGGTATTTGTTTACACCGTCCAACAGAAGCTGAACGCCCTTGTTTTTATAAGCCGAACCCATCATTACAGGAACAAACTTTTCCTGCAAAGCGCCCTTACGGACGGCGCCGTGAATTAGTTCTTCCGGTATTTCCTCGCCGCCAATAAATTTTTCGGCAAGTTCATCATCATAAAGGGAAACCGCATCGATCATTTCCTCGCGGCGTTTTTCCGCATCGGCCTTTAAATGCGCCGGAATTTCTGCATAACGGACGGTTTCGCCGTTGTCGCCGTCAAAATAGGCCGCTTTCATTGTAATAAGGTCTACAACACCCTCAAGTTTATCTTCCAAACCGATGGGAATCTGTATCAAAACCGCATTAAGCCCAAGTTTTTCGCGTAACTGCATCTGCACCTTGAACGGGTTCGCGCCGGTGCGGTCGCATTTGTTAATGAACGCAATACGCGGAACATGGTAGCGTTTAAGCTGCCTGTCCACCGTAATGGACTGCGACTGCACGCCACCAACAGCGCATAACACTAAAATCGCACCATCCAACACGCGCAAACTGCGCTCAACCTCAATCGTAAAGTCAACGTGACCCAGGGTATCGATCAAATTTATAGTATTATCTTTCCAATTTACCTGCGTAGCGGCACTCTGAATTGTAATTCCGCGCTCTTTTTCCAGCTCCATACTATCCATCGTGGCACCGGCACCGTCCTTTCCTCTTACTTCGCTAATTTTGTGAATCTTGTCGCAGTAAAACAGGATGCGTTCGCTCAAGGTTGTCTTGCCAGAGTCTATGTGCGCACTAATCCCGATATTCCGCATCTTTTTTATATCGATGCCCATGTAAAAACACTCCTAATTTTTGTGAATATAAGTTAAATATGCCGTAAATTTCAGGATTATTCAAGTAACCGCATTGCGTCATGTTAAATGTTACCTAAGGGGTGGTAATATTAACCGGCAACTTGAAGACATGCGGAAACATGGGGTTAAGGATGGACGAGAATAAATCGGTAACGAGCGAGATGGCGGTGCAATACCAGCAGGCGGGTGAAAGCGAAAAGACGGTGATCCTAAACGCGTTTACAGGAGTAACAGGGTATCATAGGAAATACGCAATTAAGGCGCATATTTTTTAATGAGGCAAAACGTATGTTTTATTCATTTCCTTACTTTTTTCGTACAATATTTCTGGATC
>BOBI01000314.1 GCA_026002305.1 Spirochaetia bacterium
CTGTTTTACTTTCTTTAACTTCAAATAAAGATTTTATCTTTTTTCTGTCACCTATGGCGGAAATACCAAGTTCAGACAGGTCGTTTTCGGTTAATTTTGAAACAATATCAACAGTATTTAGTTTGTGTTTTTCAAACACCGTAATATATTCCGAAAGTCCGTTTTCTATTAGTTTCTTATTTACAGGTGAATATTTTTCAACATCTGAATCTACTTCTGCTTTTTCAATAGTCTCCAGATGACTAATTACTGGTGCATCTTCTTTGTAAGTTGAAGAAAGTAATTTTAGCATTTTTTTCATTGGTTCGCCAGTAATTCCGAGTTTTACGTAATCTGCTGCTGTCAATTCATATAATAATTCTTTATCAAGATTATTTTCTTCTAAAATCATCACGTAAGGTTCAAGTCCATTGTCGATTAAAACTTGCCATAATTCCTTTTCCATGATTAAAATGCCCCCCTAAACTATTACCAAGTAAAATTGAAATTCATTGATTGATATATACGGCAATTTGTTAGACTGCCGTATTCATTACATCTTCCTATAATTGTAATATTTTGATCTTTTCGCAAACTTGAAAACTCATTTTTTCTGTTCTCATTGAAATAGCAATTAACCCCCGAAATGCTGGCAACCAACGGATCGTTTGACGAGTCTGCACCAAGTCCAGCTCCAAGAAGAAGCCCTAATGGACCAAAAAGTAAACCACCAATTGCTGCACCGCCAAGAGTTGCAGAACCGTGATCTATACCAATACTGTTTACATTTCCTGTAAGAGCAATATATTTTCCGCTGTAATTTTTTGAAACTTGCGAACCTGAAAAATGATATGCAGGTGCAGTTCCATCTGTATTTATCTTGTTTTTTAGGTTTACTGCATTATAATTTGATGAATCCAATCTTAATGATTCATTTAGATCTGATAATGCCTTATTCCAATTATCCTTTTGATAATATGCAATTGCCCTAAAGAAGTATGATTCAGCCACATTGAATTTTTCTCGAATTGATTTTGTGTAGTTTTCAACGGCTTTATCATTATCGTCGATTGAGATACTGGCTGAAGCTAGTGTAGTGTAATACTCATACTTGTGAATGCGCTCCCTTATGTTTTTGTATTTTCTGAATAATTTCATCGCCGGATTTTGACCAGCGAAATTTACGCCCCGATTTATTCCAGTTTTTTATGTACT
>BOBI01000315.1 GCA_026002305.1 Spirochaetia bacterium
TATGCTTACCTTCTCCTCGGGGGTATACCTCTTCCTCGTACCCATACTCTTCTCCTATGGTCTTCTGGTATACCACCTTATACGCTATCCCCTATAACGGCAAGTTCATCGTAGGCAGGACATAAATGGGTATTTTGCAACTGGCTCATATGTTAAACACACTCTTTAACCATTCTACTGATGCTATGTTTACACCGCCTTCTGCTTGCACAGTTTCAATAAATAATGCTGCCGGTTTTTCGACGCCAGAATGATCATCTTCTAATAAATTTTGTAATATTTCCACTGATTCATTTGAGTTGTAAGGAATGAAACATGTATTTGTCAATGGCACGCCAGCACCAGAACGATGAAATAAATCGCTAGTTATTGATAAGCTGCCTAACGTTACGCCATGAAAAGCACCTGAACACGATAAAACCATCGATCTTTTTTTAATTTTTCTAACTAATTTCAATGCTGCTTCAATTGCATTTGTACCAGTCGGACCACAACACATTACTTTATAATTAAAATTTTTCCTTTTCAAAATTAGATTATTTAGCACCATTAGAAAATTTTCTTTTGCTATGGTATACATATCAAGCGCATGAATAATATTATCCGAAGAAAGGTAATCCAAAACAGCTTGCTTGATGTAAGGGTTATTATGACCAAAATTCATTGTTCCAGCACCAGCAAAAAAATCAATATACTCATCTCCTGTATTTGTAATTAATTTCGCATTAATTGCTTTCTCGAAGATGGCAGAAAAATCTCTACAATAAGAACGAACTTCAGATTCATATTCTTCAAATACATCAAACATAATTTTTTCCTTTTGTGTCTTATTCGTTAATAACCAACCTGCAAATTACTAAAACTGATTATTGTCAAGTTTTTTCAGCCAACTAATTATGGTATTATATATTTCGCCTTCAAATCCAGCAAAAACATGTTTACCTTTATCAATAGTAAAACACTTAGAATTTGGAACTAACTTATTTAAAGAATCCACAGTCTCTGTTGTACCCAAATTAGATATTATATCTGTACTGCCCAAGCGGAACTTGCCGTTTTTGGCGGCAGCTTATTAGGTGGTTCGGAGCGCGGCGGTTTGGTTTTGCCAGTAGCTCCGTCTGTTAATATTTGCAGTATGCAGTTTTTCCCTGCGCTCCGCAAGCCGTCTTTCAGCACGCCCTTGAAAAACATCT
>BOBI01000316.1 GCA_026002305.1 Spirochaetia bacterium
AGTTGCAGGAATGTGCAAAATTGACGAGTCCATAATCGACTACACGGTGCGCATAACGGCCGCCACACGCGGCACCCCGGCACTGCAATCCGGCGCGGGCCCGCGCGGCAGCCTTTCGCTGCTTAGGGCAGGCCGCGCCCGCGCGCTTATGCAGGAACGCGACTTTGTTATCCCCGATGACATAAAGACACTCGCCGTTCCAGCTCTGGCGCACCGCCTGACACTTTCCGCCGAAAGTGAACTGGAAGGTATTACCGAAAAAAGCATTGTCGAAAAAATCTTAAACGAAACCCCCGCACCGCGCGAATAGTTAATCACTAGCTATAACATTTTGATTTTAAAGCGTTTGTTATTTCATTGGTACGTTTAAATATTCCGTAAAGAAAAGGGCGCAAAATATACTTCATATTGGCCGCGTTTATTTTCATTCCTTTTGCCTGCAGCGCGCATTTAATTTGATTAAAGTCGCGCACAAGAATTGGTATAAATGTAATCGAGATACAAACCATAAGGCTAATATCTTTTGGATCGATTTTTAGCGGCTTGAATATTTTAAGCGGATAACACAATGTTTCTATAGCGTTTGCAAGTTTCATCGGCGTTACATTTTGTCTAAAGCAAATAACCGCATAACAGGCAAGCAGAAGGTGTGCCGTTACAAGCAGCGCTTCTTTAGGCGGGGCTAAAAACAAATTGATAATAGCCGCGAAAACTATAAACGGCAGCACACCCAATATAAAGGCAAGCGCCTGTTTAACAGGCAGCCGTACAATAAACATAAATGCAATGTTCAAGCAAAAACAAATACCCAGAATAACAAAGTCGTTAATCAGGAAAATCATCACGCTGTATGCAAGCAGAATTAAAAGTTTAATTAAATTGATCATGCCGCACCCGCTATGTTAATTTTGATTTTTGCGATAATGCTGCCAACTAAATCTTCCGCCGTGCGTATATCTTGATCGACATTAATACCGCACGAGTGCAGCTTGTGAATGATGTCCATTAAAAGCGGCATTTCCAGAGACATACTTTTTAGTTTGTCAACATTGTCAAACAACTCGCTGCGTTTAAATTCATATTTCAAACTTCCTTTGTCTAAAATAAAAATACGCTGCGCGGAAAGAACCTCGTCAATTACATTGGTAACATATACAATCGTAAAACCCTTTTTGTGCAGGTCTACAA
>BOBI01000317.1 GCA_026002305.1 Spirochaetia bacterium
GATGGTTGGAGACTTAAACAAAAAGAAAATACGTTATTTGATATGCCTTGATCACACAATTTTTTGACGTCCGTGTCAAAAAATTGATCGGTAAAGTGGGCACGAAAACATCATTTAACACACGGTTACCTAAATAAACATACTACACATTACTACTGCTTACGATTTATACTTATATCTTACTATTATATAACAAGTTAGTCAATACATTGGAATTTTTTCTTGCTATCAATTACTACAAATTACTACCGATTAAGAAAAAATATTGCTTACACAACTGCTTACATTCTGCATACATTTTATATAATTGTGATAAAACAAATACAAAAATGTTTCACATATTCCCATTGTAAAACCTTCACAGACGCACGAAAAAGGGCATAGGAGCGATACAATTTACGATCTGGTATGAAAGTGTGTCTAACACAGATACGCATTGCCTAATGCCTTTTATTCAATTTTCAAAAATAAAAACTTGAAACCACAGACAGGAGCTACGCTCCGGCATTTTTTACAAAGGTCAAAATTGCTTACGCAATTTTCCCAAATCATTTCGTGGCAACAGCGGCATTGGTTCTACAAATGCGCCGCTTTCACCGGCAGACACGGCGCACCCGCTGTCCGCAAAACATTTTTCTAAGCGTTGCACCCACACAAGTTTTGCGGGTCAGCCGATGCACCGCCGTGTCCCTTCGCAAACCGCCGCATTCATCACAAATACAAAGCATTTATGCGGTATCGGTAAACCTTGATCAGAAAAGCCGCAGAGACGCTACGGTTTGCAGCCTACGCAACACAGCGGCTTTTCTCTTTGCACATAGCAAATGTAATTTGCATTTTAAAAAACTTAATCTACACAACCGGCGTTACGCACTACAGGCAGCGGATCATCTGCTGTATAAAAATTATGCAACGGTGAATGTGCGCCCTGCCGTCCGTTGCTTAATTTCGCCGCCGCCTTCCGTGCTCCACGCCTTGCCGTATATTTGGCTTTATAAAACTGTATCCGCTAAATCGGTTGCAGTCGTCCACTGCGGAAGCACAGGCAGCGAAGGAACACGCAGGGGGACGGTCGCTTCAGTCGGGGTTCGCTACGGTTTCCCCCCTTAAATCCCCCCTAAGACCCCCCCTTTTATCCCCCCTTCCCTAAAAATGTACCGCATTTTGCTTAGGGGGGAA
>BOBI01000318.1 GCA_026002305.1 Spirochaetia bacterium
GAATGGGTTGCCCCCATCGCCTTACCCAAAGTCTGTATTTCGTTGAGGCCTGCGGCGAGTAAAAGGCTGCCGGTGTTATCCCCGATAATTTCCTCTGTTCCGGAGCCTGAAAATTTGTTTTTAAGCGCGTCTAAAACGCCGAAGGCAACGGCAATAATATTTTTTACAGCGGCGGCAACCTGCACACCCTGTACATCAAGCGATGAAAAAACCATAAGCCGCTCGCCCTTTAATAAATATCTAAAACGTATCGAATTGCGCGCGTTACGGCTTGCCGAAATTAAGCCGGTAATTTTATCCCGCGCTACTTCTTCCGCGTGGCTTGGACCTGAAATGTAAACAACAGAGCCGTTGTAAAAACCCGGCAGGTAATCTTCTAATGTTTCCACAATCGTGCGCGGCCCGTTAGGCGAAGGCAAAAAACCTTTGGTAATAACGGCAATGGCGCACTCCCCTTCCCTAATCGAAGGCGCTCCCAAAATCTGTTTTACGGTATTCATTATGTATAACGAAGGAACGGCCAGAATTATATATTCCCTATCTTGGACCGCCGTTTGGACATCCGATGTGGCGCGTAACGCAGCCGGTAACCGCACCTCTTTTAAATAATGCGAATTGGTATGCTTTGTATTTATCTCGTCGGCTTGCTCTTGTCTGCGGCACCATAAAATTACATCGTTTGATTTTTCCGCAATTACTTTTGCTATGGCTGTTCCCCAAGCGCCGGCGCCTAATATCGCAACTTTTGCTCCCAAATTTTACCCCCCTTACCCAAAATCTCAGACGGCGGCCAATGTTTCCGGGGCATAATACAAAACCGAAGCCCCCCCGTCCTCAAATTTAAAAGGCACGTACAACAAATCACTAAGCGCCTCTTTAACGGCGCTTTGTTTGCAAGGCTCGGCGAACAGCATCAAAAACCCGCCGCCGCCAGCGCCCATAAGTTTACCACCTATCGCTCCGGCTTTATTAGCCCGCGCGTATATCGTATCAATTACATCGTTTGAAATAAAATTTGTAATGCCGCGCTTTAGCTTCCATGTATAATCAAGAAGCCGCCCGAATTCCAATATATCACTATTTTTATCCGATAAAACACGCTCACCAAGGTTTACAATCTTTAACATTTCCAAAAGCTCATTTTTTTTGTCCTTTATCGCCTTAACC
>BOBI01000319.1 GCA_026002305.1 Spirochaetia bacterium
GTTGCACTGCGTAGCGTATTGCGTAAATGCTGGTTAAAGCGCCACCGGTGATCAAAATAAAGATGACGTCCAGATAGCACCAACGCGGAGCAGTGTGTTCTTTGACACCCAGCCGTTTTTGTGTTAAAGGCGGAAAAAATGTATTTGGAGCGGCTATATTTCTCTAAAGTTTCACGGGACTTGTGCCGACTCTCTCTCTCTCTCTCTCTCTCTCTCTCTCATATTGTACGTCACGTACGCTTCAAGGCTCATGAGGATTTTTTGCGGTTTGGATAACCTGCTAGTCTGCATAAGGATAGTATAGGCACGGACGGGAGAAAATTTCAAGTTTTTTGAATGGGAAAATATTAATACTGGAAGATAAACCACGAAAAATACGAAAAAAACCGAAAAAGAGTGATGAATTACGGTGTTTTCCGTGATTTTGCGGTTGATCCCTTTTACTTTGTGCCAAATTCAGAATTACTGGCAAGCGCACTAATTTTGGAACTGGCTTAATTGTTAATTGAGGCAGTTCCATAATTAAGAATTTAACCACAGACCACACGGACAGCACAGACAAATACTCGTACTTCCCTATCTTTTCTTCCGTCCGTGTGGGTCTGTGAGGTCTGTGGTTAATTGATTTCTATTTTGGAACCAGCTCAATTGTCAATTGTTAATTGATCTTCCCTATGTTAGCGTCAAACGCGTTTTTTCTGCTTTTGTGGTAGAGGTAGCGTGCGGTTTATGCGGCGTGTGCCCTTTGGCTGAATAACCCGACAAAAGCAGAGGTGCATTCAGTTCTGAAATTGGTACCATGATGCAAACGCTCGCAGGTTCCATTGCGGAATAGATGGGGGCTGCCTGTTTCTTCCCTATGTTAGCGTCAAATGCGTTTTTTCTGCTGTTGTGATAGAAGCGGCGTGCGGCCTCTGCGGCGGGTGCCCTTTGGCTGAATAACCCGACAAAAGCAGAGGTGCATTCAGTTCTGAAATTGGTACCATGATGCAAACGCTCGCAGGTTCCATCGCGCAATGGATGGGGGCTGCCTGTTTCTTCCCTGTGTTAGCGTCAAATGCGTCTTTTCTGCTGTTGTGATAGAAGCGGCGTGCGACTTATGCGGTGTGTGCGGTGTGCAGCTTTTGTAAATAGTTAATAAAGCGCAAGAAATATTTTT
>BOBI01000320.1 GCA_026002305.1 Spirochaetia bacterium
GTTGTTAAAGGTGGAAGGCGGTTTTCTTTTTCTGCACTCACCGTTGTGGGCGACCGGAAAGGTAACGTTGGTTATGGTTTTGGTAAGGCAAATGATGTTTCTGAGGCAATTCGAAAAAGTATTGATAAAGCTAAAAGAAACATGATAAGGCTTCCTTCAAAAAATGGTACCATTCCACATGAAATTCAGGGCAACTTTAAATCTTCTGTTGTTTTATTAAAACCGGCTTGTTCCGGTACCGGTATTATTGCAGGTGGTACCGTGCGTGCAATAATGGAGGCCGGCGGTGTTACAGATGTTCTTTCAAAATCTATTGGTGCGTCAAGTGCTTACAATGTTGTAAAAGCGACCTTTGCCTGTATCAATCAAATGATGGATGCCAGGACGATAGCAAAAAATAGAGGAAAAGGACTAAAGGAATTGTGGGGGTAACCAATGGCGTCTAAAAAAATTCGAATCCGGCTAACTCGCAGCACAATAGGTGTTCTGCCTAAGCAGCGGGCAACGGTCCGGTCGTTGGGCTTAAGAAAAATCGGCTCGGTAGTTGAACAAGAAGCGACAGATGTAATTTTAGGTATGATTAGGGTTGTATCCCACCTTGTTACGGTGGAGGAGATTTAATATGCACGATTTTAATTTGCACGCTCCGGAAGGTGCAAACAAACGTAAAAGAATAGTTGGACGCGGGCAAGGCTCCGGGCGGGGTACAACGGCTGGAAAAGGCAATAAAGGCCAACAATCAAGATCGGGCGGCAAAACATACCTTGGTTTTGAAGGCGGTCAGATGCCTCTTTATAGAAAACTTGCGCACAGGGGTTTTTCAAATTATCCATTTAAACAACATTTTTCCGTAATAAATGTTGGGGATATTGAGCGGCATTATAATGATGGCGAAACAGTTGATTTAGAGTCTCTTCATCAAAAAGGGTTAATTAAGAAAACTGAATTGATAAAAATTCTGGGCGATGGAGAGCTAACAAAAAAACTTGATGTGAAAATAGCGTTTGTTTCTTCATCTGCAAAAGAAAAAATCACAAAAGTTGGTGGAACATTATTAGGAAAAATTGATGGCTAATGCTTTTGTAGGTATTTTTAGAATTAAAGAACTGCGGGAACGCATAATTTTTACGGTTTTGATGTTGGTTGTATTCCGGCTTG
>BOBI01000321.1 GCA_026002305.1 Spirochaetia bacterium
TCGGTAATTGAGGTTGTATCAACCGCGCTTAGAGAACCGGCGGTTGCGGTTTGCAGAGGCAGCATCATAAGCGTGGTGCCGGGCCATTCATCCCAGCGTACCGAAATTCCCTCGCTTCCGGGCGTTAAATCGGCTAAAAGCGGCGTTTTATACCTGCGGGAATAATATACACGGTTTTTTCTGTAAACGGCATTGTAAATTGTTATATATTCCGCAAGCAAAGCGGAATCGGCAACTGAATAATTATAGGCGTTTTGTAAATAACCCTGAAGGATTAGCCGTAAATTTTGTATATGGTCAACTTCGGCAAGAATGCCTAAACCAAAAATATCGGCGTCTAATTTGTCAAATTCAGCATCGTAAAGCCTGTGAATGACAAAATAACGGTCGCGGGAACCCGCTTCGGCGCTTCCAATGGCTGCCGCCCGCCCCAAACCGGCGCCGATTTCAATAATCTGCGCCCGTGTGTCAATCCTTGAAGGCACGGCGGTATTGTTGATAAATTCAACCGGCCCCAAGTTATTTAAAAGCTCCGATCTTTCAATATCGTCCTGCGAAAAAACCGGCGGGCGACACATTAAAAATAGAAACGAAAAGACTACGATTTTAGTAGTGCGAATTCCTTTTGTGTTCATTTTTCCAGTATATCCTTATCAGAGCGTATTATCTAGCATATTTTTTTCATTTTAATTAAGGCTTTTAAATTTCCTATATATTTTTCTCAATACCGCGCCTAATAGAGGTATGCTTTTCAAACTGTTATTTAAATTGGTTTTAAACCCTTTTGCAGAAGGCTCGTGGTTATAAATTTCCGATATTTTGTTTTGCAGCAATTTAGTGTCTATTTCATTTATATCAAACACCGAACCATCGTACCCGAAATTGCCTTTTCCGTCGGCATTTATGCGCATTGTGTAATTTACATTCAATATGGGTTCCTGATGAATTGTTGAAGCGTTTGTTCCTTTTTTCTGGTTCAGAAATTGCTCCAAATTTGAGTCTGCCCATATACATATATTGGAATAACGCAGCGAATTTAGTTTGTTTAAAATATCATCAATTTCATTTTGGGTTAAAAGTATATTCTGTAAATCGGTTGCGTTATGTAAATACGGCGTTCTGAATTCATGTAATTCCAATGGGTACATAC
>BOBI01000322.1 GCA_026002305.1 Spirochaetia bacterium
TGGCATACCGTTAGATACGTTTGAAAGCCCGCCGGATGAGTTAAAGCCTTGTTCGCTAAGCCAGCGAATAAAGTTTAATACGTCTTTTTGCTTGTCCTGCATACCTTTGATAACAACGAAACAGGGGTCAAACCAAAGGTCTGTTGAGTCCATGCCCAAGCTCATACCGTGTTCAAGCATATCCATACAACAAGCTTCGCGTTCTGCGTTATCGCTGGCAACACCTTCTTTAGAGCAAAGGGCTATAACAAGCGCATCGTTTGCAGCGGCTACGTCAATGTACTTTTTGCGTTCACCGTCGTCGGCAGAGTTTACAATTGGCTTGCCTTTGCTGCGGTTGTACACTTTAATGCCGCCTTCGATTTCCGAAATATCGGCAGTGTCAAGCGCTATGGGTACGTTGTCAAACTTTTCTTGCAAAATCTTGACACCCCAAGCCATAAGACCCTCAATGCCTTTGCGGGGCGGGCCAATGTTCAGGTCTAAATATGTTGCACCTGCTTTTAATTGCTGTTCCGCTCTTAAAAGAATCGGACCGGGATCGCGTTTATCCATAGCTTCTTTAATGGACGGCGCGATACAGTGAATGTTTTCACCAATCATAATAAATTTTTCTGCCATGTAGTTCTCCTTAAATATTTGGTCTGGTTAAAGGCAAAATTTTACAAAATTGCCTTCAACTTAATCCCCTATTTCAATTCCTTGAGATATTTTACAATACCAACTGCTTCTGCCGGGCCTACAAGGATCTTCCAGCCGGAAAGCAATTCTTCCAATTCGCCTTTAAGAACAGCAACTTTACCCGGAAGGATAAGGGTTTTGTTCTTGAGCTTATCTTCTTTTTCCTTAACAAACTTCGCTACTGAACCTGCGGTAAGTTTTCCTGCAGCCCAAGCGGTAAGTACCGAATAACCACCGGCATCGGAGATGAGAAGGTTTACAGGCACACCGCTTCTTTCCAGCTCGGCGGCTGAAACGAAGTAAGAAAGGGCAAAGTCTACGGTTGTCGCACAGATTGCGTTTTCGTCCGCGCCGTTGATTGGGTAAATACCGGGTTCCATGCGCATAGGTTTCTGCGGGTCTGTGAAAACGTTCTGGCGGAGTCCGCAAACCGGAAGCGCCTTTGCGTAGGTGAAGCTGCTGAATAG
>BOBI01000323.1 GCA_026002305.1 Spirochaetia bacterium
GTAAATATTATTTTTTAGTTAAGGCTTTTTACAGTAAAGGCAATAGTTTGGGATTTGTTGCGTTTATCGTAGATAAACGCTGGAAATCTGTATCGCCTGTACCAAGCCGTTATGTTGCATAACGTGATAAGTTTACGACGTTTTGGGCAGGTAATAGGGCAATGCGAAGCATTGACCCCTGCCCAAAATGTGGCTACGAAAAAACGCACAAAGGCGCTACTGCGCCGACTGCGTTTTTTCGTAGCCGGAGGAGCGAAGCGACGAACCGTAAACCGCATGTTATGCGAAGTTTTTTGGTCCAATACAATAAAGCTTTCATTCAGCCGCCTTAAAATGTATCTCAGGTATTACATTTAATGCTTTACCTATTTTACGTAAAAATGACAGCGAAACATTTTGATATTTTCCAGATTCCAATCTCGCAATCGTCGGCTGTGATGTACCTGCAATTTTTGCCAAATCTTTTTGCGACAAATTTTGTTTCTGTCTTAGTTTAAGAACTTCTTCCGCTAAATTGAATTCGTCTTCCAATTGTTCATATTCTTTGCGGAATTGTTCATCCTTCATTTCCGATTTTAACAAATCTCCAAATTTATATTCCTTCATGATCGTCCCCCTTTTTATCGGTTTCATTGATTTTATTTTCTATATATTTCCGTCTTATATCCAATGCCTTTTTTATTTCATTAGGATCCGTTTTCTGTTGTTTTTTTATAAATCCAGATAGTATTATATAAATTTCTTTATTATAATAGAAATAAAACAACCGACAAATATTATTCCCCTGTTGAACCCTTAATTCATATAAATCTTCCGTTTCAACTATTTTCCTTGAATGCGGTAATGTTAAAACAGGCCCAAATTGAGTAAGCATCTTAATAGTACGGTATGATTTTGCTCGTAATTTTGGCTCCAAATTATCGAGAAATCCTTTTGCCGTATCCAAAACGGTAACATCATATGCCATATTTTGATTATATACCAATATTGATATATTTGTCAAGTATTTTTTTCATAATTGTCAACGTTCAATAGAAATGTCCCCTATTTGCGTTCAATAGAAATGTCCCCTTTTGTCCATACAGACTCAAGCGGCTGTGCCCTCCTTTTTTTTCGATGTTAGCTCCCGGGCAAGAAGCGGTTTGT
>BOBI01000324.1 GCA_026002305.1 Spirochaetia bacterium
TTACAGGCAACAATACCGCCGAAAACTGAAACCGGATCACAGGCGTAGGTTTTGGAAAACGCCTCGTTCAATGTTTCCCCGCAGCCTATACCGCAGGGTGTATTATGTTTTACAGCAACGGTGCAAAACTCGCAAGTTTCATTAAAATCGGGAAGAAGTTTTTGCAAAGATTTTTTGCCAAGCGGCTCTGTTCCTTCGCCGTGTAGTCCGAAAGCACAGACCGCTTTCCACGCAAGGTCCATGTCGCGTATGTTGTTGTAGCTTAATTCCTTGCCCCCAAGCTGATGCATGGCGCCAAAAGCACCGGCTATATCGGCATTTAAATAGAGACCGGCTTTTTGATGGGCGTTCTCGCCGTAACGCAGCGACTGCGCCTTTTTAAACGGCATCGCGTAATAGGGCGGCAAGTCATCGGACAAGAGGAAGTGCGCGACGGCGGCATCGTAAGCGGATGTAAGGTTAAAAACTTTACCGGCAAGCTGTTTTCTAAAATCATCATTTACACCATTTAGACCGCCTGAACTGCCGGAGCTGTCCGCAGCAGCTCCTTTAAGGCGGGAAATAACGGCGCCGTAATCATCAGGATTGACTAAAACTATAACATCGTGATAGTTTTTCGCCGCGGAGCGGAGCATCGAGGGCCCGCCAATATCAATAAATTCAAGAGTTTCATCAAGAGACAGACCGGCGCCAACCTTTTCAAAAAAAGGATATAGATTTACCGCCACAAGATCGATAGTTTGAAATTTTAGATCGTCAAGCGTGTCGGTATGCGATTTAAGGCTGCGGCGCGCAAGAATCCCCGCATGTATCGCAGGGTGGAGTGTTTTTACACGCCCGTCCAAACATTCGGGAAAGCCGGTAACATCGGAAACATCGATCACGGATAAACCATTTTCACGCAAATATTTTGCCGTCCCGCCTGTTGAAACAATCTCCCAATCAAGCGAGACAAGGCTATTGCATAAATCGAGAATGTTATCCTTTTTGTAAACACTGATCAAAGCTCGTTTTTTCATATACTAAAAAATAACCTTTTTTTTTCTATGCCGCAAGGCTGCGGTAAGATTTTAGCGTGGGGCAATGCTGCGGTTTTTCTTCAAAATGAGACAATATGAAGAGCCTCCTAAAGGAATAGGA
>BOBI01000325.1 GCA_026002305.1 Spirochaetia bacterium
GGGAACAAATTACCAGAAACTATTTTACAAAGACTATGAACAATTATTCGAGCTGAACAGCAAGCTGTCCTGCGAATTAAGCACAATAAGATATGAATACCAGCTTTTGTTAGAGGAAAACTTACAACAACAGAAAGAGATTGAGCGTTTAAAATCTATTTTAAATAGGGATGGGACAAATAGCGGGACACCAACAAGTCAAACCCCAATCAACAAACAAAAAATAATCCCAAACTCAAGAGAAAAAAGCGAAAAGAAAAAAGGGGGACAGACCGGTCATAAAAAAGCCAAACTAAACCGTTTTTTGGACAGTGAAGTAAACGAAACCATAGAGCACACTGTAGACGAATGCCCTGCCTGTAAACATGCCGGATTAGAGAAAACAGGCGTAATAGAAAAAGATGAGTTGGATTATAGAATCATTGTAGAAAAGAAACGGCATACATTCGTTGTCTACCGCTGTCCGTGTTGCGGAAAAGAAGTTCACGAGGAAATCCCGAATAACCTGAAAGAGGAAAACCAATATGGCCCGCAAGTTCAGTCTCTGGCACTCACCCTTATGAATGTAGGAAATGTTTCGATAAACAAAACCAGAAAAATCATCACAGGTTTTACCGGTAACGAAATCAATTTATCAGAAGGCTATCTTGCAAAACTTCAGAAACGGGCGGCCGGCGGTACTGAAAAGTTCTGTAGCGAACTGCGCGGGGAGCTATTAAATCAAAAACTCCTTTTTTGGGACGACACTGTTATTATGGTAAACAAAGAACGGGCATGTTTGCGTTATTACGGAACAGAACAGCTAGCACTTTACAAGGCGCATCTGCACAAGGATAAAGCAGGTCTTGATGAAGATAATATTTTAAATCTATTGCCAAAGGAGACTACGGTTGTTCACGACCACAATAAAGTAAATTATAATGATGATTATTCTTTTTCTAATGCCGAATGTAATGAACATTTGATACGGGACTTGAAAAAAGTGATCGATAATCCTGGCTCAAGTTGGGCAGCACAACTGAAACAACTGCTTAGCGTTACCAATATAGAGCGGGAAAAGAAAAAGTCCGGGGGATGTAATGAATTTGACGAAAGTTTCACCGCTGGTTTTTTTCAAAAGTTTAATAAAATAATGTTAT
>BOBI01000326.1 GCA_026002305.1 Spirochaetia bacterium
AGGTTTACCAATCACTCAAATTGTCCAGTTTACAGGCCTTACCGAAGATCAAATCCGTAAGCTTTTACCCTAGCCTCCCGCCAAAAGCGGCGCGCAACTTATGCAGATTTTACAAAAATTTTAAAGAATTTTCACGCAGAGCCCAGGAAAAAATCAAGAATTTATGAAAAATATTCCGTAAAAACAATGATTTTGGATGCTTCATAAAAATTTACATACAAAAACTCATGCATACTTTGCGCCTTTGCGTTATCCCCTCCTGTTTTCAAAGTTTATGCGTTTATTGTGATTTTCCGCCAGCAATTTTACTTTTAACCACAAATTATAAGGAACTTAACCACTGACCACACGGACCACACGGACAAAGACGGTAATAGAGTATAGATACAGAAAAGTTATGAATTATTTGGTGGCAACCGGGCTTAAATTGGGTTTTCTGATACATTTTTATGCGTTCCCCAAGACGAAAATCATAGGGATCGTCCGTTAATCCTGTCTGTGAGGCCGGTGTGGTCGGTGGTTTTCCTAAAAGTAAAACTACCGATTTTCCGCTACTTGCACTTGCCGCTAAATGCCTCTATGGTTACGTATGCAGGATGATCCGGACATTAAACCCGTAAACGGAACAGCAAACGAAAACCCCATAGCATGGCACCCCGCCTTTATTGAGGCTATACAGCTTGAACTGGAACAATACAAAGATATTCTTGAATTCAATCCGGAACACCAGTTGACCTCCGAGCCGCTGAAAATAGATGTACTAATCATCAAAAAACCGCCTGACGTTGTTATCAAAAAGAACATCGCAGCTATCTTCCGCACCGACAACATCGTCGAGTACAAAAGCCCCGCGGATTATGTTTCTGTGGAGGACTTCTACAAGGTATACGCTTACGGTTGTTTATATGTAGTACAAACAAAAGCCGCAATTACCGATCTAACCCTTACTTTTATCGAAAGCCGCCATCCCCGCGCGTTGTTAGCCCATCTTAAAGATGTTCGCCATTTCCGTATTGAAGAAAACAGCCGGGGGATTTATACTGTGGTTGGTGATATACTACCCATTCAGATAATCGACAGCCGTAAGCTGTTGCCGGAGGAGAACATCTGGTTAAAGAACCTTGGCAACA
>BOBI01000327.1 GCA_026002305.1 Spirochaetia bacterium
TACAAGAGAGTATAACATTTAAGAACAAAAAAAACTGCGAAAGCAGTTTCCCTCATTCGTACCAGCTAACCCGAACAAATGTATCCACCACAGCTTTTGAAAAAAAGCTGATACCGCGTGGCTTGCCGCGCGGTAGTTCATTAACCTTCTCTTATCCACTGTTCTTATTTGATCCAATACAATCCAGCCAGTTTTATTTTGAAAATTTATTTCGATCCTAGTTGGATATTTATGCGATTTGGTTGTCATTGGTGCAATTATAATAGTTTCTATATGTTCATTCATTTCATTTGGAGAAACTATCACACAAGGACGCGTTTTTTGTATTTCATGCCCTATTGTCGGTTCAAGTTCTACAAGATAAATTTCATATTGTTTCATTACCATTCCCTTTCAAACGAATCATCTTGAATTTGTTCTGAAAATAACAGATTGTCATCTTCTTCTTTGTGCATTTCCATAAATGCTTCTTCCCATCCACTTCTTGGTGGTTTTTCAATTCGTTTTATCACAATTTCGTTATTATACACATTCATTTCGACTTCGTTTTCAATATTAAGTTCATTCAGAATGTTTTTGGGTATTCTAATTCCCTTTGAATTACCGATTGGTACCACAGAAACAAGCATAGTTTCCACCTTAAAAGTAATTATTATGTAATTACAGAAATTTATCAAGGGATTTACTGTTTTCCAATAAGCTACACCGCCGCATATCCCTTGTACGCACACAAGCAAGTGCGGTGCTCAGGTTATAACATCAGTTTTCAAGGATGGTGTACAAACAACGGCACGAAAACCGCAAAAAAGGTGCCTGGCACAACATCGTGTTTTGGTTTAATACCGCGCAGCTCTGCTGCGATCTTCGATGTTAAACAAAACACACGTACAACCATTTCCTGTACAAGAGGGCATAACATTTAAGAACATAGAAAAACTGCGAAAGCAGTTTCTCCCATTCGTACCAGTTAACCCGAACAAATGTATCCACCACAGCTTTGTCCTGCCTACGATGAACTTGCCGTTATAGGGGATAGCGTATAAGGTGGTATACCAGAAGACCATAGGAGAAGAGTATGGGTACGAGGAAGAGGTATACCCCCGAGGAGAAGGTAAGCATACTC
>BOBI01000328.1 GCA_026002305.1 Spirochaetia bacterium
TATGCTTACCTTCTCCTCGGGGGTATACCTCTTCCTCGTACCCATACTCTTCTCCTATGGTCTTCTGGTATACCACCTTATACGCTATCCCCTATAACGGCAAGTTCATCGTAGGCAGGACACAAATACCTTGTACAGCGATTGGCGAACCGCCCCGTCTGTACGAGAACCTATGCAGCAATGTATAGCTGAATTGCAAGAAGTCAGCAGAGGTCATAGTAATACGAGGGGAGAGTTCAGAAGTGAGTGAAACGAACCATGTGTGAAGGACTGAACGATGAGAGTCTCAAGAAATGAGAGGAACTAAAGTCGATGTGTAGAAAGCAGAAAACTATCGCAATGCAAAACGAATTAACATTTGATGTGGCGGTGGGCTACCTTGTAAATGATAGGGTGGAACCTGAAAGCACACAAGGAGTGCGGAGCATTGACAAAAGCGAAACCACAGGCGGAGACGGTGTAGTAGGGTGTGAACCCGATGGAATACTCGAACAAGTAGTGCGTGCAAATAATTTGTTTAGTGCTATGGAACGGGTAATAAGGAACAAAGGCGCATCAGGAATAGACGGAATGGAGGTAAAGGATTTACAACCATATTTAGCAAATCACTACGGGGAAGTATGCGACAGTATTTTAGGAGGGTGGTATAAACCGCAACCGGTTAGACGAGTAGAAATACCAAAGCCGGACGGCGGTGTAAGAATGTTAGGAGTACCTACAGTCATAGACAGAATGGTACAGCAAGCATTAGTACAAATCCTACAGCCAATATTTGAGAAAACATTTTCCGATAGCAGTTTTGGGTTTCGTCCGAAACGAAGTGCACATCAGGCGATAAACCGGGCGAAAGAGTATTACGAGTCAGGGTGTAGATACGTAGTAGACCTTGATTTAGAGAAATATTTTGATACGGTTAATCACGGGTTATTGCTGAATATGATAATGAAAACAGTAAGAAATATACGAGTAGTAAGATTGATACGAAAGTTCTTAAAGAGCGGAGCGGACAGGAGACCCGGCACAACGGGCAGATCCCGCGGGACCACTGGCTGACGCCGGACGAGATACAGGCGATACTTGGCTTTTGCGGCGAGCGGATAACCATCGGGTATCGGCCATT
>BOBI01000329.1 GCA_026002305.1 Spirochaetia bacterium
GTTTAATACCGCGCAGCTTGCTGCGCTCTTCGGCGTTAAACCAAAACACACGTACAATCATTTCCTATACAACGACAGCTTTTTGAAAAAAAGCTGATACCGCGTGGCTTGCCGCGCGGTAGTTCATTATTGATGGATACGCCAAATTCCAACATATTTGTATAATTGTTATTGTTGAATTGTGCAGTTACGGATTGCAAACTGCAAAATAGAATGGCACAGAATATAATTTGTTTCATCACATTTTTTTAGTACGTATACCTGAATGGATTTTGACCCGGGAAATACTGTTTTGGTATTTCTTTATGCAAATAGTTTACATCGTTAGTAATTTCTTTACCCTCAAATGCTATCCTTTTTTTTATTTTTTTACAAAGCGCAGTATTTGTATTAGCAATCCTTTTACATTCTTCCTCTTTACCCTTGCAAAATTCATCGTCCGGGCAATACCAGTTATCCGGCTTAAATACTCCTTTTACCTCCGGGCTATAGTCAACAACCGCCAGCACATAATCGCAGTCTTTAGCTCTGTCGAGTCTCATCCGCCAGCAACGGTGCACATCCTTGTCTATGGAACCCCGTATAGCAATATTTTCCGTGCGTATCCTGATAATGATACATTTGTCTTTAAAACTTTTAATTTTGTCCAAAACTGTACCTCCTTATATAAACTATTTCATGCATCATTAATAAGTTTGTGTAGCAAGTAATTTGTAATCACCATTTCTATTTGTTATTCGTACAATAATAGAAAAATAATACTCTGGGTTGTTGCACATTCCTATGTCGAATACATCATCGACATCTAACTGATAGGTTGCAAGTGCATGCCCGATAGTTTGAAACGCACTACGGGGTAATTTCGAGGTAAATTGTCTACCTCGCAAAATTGTAGTATTACGTTCCCAGAATTCTTTACTGCTCATATTGCCAAGATATTCGACAGAAAATTTCCATCCGTTGAACCATCCATCTGCGGATACAGCAGTCCCCAGTCCCAGCAAAATCACTAAACACAACGCTACTTTCGAAAACCGCATTTTTTCCATAAAACACCCCCTTTAGTATTTTGCCCATACACATGTAAAGAAAATCCAATTTAAGAGCCTTATAGTTAAT
>BOBI01000330.1 GCA_026002305.1 Spirochaetia bacterium
CGCGCGGAACTGAACGCGGCTTTGGAAAAAGCTGTCAACATGGAAAAACACCTTGCGGAGCTTAACGCCGCGGGGTTGAAAAAAGACGCGGAGGCGGCGGTGGACGGCGCGGTTAAGGCGGGGAAAATTCCGCCTGCCCTCAAGGACACCTACGTTGCGCTGTGTTCCACGAAAGAGGGCATGGCAACCTTCGCCGACATCGTAGCAAAAACGCCCGCGATTGTTGACGGCAAGGCGCAAGCGCCGGAAACACCGCCGCCTGCCGCCGGTGTCGTGTCCCTGTGCAGCGAGGATGAGGCGGTCGCAAAGGCGATGGGGTATTCCGTAACGGAGTACCGAAAAATGAAGGAGGCGGGTAAATGATTATTACCAACCAAACACTGCAAGCCCTGCGCACGATGTTGCGCGGGGAGTTTGCAAGCCGCATGGCGGAGCTGGGCGCCGACCCGGTCTACAAGGAACTTGCCACCGTCATCACCAGCAACACCGTGAGCAACACCTACGGCTGGCTGGGGCAGTTTCCCAACCTGCGGGAGTGGGTGGGCGACCGCGTCATCAAAGACATTTCCGAAGCGGCGTACCAGATTGTCAATAAAAAATACGAGGCGACCCTCGGCGTGGAACGCGCCCATATTGAAGATGACAACATGGGAATGTACCGTGTTCTTGCCCGCGAAATGGCGGATGCGGTGGAGCGGTTTTTTGAAAGCAACATTTCAAAACTTCTTACAAACGGCTTCACCAATTTGTGCTACGACGGACAGCCGTTCTTTGACACCGACCACCCGCTGTACCCGAATGTTGACGGTACCGGCACCGCAACCGATGTGTCAAACATCATCGGCACAGGCTCAGGCGCGGCGTGGTTTCTGCTTTCGCTTAAAGGGAGCCTTAAACCGCTCATTCTGCAGCAGCGCACCGCGCCGGAGTTTGACGAAATCACCGACACGAAAAACGAATCGGTATTTATGAAGGACCGCTATCTATACGGCATCCGGTATCGCGGCAGTTTCGGCTACGGCTTGTGGCAACAGGCGGTGGCAAGTAAAACGGCGCTGTCGGCGGCAAACTTCGAGACGGCTCGGCTCCGTATGCGGACGTTCAAACGCGA
>BOBI01000331.1 GCA_026002305.1 Spirochaetia bacterium
TGATACTGCCATATTAAGTATTGCGGACCTTGCCTTTAACCAGGAAATGAATTTTGACTCTGTGGACTCAAACATAGACAAATTCTTAAAAGGGCCGGTTTTTTTATCACGCGATCTTATGCGTTATTTTAATGAAAAAAAAGAAGGCAACCTTGTACTTATTTTTCAAGAAACAGAATCCGGCGTGTTAAACAACACAATAAATGCCGCGTGGAGCGCTTACTGCCGCAGTTTTTTGGCCTCTGCCGCAGGTGTTGAATTCTTTTGTCTCGGTATTCAAATACAACCTGATAACACAAACGACCTTTCCGATTTTGCCGAATTTGTTTTTAAAACAATCGCCGGCTGCAAAACAAAAGATTCAGGCAAATTATTCAAGTATAAAAAAAATAAGTTTTTCATTTCCGGCGGGGTTGCTCATTAACTAATTCTTTTGCGCGCGGATCATCATTACGTCGCCTAACTTTAATTTTTTTGCTAGTCTGTCAAAAATATTTTTTATTACAGGCGGGGCGCATCCTGCGGCAAGTCCGCCCCAGCAGACGGTTTTTTCAATGGTAAAATTCTCGCGTGCCAAAAGTTTTGAAAGTGTCTTAACGGAAAACAAATAAAGATGATCAAATATTGCAGACCTCCACCGCGCGCCAAATACCTTTGCCTGAAAAGACGCAATGTTAGGGGTAATAATAATTAACCGGCCGGATTTTTCTAAAATCCTGAAACATTCATGAATAAATACGCGCGGCGAATTTAAATGTTCAATAAGGTGCGACGCAATTATTAACGAGAAATAATCATCGTTAAATTTATTTTCTTCCAACGGCAGGGTGGAAATTTTTAACCCGCGCTTTTCCTTTGCGTAAGCAGCCTGAACCGAGTTTATTTCAATACCTTGTACATCCCAGCCGCGAAGCCTGAAATGTTCAAGCAGCGCGCCTGTCGCAGAGCCCACATCCAGTAAACGCATAACATTTGTTTGTTTCGCCTGCGTTTCAATATCGGTTATACCGGCATCGTCAAGGGACAAGAGCGCAAGATGTAAGAATTGGGCTTCGTTTGCTATTTCATAATCAAGATAATCGCTTTTGCCGTAACGCATCTTTACCGA
>BOBI01000332.1 GCA_026002305.1 Spirochaetia bacterium
CGGTGATCAGGGTTAGCCGCCCCAGTTCTTCTTTGCTCATAGTGTATTTCACCCTCCTAAGCTACCACGGGGGGTGACATTTTCCCTCGTGGTTCTTAGGGGTGACATTATCACTTGTGATTCACAGGGCATGTTGACTTTTCGTGCCGTTTTGTACTAGTGTGTAAGAATAGCGCGGGCCCTTAGCTCAGTTGGTTAGAGCTGCGGACTCATAATCCGTAGGTCGCTGGTTCAAGTCCAGCAGGGCCCAAAGCCTTAAATCTATATGTTATATGGAGTTATGGCGGGGATTAGCCCAAAAACGGGCGTTCTAAAATCATTATAAAGTAAAATTGCACCATAGAGCAGTTTTCAAGTGCGTTTATAAGGTGGTTTAGAATGAAACCCCCTTATTGTCCGCGTTTCGGTTTAATACCGCGTAGCTCTGCTGCGCAGTAGTTCATTTTTCTGTGTTCAGAAAGGAAAGCCGCAATTATTACCAAGTGTCTTTTAAAGACACGGACGGAAAATATTTGCCGGCAATTAGCACTGAACAAAAGACGGAGGCAGCGCAAGTGAAAGTTTTCGGGGCGTTGATACAAAGCCCCGCAATCAAGGGGGCGGCATGGTAGAAAAAATGTTTAGGGGTCAAAAATGATTATTGAACTTGAAAAACAAGATGAGCAGTATTTAGAAAAACTTGCAAAGGACAAAGGAAAAACCGCCGAAGTTTACGCACGTGAAATTTTAGAAGACGTTTTGGAAAACAATGCACTGTTAAAACTTGCTATCGAAAGAAAAGCAGAATGGGAAGCAACCGGACGCAAAACAGTTTCATGGGCGCAGGTTAAGGCCGAAAATGGCTTATAGTTTTGACTTTACCCCAAAGGCACAAACCGATTTTAAAAATTTAGACAAAGCCGTTAAATTGCAGGTTCAAAAAATCATTGACAAAGCAGAGACGTCCGAAAATCCCCGCAGTTTTGGAGAGGAATTAACCGGCAACCTTTCCGGTTTTTGGAGGTATAGGGCGGGAAAATACAGAATTGTAGTAGACATTCAAGACGATACATTTACCGTTTTGGCTATTGCCATAGGAAAAAGAGAAACGATTTATGATATTGCAAAT
>BOBI01000333.1 GCA_026002305.1 Spirochaetia bacterium
GTTCCAAACATGTTATCGAGGTTTCGGGTAAGTCTTATCTTGTCGATTGCGGAGCTTTTCAAGGAGCACGAGCCGAAGCCGATAGAAAAAACCGCAATTTGGGTTTTACGCCGGACAAGATAGAGAGCGTAATTTTAACGCACGGTCATCTTGACCACTGCGGTCTGCTGCCACTGTTACCAAAAAATGGTTACCGCGGAAATATTTATTCGACACCGGCAAGCCGCGATATTGCAAATCTCATAATGATGGACAGCGCGAACATTCAAGCGCACGATGCCGAATTCTTGCGTAAGCAAGCGAAAAGAAAGGGCGAGAAATTCAAATGGGAGCCGCTCTTTACAGAAGCGGACGCGATTGCGGCGGCCTCACAGTTTGTTTGCATTTCGTATAACAGGCCGATTTTTATTGGCGATGGTGTACAGCTTGAATTTTTTGACGCGGGGCACATCTTGGGTTCTGCCTTTGCAGACCTTACCGTAAGCGATAATGGACGCAAAATAAAAATTCTTTGTTCAGGCGACCTTGGCCGCAAGAACAAACCGATTATCTGCGATCCGGCAATTCCACCGGCGCCGGATTATATTGTCCTTGAAAGCACATACGGCGACCGCACCCACGATTCAACAAATAACGCAATGAAAAAACTTGAAGAAATTGCCTGTCGCGCGGTCGAGCAAAACGGTAAAATAATTATCCCTTCCTTCGCCATTGAAAGAACACAGGAACTGGTTTATTATTTTCATCTGCTTGTAGACGATGGTATCATTCCCGAAATTCCTATCTATGTTGACTCGCCGATGGCGACTAACGCTACGACAATCTTTCAGGTACACCCTGAATGTTACAGCGCGGAAGTTCATGCGGCGTTTATAAAACATCATAAAAATCCTTTTGGTTTTAACTCATTGCATTTTACAACAAGTGTGGATGAATCAAAATCGTTAAACAAAATGAACGGGCCTATGATTATTATTTCCGCCGACGGAATGTGCGAAGCCGGACGTATTCAGCATCACCTTGCTAACAATATAGGTGATCCGAATACTACAATTTTAATTGTTGGTTACATGGCGGAAAATACATTGGGCCGCCGTATTC
>BOBI01000334.1 GCA_026002305.1 Spirochaetia bacterium
TTGCAAACACGGGTGTAGAAGGACACGGAACGACCGGAACCGGCGCGCCGGGAGCCGCAAACAGGACGCTACGTCCTGTAACCATGATAAGTTGGCATGACGCTATTGTATGGTGCAACGCCTACAGCGAAATGAGCTACAAAACGCCTGTGTATTACAAAAGTGATAACACAACAATCCTAAAAGATTCTACAAACGCAACCGATGTGAATAACGCGGTATTTGATACATCAGCAAACGGTTACCGTCTGCCAACCGAAGCGGAGTGGGAATATGCGGCTCGCGGTGGCGATCAAAGCAATGAACAGTGGAATTACCCGTATTCGGGCAGTGGAACCATAGACAATGTGGCGTGGTATGAAGTTAATTCTCGTTACCTTCCATCACCATCAGAAAGCGATCCCGACTATGGCGCGCATCCTGTAGGAACAAAAGCGGCAAACGGAATAGGGCTATTCGATATGTCGGGCAATATATGGGAATGGTGCTGGGACCGGAGTGGCAATATCACTACTTCAACTCCTGCGACGGGACTCACGTCAGGCGTGGCCCGCGTTAAACGCGGTGGCTGCTGGTACTACGGTGCTATCTACTGCGAGGTTGCGTTCCATTACTACGGTGCTCCCTACGGCACGGACAGCTTTCTTGGGTTCCGTGTTGTGTGTGCCCCGTAGAATAGCAAAATTTGGCGCCAGGCACCATTTTGGAAAATGACCTACCTCGCCGCAGAGCGGCGAGGTATCAAACCAAAACACGGCCTAGCAAAACTATGCCTGATCGGTGCCATGCACTTTTTTTGTGCGCAAAGGCATTTTTTCCGCTTTTGTTATATAGGCGGCGCGTGCCTTTTGGCTTAATTACCCGACAAAAGCAGAGGCGCATTCAGTTCTGAAATTGGTACTATGATGCAAACGCTCGCAGGTTCCATTGCGGAATGCATTGCGTTATGCGGACCAAAAGGCTACTGGTGATCAAAGAAAAAACAACGTTCCGATAGCACAGCATGAAGCAATGGGTTCTGCGAGCGGCTTGCCTTATCGTACGCATGATCGGTGCCTGGCACCAAATTTAAACCCAGTGTTCCGGTT
>BOBI01000335.1 GCA_026002305.1 Spirochaetia bacterium
GTCCGTTAACCGCAAGGTCTTTAATTCCAAGGACGCTGCTTTCTTCCAACACTTTTGTAATTCTGTTCTGAAGTGGAAGTAAAATATCTACCGGGGGTTCTATTCCGGCGCTTGCAAAAAAATCTGCCCTGCGCAGTGCATAAATCTCCGGTAAAAAATTACCGCCAATACGGGCGATAAAGCGCCTAACGGCGGCATTGCTCCAATTATCTTCATAATGAAACATGTGTTCTTTTATTAAATGTACAACCGCATCCCGGAAATCGTTTGGGTAACGCAAATTTGTTAAAATATTAAACGCCATTTTTGCGGAAATTCTTTCATGATTATAAAAAGTCCAGATGCCTTTTTCGTTAAGTTTTGCCGTTTTTCTCTTGCCTATGTCGTGTAAAAGAGCGGCGGCGCGTACTTCTTTGCCTGCATTTTTCTTTGCGGCGAAATCGCAGGCTAGTACAGAATGTGTAAGCACATCAAACCGGTGAAATCCTTTTTGTTCAACACCACGGCAAGCGGCAAGATCGGGCAACAACAACTTTAACAGTCCTGTCCCTTCCATTATTTTAAATGCCGCGCCAGGAGCAGACGACATTAAAATTTTGTCAAGTTCGTCACGGATACGTTCCGCAGAAACTTTAGAAGTTACTGTAAGTGATTTTGGAATTGCACATAACAGATCGTTATCGGGATTAAATCCAAGCTGCGATACAAAACGAACAGCCCGCATTGGACGCAATCCGTCTTCGCTAAAGCGATCCAGAGCATTCCCGACACACCGTATAACCCTTGCTTTTATATCGGCGCTGCCGTTAAATGGATCGACAATATTGCCGTTGCTTAAATCGGCGGCAATGGCGTTCATGGTAAAGTCGCGGCGCGAAAGGTCTTCTTCTATCGAGCCTGTGTATTCAACTTTGTCGGGGTGCCTGCCGTCGCCATAAAATGCTTCCGTTCTAAACGTGGTTACCTCGATAGAGCTGCCTTTGTAAAGAACCGTAACCGTTCCGTGTTTTATGCCGGTTGGTATTACCTTTTGGAACATTGCCTGAACATCCTGCGGGAGTGCGTTAGTTGCAATATCCCAATCG
>BOBI01000336.1 GCA_026002305.1 Spirochaetia bacterium
TACGGTTAAACTTTTTGGTTCAATTAAAACATTTAATGTTTTTGAAAAAATAATACTTGGCTTCATTGAAATAGAAATGATGCGCGGATCCGGCGATGGCGCCATACTCGGATCGTGAGGTATGCTTGCAATTACAACCAGCTTTACCGGCTTTTGCCTAAGCCATTTAAACCATGCTTGGTCCCGCGATTCAAACGTTAAAACTTTTGTTTGCTCCTGCGAAAAGAAAAATGTCTTTGCGCCGGTCTTGCTGCGGACCCCGCTATCCGGCGCAAAATAATTTTCCACACCGGCCTGTTTTATTTCAGCTTCCGCCGCAGCGTCAAGGGCAACCATATCAACCTCAATAGAAGGGTACTCATTGAACTGCGCCTTTAAATCGGGAGACATCCCCACAACGATTTTATACTGACTTACACAAGACGGAAACAAGATTATAACAGCCGTAAGAAGAATCAGCCTGCCGTGCGGAAAAAAATTTCTCATATTAAAATGATATTTGTTTTTTACTGATAATTCAAGAGTTTGGGCAGGTAAGGGTAATAGTATTTACCCGTGTGTTATGCGGCGTTTTTGGCCATTCTCCGCCATGGATGGCGGACTAAGAAAAACCCATGCACTTTGTAATGCAAACCACAAACTTGAACTTGATGCTGAAAAAGAATGTCCGCCGCCCTTGCAGAAATTTCCGGTTGCTTTCGTTCAATCGACAACGCAGATTTTATGTTATGTGCAATGCCAAAAAATGATGCTATAAGAAAAAAGATGCCTTGGATTATTATAATAATGCGTTAGGTATAGCGTTAAATATTCGAAAAACATCTAAAAACAGTTTTTGTCCAGTATTATTTGTCAAGCACCTTTGAATAAATAATATCATCCGATATGAATTGTAAAATGATAAAATTATCGTCTTCATAATCAGGTATATTTTGTGTCCATTCGCGCCTCGTTGATTTTGCCATATCCCATTCTTTCTGACTCAAATGTAACAAAGAAGCTCCATCATGGTATTCAGCATTATAGAAATGATTCGTAGTCAGACACTCCCTATTATACAAATCATTTGCACCC
>BOBI01000337.1 GCA_026002305.1 Spirochaetia bacterium
ACAACGTGTTTTGCAAAACGCAGACGGTACAGTTCATGTACAATTTACAACAACACAACTAAACGAAATTTTGCACCGTGTTTTGTGGCAGGGCAGTGCCGTTACCGTCTTAAAGCCGCCGGAGTTAGTCGCAAAGATAAGTGATGAAATTGCGGCAATGCAGAAAAAGTATACGGTATAACGCTCTACTACTCCCATAGAAAATCTAAAACTTTTTTGCAAATTTTTCGAGCATAGAGATTGTCCATAAAGAATTGATATACGTGTCTAAGCTGGGCTTCGTCTTTGTTGTAGAAAATAGAATCTACGGGAACTTGCAGCGATTGGAATTTTTATAAAAATTCTTTTGCCTGAAATTCAAAGCTGTTTGAATTACCGTCTGTTACAAAAGAACGCGGAAATTTAGACGTTACTTTATCAGTTACTCCCGCTATTGCTATGTTTTTATTTTTGGGTGTAATATCTTTTAAATACGCAAGCTCTATTTTATCCAAAGGGAGCTTCATTGAATCGGGCAGCGGATTTATAATTTGTTGAAAATTGTAGAAAGCGCAAAAAAGCAAAATGCCGTGGATTGTTGCAGTACCTACAACTGAATCAAACTGTATTTTAGTATATTTTTAAAAACGGAGCTGTAAGGAAAATCAAATTTTCTTGCAGCCCCTCGGGTTACCGGCTGTTTTCTTTGCGCCGTTTTTCCTTGTAGTCTTTGATAAGCTGCTCGCCGATACCCTGGGGGATCTTGCCGTATTTCTGGAATTCCATTGTAAACTCGGCCTTGCCCTGTGTTAGTGGGCGTAGCACCGTCGGGTAGCCGAACATTTCAGAAAGCGGCACTCTGCTTCCACGCGGCTAAATGTACCAGCAGTTCTCATTTTTAAGAAAAACCACGAAAAATACGAAACACACGACGTTCTTGATCGGCACATTGTCGTTCTTTTTCAATTCCGGTATTAACAGCCGTAGTTATACGCGAGAATGTTGCTTTGCCGGGCACTTTGTCAAACCCGCACAGCAATCTTAAATTAGCCTCTCCCTTTTCTATCTTACAAGGTTTCTCCCGTTTTTGCTAA
>BOBI01000338.1 GCA_026002305.1 Spirochaetia bacterium
TCAAATTTGATATTGCCCACGAATTACCTCTTGGAAATAATTGTATCACAGAATTTAAAATGATGGTAGCGGTAGAATTAGAGTGTGGAAATAAAAAGCTCGCCAAATATGGACGTTTGGCGGGCTTCACTAGAGCAGACTATGTCAATCTTACCAAAAAACTTACCCGTCTTTATTTTTGCGTATTCCCACATTTAAGCTACACAAACCATAATAACAAATCATGCTCAAATAATGGGCAAGGCAGTTTTGCAAGCTCTTCTTTTTTTAATAAAAGCCCGAATGGTTTATTATCGAATACAGTACTATCATCTTTACACGCCTTGGTTAGTGCCTCAACAATTTTTTCATCGCCAAGATCAATTATAAGAGGATGCCTTATACCACCAGAAATTTCACCTACAAGAAATAATTTTGTCAGACTTATACAACCATTTATTGATTGTATTTCACGAACAAGAACGCTAGGTAACTCAATCTTATTATGCACAATTTCCATTTTTAGACCCTCCATCCATACCACGTATAGTTGTTACCAGCAGTCCATTTTATTAATACAGAAACAGCATGCGGACCATCTATGCCAAATGGAACAAGAACAAACCCATACCATGTGTTTAGTTTTGCATTCATTTCATTATCAGCGTAATGGTTTATCTTATAATAGAGTTCATTAGGAAGTATACTCATACGAAACCCTCCAGCCTCCTTAATAACCTTGCCCTGATTAGAAATCGCCTGGTTAATATTTTCTACAAGGTCTACACTAAAAACTTCATAATACTCAAACGGCCCTGCATTTGCGTTAAATGTACAGAACGTAAACAGTATCATTCCTAACAGGAGCATTTTGCTCCATCCATTTTTTGTAGTTTTCATAAAACTACTCTCCTACTTTTAGGAATTAAGTCTAAATTTGCCCATCCACCAAAAACTGCCTTTCTCTTATCGGCGGCATGGACGCCGCCGATTTTTCAGACCAGTTCTGGGTTTCTATGGCACTTAACGATACAAAGTTTACGACATTTTTGTGCGCCGCATTGCTACGCAATGCGGCGCACAAAAATGTGGGT
>BOBI01000339.1 GCA_026002305.1 Spirochaetia bacterium
TATGGTGTGGAAACTGCGTTAGACGCGGTATTGCGCGACAGTGAAAATTCCGCAGCGCTAATACGGCAGTTGGGTATAACAATGAATTTGGCGCCCATTGCGGAAATGCTAACGGGTGAAAACGCCATGTTTCTTGACACGCGCTCTTATGGCGGCGATGCGGATTTTATATCCGCCGCGTGCGCCGCTTTTATAACCGGAATGAATAATGCCGGTATAACCTGTGTTATAAAACATTTTCCGGGGAATTCCGGCGAGGATCCGCACTTAAAAAAAACGCTTCTTACAAACAGTGAAAGTGAATTATTAAAAATGACAGAACCGTTTATCAATGTTATACGAAGTAAAGCGCCTGCGGGTGTTATGGTATCGCACGTTATTGTAGAGAATTGGGATAATGCGCATAACGCAAGTTTATCGGAAATTGTGATAGAGGAAAAATTACGAAAACAATTTGGTTTTACAGGTATTGTACTTGCAGATGATTTTTCCATGGGCGCGATAACCAATTCTTTTGCTGCCGAAACCGCTGTGGTGCGCTCCCTTGCCGCCGGAGCCGATATGGTTATGTCGTGGCCGCGAAATCTTTATGCGATTCATGGCGCGATTCTTAAAGCGGTGGAAAGCGGTAATCTAAAAGAGGAGAGGATTATCGAAGCGGCAGAGCGTATTATCTATGAAAAACTGCGCATCGGTATTATCAGGTAGGCCGGTATTATAAATCAAATGGTAAAGGATAACAGCAATGGAAAAAATAATAAAATTAAAGACACCGCTTGATGGTGGTGTACTGCAATCGTTATCAAGCGGGGATATTGTGGAGCTTACAGGAACAATTCTTACGGCAAGGGACGCGGCGCATAAACGGCTAATTGACGCGGCCGCTAAAGGCGAAGCTCTGCCGGTTGATTTAACAAACTCAATTATTTTTTATGCCGGTCCATGCCCCGCAAAACCTGGCCATGTAATTGGTTCTATCGCGCCTACAACAAGTATTCGTATGGATTGTTTTGTGGAAGTAATGTTTAAACTTGGTATGCGCGCCATGATAGGCAAAGGTGAA
>BOBI01000340.1 GCA_026002305.1 Spirochaetia bacterium
CCGATGAGAAAGAACAAATATTGAACTACGAACTTATGGTATATTTTTGCGAGGGCAACGATTCTGAAAAATTAGCATGGTTTGAAATTGTAAATGTTGCCGGAGCAGTTTTGACAAAACAGGAATTACGAAATGCCGTTTATACTGGACCGTGGCTTTCAGATGCAAAACGATATTTTAGCAAAACAAATTGCCCTGCATATCAAATTGCAAATAAATATTTGAATGGAACGGCTATTAGACAGGAGTATTTAGAAACGGCACTTGATTGGATTTCAGACAACAATGTTAAAGATTATATGTCGAAACATCAACAAGACCCGGACGCACTTCCGTTATGGACTTATTTTCAATCGGTTATTACATGGGTTCAAGGCAAATTCACAAAGTATAGAAAAGAAATAAAAGGCATAGAATGGGGTGCTCTTTACAATAAATTCAAAGATGAAAATCTTGATCCGTTGATTTTGGAAAAAGAAATTTCACGTCTTATGCAAGACGAAGACGTAGATAATAAAAAGGGCATTTACTCGTATGTATTAGATAAAGAAGAAAGACATTTAAATATTCGTGCCTTTAGCGAAAACATGAAACGCGAAGCATACGAACGTCAAAAAGGAATTTGCAAAAAATGTGACAAGCATTATGAGTATGAAGAAATGGAAGGAGACCATATAGACCCGTGGCATTCAGGCGGAAAAACAAATGCGCTAAATTGTCAAATGCTGTGTAAAGAATGCAATCGGAGAAAGTCTGGAAAATGAAAATAAGAACGGCTATAGTGAGGCTCGGCAGCGCGTCCGTGCGCTGCCGCTTCGTAGCAACCTTCTTTTTTGCTCCGTATGAACAAGAGAGTAGAGTTCGGGTTTGAGGTCAAAACCTACTTCGTTTAACACACGGTTTCTGCTTCGCCGCAGTAGCGGCTTGGTGCTACAAAATGCTAGGTCGGTCGGGCTGTGCGCCCTCACTCCCACGCATTTTTCCGCACACATTTTTGTTGCGCGAAACACTGCGTGTTTCTTTATAGCGCAACAAAAACGTCAAGAAACCTTTCACGTTAT
>BOBI01000341.1 GCA_026002305.1 Spirochaetia bacterium
CATCATAGTACCAATTTCAAAACTGAATGCACCTCTGCTTTTGTCGGGTAATTCAGCCAAAGGGCACACGCCGCCTATATAGCAAAAGCAGAAAAACGCCTTTGACGCTAACATAGGGAAGATCAATTAACAATTGATAATTAACAATTGACAAAAGAAGCCTCCTTCCATTTCGCGTTTCACGCGGAGACCGCAGATAAATTTGGAAAATTTACATATAAAAGCTCCGCGTCCTTTGCGCATAAAAAAAAGTGCCTGGCACCGATCAGGTACCGATCACCCCCCCCCCCGCGCCGTTTACGGCACGGGGGGGTTTAACATAGTTTTGTTAGGCTGTGCTATTGTCCGTGCTTTGGTTTACCACCTCGCCGCAGAGCGGCGAGGTAGGTCATTTTCCAAAATGTGCCTGGCGCCAAATTTTTGCTATTCTACGGGGCACACAACACGGAACCCAAGAGTGCGGATCGTCTGGTCGGGATAGGCGTAGACACGGTAAGCAAGCTCGTTGCCGTAAGCATCGCCGCTCCAACCGCCGCTGCGAGTAACGCGGGCCACGCCAGAAGCGGGCCCCGTTGCAGGAGCTGAAACATTGATAGTGGTATCCCACCAGTCCCAGCACCATTCCCGTACATTGCCTGTCATATCGAATAGCCCTTTTCCGTTTTCCGCCTTTGTTCCTACAGGATGTGCGCCATAGTCGGGATTGGTTGATGGTGATGGAAGGTAATAAGAATTAGCGTAATACCACGCCACATCGCCTATGGTTTCACTGCCTGAATACGTGTAATTCCAGTTCTGCGTATCAGTCGGATCGCCGCCGCGAGCCGCATATTCCCACTGCGCTTCGGTTGGCAGGCGGTAACCGTCTGCTGATGTCTTAACTTTTGCGGCATCCACATCGGCTGCGTTTGTAGAATTTTTTAGTATTATTGCGTGGTTAGTATCTTTGTAATACACAGGCTCTTTGCCGCTCTTTTCGCTATAGGCGTTGCACCATACAATAGCGTCCCGCCAATTTATTGTGGTTACGGGACGGAGCGCCCTTTCTGCGGC
>BOBI01000342.1 GCA_026002305.1 Spirochaetia bacterium
GCCGGTTTCTGCGGCTGTTTTTTCAATTTCCTTTTCAATATCGGCATCACCGGATTCGATATTTTGCGCTTTTATGAGCTCTTCCACAATAAAACTTGAATGGATGGTATCAATAACACCTGGACGCCACGAAGCCAGAATCGGATTGTCCTTATCGGCAAAGATGCGGCCTAAATCTTCGTCCGGCATATTCATATTGCGTGTAAACTGACGCAAACGTTGGGCAAGTTCCAGATTTATCATTGATTCAGGAATTTGCATGGGGTTTGCTTCTACGAGTTTTTTCAACAAAGCGTTTGTCTTTTTTACTTCCAGTTCGTCGTTAAGTTGTTTTGTAAGACGCTCGCGGATACTGGCCTTTAAATCGGCAAGGGTTTTGAATTTTTCGTCCACATCCTGCGCAAAATCATCATCCAGTTTTGGAAGGTCCTTTTGTTTAAGCGAGTTAATTTTGACACGGAGCTTTTTTGTTTTCCCCGCAAGTTCCTCGTTGGTGTCGTCGGCGGCAAAGGTCTTGGTTATATCACGGGTTTCGCCCGCGTGCATACCGGTAACCTCATCATCAATTTTGAAATAATTAGCGCCGGTTCCAAGCGTCCAGACAAAGTCCTGACGTGCCGTCCCCTTTATTTCCTTGTCGTTTTCATCCAACTCACTGTAATTTATGCTGACAATATCATTTTTTGCGGCAAAACTATTTTCATCTTTGTCGATTACAATGGCATTGCGATCCTGAATCTTGCCAAGCTCGCGTTCAATATCGGCATCGGTTACCTCGGCCTCGTCAATTTCTACCTCGAAATCTTCCCATTTTTCGATCTTAACAGTTGGCATAACATCATAGGTAACGGAAAATGTTAAATCCGTGGCTAAATCAAGCACCGGCGTGCCATCCACCTGCGGATCGCTGTAGGGCAGAGGTTTGCTTTCCGCGGGGAAATCATCTTCTTCGAAGGTACCCGTAACCGTTTTGGAAATGATCGAATTAAGAACATCATTCAAAAGGTCTTTGCCAAACTTGCGTTCCAGCACCGAAACCGGC
>BOBI01000343.1 GCA_026002305.1 Spirochaetia bacterium
ATTATGAATTGCCGGAAAATACTGAAAATCGCCGTTACGAACCGGCATTTTTCCTGCGGCAAGCGCCGTCCGCTGATCTTCAAAGGTTACACCTGAAACAAGGGTGATATTTACCCCTTCTTCCTCGTAAAAGCCCTTTAACTTTGCGATAGAAAGCGGCGAACCACATGTAGAACCCGAGTACGAAATATCGTAGGAACCTAATGGATACTTCGATTTATCCCCACCGCCGCCTGCGCCCGCAAAAACGCAAACCGGCAGCGCCAACGCAAAAATTAAACCGCAAACCCTTTTCATAAAATCCTCCTGCGGGCAGGTCATCGCCTGCCAATTAAATTTTATCAGAATTCCTATAATTCCGATTGATTTAGTAAGTTTACTAAAATGAAAAAAACTTGTCAACTAGGGGAGGCGGGGGCGACTGGTTTGAATCCCTAGTCCGCTTGGTTTCTGTTCCCTCCGAAACGGCGGTAAAAGGTCAAAGGTTCTATTACGGAGCGTGAAGGGTGTATTTGTTCGGGACAATTAGTACGAATGGGGGAAACAGCGATCATGGCAGCAGTTCTCATTGTGGTTAAAAGCAAAAAATGGGGATGTCTGCATAAAAACAGGGGGGCGCCCTCTGGGCTCCTGTTTTTGTTGCGGACAAGCGCCGCACTTTTTGCTTTTGTACACCGTCTTTAAGAACTGTTGTTATAACGCGGAACGATGGGTTCCTTGAGCTTTACCTTTTTGTTTGTAATACAGAAATAAGCTATTATGAAGTTCTCCGGGGTTTAATTGCCATACATTTTAACCATATACCCGATTTAACTATTGAAGATTGGGTTAGATAAATCCGGTTACCGTAACTCATTTGGCCGCCCCAAACGGAGAGCGGCTTACATCAACTATCGCCGCGTATTCCGATCCCCTCCGCTGCCAGTAGGGCTAGAGCGGTCGGGTCTACGCCAATTTGGCGCCAGACGCCGCTGCGGTGCCAATTTTACGCAGAAGCAGTTATTTTTTCCCGCACAAGTTCGCCGATGATTTCAGTCT
>BOBI01000344.1 GCA_026002305.1 Spirochaetia bacterium
TTCATAGCGCAATTTGGTATCTACCGCCCAATGATGTTTTTCTTATGAAATTACGATCCTGAAAGATTAGCATCGCCAGGCGGCAGAAGTTTTGCCAGTTTACGTATGTCGTCAATCACCATAAACGGATTATAAACACTTGTTTCCGCCTCGTTTAAAAAACCGAATCCGTAAGTGGAAGCAATAAAATTCATTCCAAGTTCTACGGTGGCTTTGGCGTCACTTACCGTATCGCCAACATAAGCACTCGATTTAGGGTCGGCGGACAAAAGTTTTAAACAGTTAAATATTATATCGGCTTTTGAAAGCCTGTTTTCCGCATCCGCAGAAAACACTGCCATGCAATATTTATCAAGTTCAAAATGCCTGATAATATCCAAAGCATAATCTTCTCTTTTATATGTTGCTATGCCTAATTTCATTCCAAGAGACATGAGCTCTGCCAAAACATTATAAACACCATCGTATAATCTGGCGTTCAAATGCTCTCCTTGTTTGTAGTATTCACGAAATACAGTTGAATACCTCTGCGCATCTTCACTTGTAACATCGAAAGTTGTTACAAATGATTTTTGCAAAGGAACTACCCTAAAGAAATCATTCATTTCAATTTCAGTTAACCCACGTAAATTACAATTTCTGGTAACCCATAGTAAGGAGTTTTTGAGCCCGGCACTACCATCAATCAGAACCCCGTCCATATCGAATATTATTGTATTAAGCAAATATTATCCCCTCACGCCTGATATTAATTAGTCTTTTCCCCTATATAAAAAGTAGGTGTTAACGAAAATATATCTATACCGGAAAATTTATCTATCAGCATTTTGTTAACTATCACATTTTCATTTTCTTTTGCAACAATTTTTTCATAAGCAGTATTTAAAACCGGATATAAATGAAATTGCAATGTGGCATTGGAAAATTGATCCTGTGATATGGGATAATGAAGACCTGACTTTTATATTACAAGAGTATATAGACAAGCAGCCGCATACTAAATTAAATAGAGACCTATTTAATCAGGGTGATTTGTAT
>BOBI01000345.1 GCA_026002305.1 Spirochaetia bacterium
TTGTTTTTGTTCCAATCTTATGAATGGATACAAAACCAAAGCTGTCGTTCTATAGGAAGTGATTGTACGTGTGCGGTTTACTACCGCTTTAGAAGAACCGCCGCAGAGCCCTCGCACGCAAGCAGGTACGTAGCGTGCAGACGGTATTAAACCGCACGGAGAATAAAGGTAAGGGTTAGATCGGTAATTGCGGCTTTTGTTTGTACTACATACAAGCAACCGTAAGCGTATACCTTGTAGAAGTCCTCCACCGAAACATAATCCGTTGGGCTTTTGTACTCGACGATGTTATCTGTGCGGAAGATAGCGGCGATGTTCTTTTTGATGAACTACCGCGCGGCAAGCCACGCGGTATCAGCTTTTTTTCAAAAAGCTGTGGTGGATACATTTGTTCGGGTTAGCTGGTACGAATGGGGGAAACAGCTACCGCTGTTTTTCTATGTTCTTAAATGTTATGTTCTCTTGTATAGGAAATGATTGTACGTGTGTTTTGGTTTAACGCCGAAGAGCGCAGCAAGCTGCGCGGTATTAAACCAAAACACGGACAATAACAACCTCAGGCGGTTTTTTGATGATTAGTACATCTATTTTCAGCGGCTCGGCGGTTAACTGGTGTTCCGGATTAAATTCAAGAATATCTTTGTATTGCTCCAGTTCAAGCTGTATAGCCTCGATGAACTACCGCGCGGCGAGCCACGCGGTATCAGCTTTTTTTCAAAAAGCTGTGGTGGATACATTTGTTCGGGTTAGCTGGTACGAATGGGGGAAACTGCTTTCGCAGTTTTTTCTGTGTTCTTAAATGTTATGCTCTCTTGTATAGGAAATGATTGTACGTGTGTTTTGGTTTAACGCCGAAGAGCGCAGCAAGCTGCGCGGTATTAAACCAAAACACGGACAATAAAGGCAGGGTGCCATGCTCTAAACTTGACCCACAACTTTCTATGGCGTAAAATTTTCTTGGGTGAATTTGTCAGGGGTGTACTCGTGATATTCAATCATGGTGTAAAGTTTTGAAAGTCCTAGCCAAATCGTTTTT
>BOBI01000346.1 GCA_026002305.1 Spirochaetia bacterium
TGCCGTTGTTGAAACCCTTTTCATTTACATACACCCTGAAAAACTCAGGGTCGCTTTTTCCGAAATTCAGAATGAAAACCATGTCGTATCCGGTGGCTACGGCGCGTCTGTAAATTGCGCTCCTCTCTGGGGCGCGTATCTTCCCCGTTACAAAAACGAAAACCAGCGCCCTGTCAAAAACGCGGAAGTCGGCTTCGGTTGCGTGCCCCAGAGTTTTGCCCTTGTAGAAAACCGGCAGCGGCGGGTCGCGCTCGGCGTGGAAATAGCCGGCCGCCGAGAATTCGGCTTCCAGAGCGTCCATGTAAACCTGTTTGCCGCAAGCGGGCGAAAGTTCGTTATAGACCCTGTTCGCAATCTTGAAGATGTCGCTTTTTACGCGGTAGTTTTTGTTACCGCTCATACCGCCACCTCGCTTATAAAACTGTCGATTGATTTTTCATCCTGCGGCCTATCAATTTGATCTTCCCGGCCCGCGTTTTTGCTGTTAAGGAATTTTGTTTCGTAGACAATCCGTTTGAATTCCGGTTTTTTATCCGCGTAGTTGATGTAAATACCAAGGTTAAGCCTGCTAGCGCCCAGCATGGAGGCCACCTCGCGCCACTGCGCCTCGGTAATTTCGGTCTGGCCCGCCACCCGCAGAATTATTTTGTCGTGGACCAGAAAGTCGGCCGTAAAAGAATGGGGCAGAAGAATGTCCTTGTAATAAACCGGAATATTATGGTTGCGCCTGTAGGGAACGCCCGCCTCGATAAATTCCCGCTCCAGGGCGTCGGCATAGATTTCGCGGCTAAAGCCGTTCCCGAGGTTGTGCCAGACGGCCCATGCGAGGTAGCAGATTTGGTCGCTTTTTGTGTGGTAGTAGGATTTCATGCCAGGCTCCGGTTCCCGTCATTATTTGCAAACACAAAAAGTGCGGCGCTTGTCCGCACCAAAAACAGGAGCCCAAGGGGCGCCCCCCTGTTTTTATGCAGACATCCACACTTTTTGCCTTTGTCCGCACCGGCGCGGGAACCGGTGTCCGGCATTTTGGAAC
>BOBI01000347.1 GCA_026002305.1 Spirochaetia bacterium
TCGCTAAAATCCTCGCTAAACCATAATGCCCGCTGAAAACTGGAAAGCGCGTCATCATAATCCCCTATTTTTTGCTGGGCAATACCCAAATTAAAGTATATAAACGGGTTTTCCGGCTCCATACCGAGCGCTTCCTCGAAAAGCGGAACCGCGTCCCGCGGCTTGTCGGCCTCTGTCAGTGAAATCCCTTTAATGTTCAATTCATTAGCATTCTGCAATTTTATCTCCTGTTTATACTATACAGTATAAAAAATAGTTATAGTATAGTTTATTAAAGGGTTGCGATATGAATACTAATTTTATACTGCCTGATGAACTAAAACAATTTGCCCGTTATAACGAACCTATGGCGCGGCACACAACATTTAAAGTGGGAGGCGCCGCCGATATTTATTTTAAACCCGAAGCTGTGGATTTTCCTGATGCTGCGTCCAAAATTTTAAATTATGCAAAACAGCACGACATACCGGTTTTTATTTTAGGCGGCGGCGCAAACATCGTGGTTTCCGACAGTGGAATTCGCGGTATTGTTCTGGACACAAGCGGCTACAGCGGCGCGTATGTAATGGAAACTGTCCTTACACTGCACTCCGGCACTTTAAGCGACACGGCCGCCGCTTACGCAAAAGATGCCTCGCTAACGGGGCTGGAATTTTTATCGGGGCTTCCCGGCACAATAGGCGGGGCGGTTTTTATGAACGCGCGCTGTTTTGAACATTCCATAAGCGATGTAATATTTGAAGTTGATTATATTGATCTTGATACTTTACGCCGCATAAAATATTCGCATAACGCCGCCGGTTGGGATTATAAAAAAAGCCCGTTTCAAAAAGGCAGCCAGCTTATTTTGGATGTCCGGTTTAAATTGAAAAACGGCAGCAAACCGGATATTGAAAAACCCATGCATAAGTATAAAACTGAACGCGAGCAAAAAGGACACTTTCGTTATCCTTCGGCGGGTTCGGTTTTTAAAAACAATCATGCGTTTGGAAAACCCACAGGCAAAATAATAGAGGAATTGGGAC
>BOBI01000348.1 GCA_026002305.1 Spirochaetia bacterium
CTGCTCGCGCCCAGCATGGAGGCCACCTCGCGCCACTGGGTCTCTGTAATTTCGGTTTGTCCCGCCACCCGCAGGATTATTTTGTCGTGGACCAGAAAGTCGGCCGTAAAAGAATGGGGCAGAAGAATGTCCTTGTAATAAACCGGAATATTCTGGTTGCGCCTGTAGGGAACGCCCGCTTCGATAAATTCCCGCTCCAGTGCGTCGGCATAGATTTCGCGGCTAAAGCCGTTCCCGAGGTTGTGCCAGACGGCCCACGCGAGGTAGCAGATTTGGTCGCTTTTTGTGTGGTAGTAGGATTTCACGGGCGGCCGTCCTTACGGCGGTTGTCCCCGAAAACAAAAGCGCGGCGCCTGTCCGTGATCAAAACAGGAGCCCGGGGGGCGCCCCCTGTTTTATCGCGGACATCCCCGCTTTTGCCTTTGCACCCCCGATAAGGACTGCCGTCCGTGAATTGGGCACGGGAAGAAAAAAGGGCGGCGCTTGTCCGCACCAAAAACAGGAGCCCAGGGGGCGCCCCCCTGTTTTTATGCAGACATCCACACTTTTTGCCTTTGTCCGCACCGGCGCGGGAGCCGGTGTCCGGCATTTTGGAACGGGGGGAAGGGAAAAGTGAAAATGTTGTTTCGTATTTTTCGCGGTTAAATTCTTGGCGTTCTAGCGATTTGTGCGCTTTGTGGTTAAATTCGCAGGTGTTTAGTGCCGAAAATAGTGGTATACAGCTTGGTTTCCATGCAATGACCGGTCTTAAAGCCCCAGCGGGTTTCCAGTCTCTGTTTGTGTTCCAAGCCCCTATGTTAGCGTCAAAGGCGTTTTTTCTGCTTTTGGAAGGAACGGCGGCTGGGTGGTCAAAGGTTGCATTGCGAAGCGTATTGCGTAAATGCTGGTTAAAGTGCCACCGGTGATCAAAATAAAGATGACGTCCAGATAGCACCAACGCGGAGCAATGTGTTCTTTGACACCCAGCCGTTTTTGTGTTAAAGGCAGAAAAAAATGTATTTGGAGCGGCAGATTTCTCTAA
>BOBI01000349.1 GCA_026002305.1 Spirochaetia bacterium
TGTCCGGTAAGTTATTTTTTCAGAATTTTTACTCCGCATTTTTTGTATTATCGTAGGCGATACACCTGCTTTTTTTGCCAAAACCCTTATAGAAATATTATCCTCTTCCATCTTTTGTAATACGATTTCCGACAATAAGAAATCATTGTATTCTTTATCAAAAAGTTCTTTTTCTTTGGGAGCATTGATTATAAATTTCTCAAATGTGGTTTCCATAATTATTTATCTCCTTGGTTTCGTGCAAAATAGTCATTCATATATTTTATAGTCACTATTTTTTCATTTTGCGGCAATTTTTGTTTTTTTTTCCAAAATGCATTAGTTATAATTATTTTTTTATCTTTGGTAAAACACGATAAATACCTATCCGGTTGAGGTTTAAAAGCGTAAATTTTATCTCCCTCATAAGTAAATTTCGTTTTATCATATATTTTGCCAAAATCTCCCATTTTCTTAACCAAAATCAAAAACTTCCTCTTTTGTTCAGATGAAACATTCAAAAAATAGTCATAAGCCTGACTATTACCTTTTTGGTCATAATACCACTCAATTGTAAAATACTGACCTACATATACTGTACAATTTTCCTTATCCATACTACAATGTGCCACATTTATGGCACATTGTCAAGCTATTTTTTTACTTTTTTATGTTTTTTTTCCGAAACTCTTGGCCCAAAAATATGTCGTATAGCGTATGTTATACGAAGTGCCATTTGCTTTATTTAATTTTTCTCATTTCATTATTATAAAGTAAATTTATATCATCTTGTATGTCTTCAAATGCTTTTAAGCCATTTTTATGTAATTCCTCCATGTTTTTCTTTCCGGTTTCTGATTTATTTATTGCTCCATTAAAAAACCCCATAATCTCCTCTATGGTCCGCATACTATGAAAACGCATCGTCGTTTTATTAATACTTATTTTTGTTGCAGGACTTAATGTACTACAGGAAATGGCTTCTAACAATACTTCATCATCAATTTTTTCTATTATTTTTTCCATCAATAATTTATTATT
>BOBI01000350.1 GCA_026002305.1 Spirochaetia bacterium
TTTTGCTGTTAAGGAATTTTGTTTCGTAGACAATCCGTTTGAATTCCGGTTTTTTATCCGCGTAGTTGATGTAAATACCTAAATTAAGCCTGCTTGCGCCCAGCATGGAGGCCACCTCGCGCCACTGGGTTTCGGTAATTTCGGTTTGAGCCGCCACCCGCAGAATTATTTTGTCGTGGACCAGAAAGTCGGCCGTAAAAGAGTGGGGCAGAAGAATGTCCTTGTAATAAACCGGAATATTCTGGTCGCGCCTGTAGGGAACGCCCGCTTCGATAAATTCCCGCTCCAGGGCGTCGGCGTAGATTTCGCGGCTAAAGCCGTTCCCTAGGTTGTGCCATACGGCCCACGCGAGGTAGCAGATTTGGTCGCTTTTTGTGTGGTAGTAGGATTTCACGGACGGCCGTCCTTACGGCGGTTGTTCCCGAAAACAAAAGCGCGGCGCTTGTCCGCACCAAAAACAGGAGCCCAAGGGGCGCCCCCTGTTTTATCGCGGACATCCCCGCTTTTGCCTTTGCACCCCCGATAAGGACTGCCGTCCGTGAATTGGGCACGGGAAGAAAAAAGAGCGGCGCTTGTCCGAACCAAAAACAGGAGCCCAAGGGGCGCCCCCCTGTTTTTATGCAGACATTCACACTTTTTGCCTTTGTCCGCACCGGCGCGGGAACCGGTGTCCGGCATTTTGGAACGGGGGGAAGGAAAAAGTGAAAATGTTGTTTCGTATTTTTCGTGGTTAAATTCTTGTAGGTTTGTTACCGAAAATGACTGTAGACAGCTTGTTTTCCAAGCAATGACCGGTCTTAAAGCCCCAGCGGGTTTCCAGTCTATGTTTTGGAACCAGGCCCCTGTTTCGGCGAAAAATGTGTGTTTAGCTGATTTATTCTCTAAAGTTTCACGGGACTTGTGCCGACTCTCTCTCTCTCTCTCTCTCTCTCTCTCTCTCTCTCTCATATTGTACGTCACGTACGCTTCAAGGCGCATGGGGATTTTTGGCGGTTTGGATAACCTGCTAGTCTGCA
>BOBI01000351.1 GCA_026002305.1 Spirochaetia bacterium
ATAAAAGACCTTTTTCTAGGCGGCATAGCTCCCGCAGTTTACTTAACACTGATAATGTGTGTTGTTTGGTTTTTCGTATCGCGCAAAGATGGTATTCGCTCTACCGCTCCCAAACCCACATTCAAGGAAGCCTTTCAGATAATTTTTAACGGAATTTGGGCGCTTTTACTGCCGCTGTTTATCATTTTTGGTCTGCGCGGCGGCTGGTTTACGGCAACGGAAGCCGGTGTCGTCTGCGTTGTTTACGCAATCTTAATAGGCATATTTGTTTACAGGGAACTAACCTTAAAAGAATTGTTTAAGGCTTTTATATCGGGCGCAAAAATGTCCGCCGTAGTTATGTTTCTTGCAGCTACGGCGCAGGTCGCGGCACATTATATGATGATTGGCCGTATTCCACAGGAACTTACAAAATCGCTTTCCGTACTTGTTGAACACCCCATGCTTTTAAACTTTACACTGCAGGTTATCATTATCATCATGGGAACCTGTATTGACGTTGTTCCTACAATTCTCATTATGTGCCCCATTATGCTGCCGCTTATAAAAGCAGCGCATATCGATCTTATTTACTTTGGCATCGTGTTTACGTTGGCAAATGTTTTGGGGCTTACATCCCCGCCTGTGGGGCCCGTTCTAAACGTGGCGTGTGCTACGGGCAAGGTCAAAATGGAGGAGATTTTGGGTCCGGTTATACCTTACTACATTGCGCAAATGATTTTAGTGTTCCTGCTTATTTTTATTCCGGAACTTATAACTATTCCTTTACGGTGGATTTCGGGATAATTAACAACTATGGACGATTCGCATAACAAAAAAAAATCGGAAACAGCGGCTCTTGCGGAAAAACTTTTTTTCAAAATAAAAAATTGCTGGGAAACCGCAAGCGCCGACGATCAGACACAAATTGAACAATTTGCAGCACGGTACAAAGCGCTGCTTAACGCCTGTAAGACCGAGCGGGAATTCACGGCTTTTTGCCGTGAATACTTGCAAAAAGAAGGCT
>BOBI01000352.1 GCA_026002305.1 Spirochaetia bacterium
TAATTCTCTTATATGCTGTTCAACTTGCTGCAAATTTTTTCGATACTGTTGTTCTCTTTCGGTTGAGTCTTTTATCTCTTTATCAAGATTTTCATACTCCCGCTGCGTGCTTATCGCATCCATGTGTTTTTCTGCACGTTCACGGGCGCTTTCCGCTTCAAATAAAAGATTTCTGAATTCGCCTTCTTTTGTTTTTTCAGCCACGTAATTCTGATCTTTTTCAATCCACTGTTTTTTCAAGTGAGTCATCATATCTTCCTGGGCGGTAAGCATTTTTGGAATTTCGTTTATTTGTTTTTCCACTTCGAGTTTCTTTACAAGCACATCCTGCAATGCGCGTAACTTTTCAAAAATTTCTTCAGTCGTCATAAGGTCTCCTTAGGATTAACATTGCCCCGCATCATGCGGGGCATTTTTTAATATTGTATGATCCGGAATTTACCGGTCCAGAAAATCTTTTAGTTTCAAAGCACGTATCGGGTGCCTTAAACGGCGAAGCGCCTTCGCTTCAATCTGACGAATACGCTCGCGCGTAACATTAAAATAAAGCCCCACCTCTTCAAGTGTAAGCGAATAACCATCGTCTAAACCGAAACGCATTTTAAGCACCTCTTGTTCACGCGGCGGCAATGTCGAAAGCACAGAAAAAAGCTGTTCCTGCAACAAGGTAAATGCCGTTCTTGTCGCCGGATTTTCAACATCTTTGTCTTCGATAAAATCTCCAAGCAGTGAATCTTCTTCCTCGCCGATAGGCGTTTCAAGTGATATTGGTTCGCGTGCAACACTTTTTACCGATTTGACACGGGCGTGTGTCCAGCCGAGACGCTCAGCAATTTCTTCGTCGCTTGGCTCCCTGCCCAAAAACTGCATAAGCTGCCGCGATTCCCTGCTCACCTTGTTTATTTGTTCTATCATGTGAACCGGCACACGGATTGTCCGCGCCTGATCCGATATAGAACGTGTTATTGCCTGCCTTATCCACCATGTTGCGTAAGTTGAGAATTT
>BOBI01000353.1 GCA_026002305.1 Spirochaetia bacterium
TACAATTTACACTATCAACTTTATAAATTGTACCAATTTCGCTAAAATATTCCGTGCGTTCTCTTTTTACCACTTCATTTATAATTGGTATTGTTTGAGTCTTTACATCACCGTCAATATCGAGGTGTACCTTGATTGCTTCATCTCGACGTATTCTCAACTCAAAACTTTTTACAGTACAAGATGGAAATGTATTTTGATGTGAGCCAAATTTTTCAACTAAATCAAATCTGGGACTTTTCTGTAACGGTGCCAACTGAATAAAATGTTTGTACAAGTTTAGTGTTTCGCTTACAAACTCGTTTTCCAAATATTTACCAAACATGACATTGAACAATACAGGAACATTACCAATCGTAAGCGGCGTAGTAATACCGCCCGTTGTACCGCACTTCTCGATAAGAGCCAAACACCGCCCATCACCTTCGATAGGCACATTCTCTCTCATCACATTAAACTTTTCGCGTAACGTTTTACCGGAGAATGGCAAATCCACATCGGATCGAGTCGTTATCATTCGTAAGGTAAAATCACTGCCTTGTATCATATTTTTACTTTCCCACCGTTACGCGCAATGTAAACACCGCCTGACATTCCCCGCTACTCTCTGCCATACCCTTATATTTACGATTGACAAAGGCAACACGATCCGCCACACCGCCGAAAGTAGGATTGTCATTTATGGCACTTTCCAAAGCGGAGGCATAGCAATACACATCGCGCTTATTGTTTTGATTAGTAAGCGTAAATGTAATTAACAATGTGTAAGCGTCAGCGCGTACAATTCTGTCCTTGTCAGTCCGTGCCGCTTCCGATAATTCAATTTGAGGGCATACGCCAAATTGCCCTAACTTACCCGGACTTGATAATTCAACAAGCGGTACAAATTCTCCCATTATCAGAAAAGTGATTGCTAAAAATGAAAATAATGGGAAACGTTTAAGTGAAACAGTATCATCAAGAAAACCTTTTGGTATACCTACAAACTATGAACCAAAATTA